>LUJP01000088.1 GCA_001689535.1 Bacteroidales bacterium M5
AACAAATATTGGGGAACCGGCTCTAAATTTCGCACTCGTCCCAGTTGCCTAAAATGTTTAATTGTTTGACATTGCTTCTGTACCATAGATATTCCAGACCGAAGCAGATAATGGTCATGCTCCATACAATGTACATATCAGGCGTATTTAGGAAGGGTGGTGTCAGAGAGAGCCATATCAGTAATGACAAAAACAGAATGCTTGTAACCAGTTCGATTCGGCGGTAACGCTTCTTCATTTTGATAATCGCCGTAAAAATCTCCGCGTTGGAATCTTCCCACAGATTTATTTGTTTTATAGCACCATATAGCCCAATGCCATAGACCATAGCTACAACGATAACTGCGCAGAATGCAACCAGCCATAAAACAGGCAGCTTTGTAGGAGACCACAGATGCGATGTGGCCAGTAGGATGAGGCATATAAAAGCGAATATTTCTTCCAGGAAAAACTTTCTTAAAAGCCGCGACCTGACGTCTTTTTTTCGGGAAAGACAGTCGCTGTTTTGCGTAGAACATCCTGTATTCTTGATTTGTGGTCTGACTGATTTCCATGCGGTCTTTAATTCTTCAAGTTCCATACTCAAACCTCCTTTCTTGATGAAATTTTTTCCTTTATTCTATGCAGACGGGATGCAACCGTATTTCTCGGTATACCCATGTTGGCGGCGATTTCTTCATAGCTCAGTTCATCAAGCCACATTAATATCAGGGCTTTTTCCATAGGATTGAGTTGCACTATCATAGAGTGGAGCCATTCTAATTTTTCTTTGAATTCTTTATCGCTGTCATCATGAAAAAATGTCAAGGGCATTTCCTCCAAAGGAATGGTCTTAACCTTCGAAGTGAGTTTTCTTAAAGATAGCAGACAAGTATTGATGCATACTTTATAAACCCATGTTGATTCTGAGCTCTCATGTCGGAAATTGCGATACCCTTTATATAAAGAAATCAAGACCTCCTGCCTGATGTCTTCAAATGGCACTGCTGTCGTAGTGTAAAAGAAGCAGACACTGAAAATTATCTTTTCATGTCGGCTCACCATCGCAGTAAAGGATTTATTATAGTCAGAATTATTCATCATCTGATTTTCTTTATCCAATTAGATGCAATTTCTCCGGAATAGTTCCCTGTAGTGATGAAAAATAATATACAACCAAATAAAAAGAGCAGTCGTGTGGCTGCTCTTTCCGATCGGAGGTTACCGATATGTAAATATTAAATATAAATTGGTGTTGCAAACTCAGATTATCGTCCAAATTGTAGGGATGTACGCTCGTACATCTGATGGTAATCAATGGTGTTTAACGGCTGCTCCAGGGAACAGTCCTACATTTGTGGCATAACCTTTCGGAGACTGCGTGATTTTCCCAGCTGTCAGTCGGCGCGGTTGCTGACGGAGCCGCCGGAGGATTTCTCGATTTCGCATGAACCTTTCACGTTGCCCGACACACTGGCACCGCTGGAGGATTTGAGCAGACCGGTTTCAGCAACGAGTGAGCGGCCGCTTAATGATGAGCCCGAGGATGCGCGGAGTTCCACATATTTGGTTGTGCCTGAAACGCCCATGGAGCTTCCGCTGGATGCTTTTCCGGTTACGGAACCAGCCGTGATTGATTCTACTCGCATGCTCGAGCCGCTGGAGGTTGAGAATGCCATGGTCGTGGCCTTGGCGCCGTCAATTCTAAGCGCTGAGCCGCTTGAAGCGTCAGCTTCGATGCTTTCCGCACTTATTTTATTCACGTCTATTCTCGCGCCGCTTGATACAGAGATTTCCATTTCGGAGCCCGGCATATCCAGTCCGGCCGCAATTTTGATGGAAGAACCGGAGCTTGCCTCAAGGTCGTCGACGCCGGGTGAGGTGACGGTCACGGTTATGGGTTTGTTGACGCGACGTTTGGTCTTCATGCCGCAGTTCAGCTCACCGTTTTTCACGGTCACTTCCACATCGTCTATGATGTTGTCGGGTGCGGTAAGCGTCACCGATGTTTCGCTTCCCTGGGTATATTCCACTCTTATACCGCTCGAGGTATCGATAGAGGTCACCTTATCAGCCTCGATTGTTATAGTTTTCATCGGGCCGGCTTCCTCAACCTTACCCATGGTCATATTTGCCATTTTCTCGAATACGTTGGATGCGGCCGAAACGCAGCTTTGAGAGCAGATGCCGAATAATATTGCCGCGGAGGCAAACATCAGTTTTTGAATCTTCATTTTCTTATAACAGTTTATGGGTTTTATAGCTTTGACGAAAGGGGAAAGCGAAAAGTTGCATCCGTGCGCAAAAAATATGCTAAATTTGTTGAGAAAACTTTTAGCCCCGGTCATTTTATGGACGAAAAATCGAAAAACAAGAAATTCAGAATCGGTCTGCTTGGACGCATAGCCATAGCTATTGTGGCAGGTATCGGCATAGGATATATCAGCCCTATGTGGTGGGCGCAGCTTTGTGCTACCTTCAACGGCATTTTCTCCCAGTTCCTGGGTTTTCTGATACCGCTCATCATTCTTGGATTCGTGGCTCCGGCCATAGCCGATCTCGGCGCGCGTGCCGGAAAGATGCTCGTGGCCACAGCATTGCTCGCCTACGGTGCTACTATTATGGCCGGGTTCATTAGCTATTTTACAGGGGCATGGCTATTTCCGGGAATGCTTTCGGGAGCGGCAGGCATAGAGAAGGCGGGACTGGAACAGCAGGTTGAGATCACTACATATTTCAATATCGCCATCCCGCCACTGATGGGTGTTATGACCTCGCTGGTGCTTGCGTTTATGCTTGGTGTGGGATGTGCCGTGGTTCATTCCACAGCGCTGCGCCGCGGGCTCTCGGAATTCCGCGATATTGTGGCGCTCGCTATCAACAGGATTGTGATTCCACTTCTTCCGTTTTATATCTTCGGCATTTTCGTGAACATGACTGTGGCCGGGCAGGTCACAGCCATCATAACGGCTTTCGCCAAGATCATCGGGGTGATTTTCGTGCTGCATATCGGCATTCTCGTCCTCCAGTACTGCATAGCGGCATGTTTCAACCGCAAGAATCCTTTCAGGATGCTTTGGACCATGATGCCGGCTTATTTCACCGCACTAGGAACGCAGTCGTCGGCCGCCACAATTCCCGTAACGCTCCGGCAGACGGTGAAGATGGGGGTTGACGAGGATGTGGCTGGTTTCACGGTGCCCCTCTGCGCAACAATCCACATGTCGGGCAGCACGCTGAAAATCGTGGCGTGCGCTCTTGCCCTGATGATATTGCAGGGTATTCCTTACTCGGCGGGTATGTTCGCCCATTTCATAGCCATGATAGGAATCACGATAATAGCGGCCCCGGGCATTCCCGGCGGTGCGATCATGGCGTCGCTCGGACTGCTTTCGTCTATCCTTGGATTTACCGATGCCCAGAATGCCCTGATGATAGCGCTGTATATAGCCATGGACAGTTTCGGAACGGCATGCAATGTGACTGGCGACGGCGCATTGGCCGTGATTCTGAACCGCTTTTTCGGCAAGCGGCAAAAAAATAATTGACTCCGGTGCAATTTATGGCGTGCAGATGCGTCATATTTGTCAAAAGGAATCCAAATAAACCAACAGTAACAGAAAAAGTATGGATATACTAACGGTAGATAATGTGAGCAAGACCTACACCGACCACAAGGCGCTCGATTCGGTCTCGCTCTCTGTGCCTGAGGGCACGGTCTACGGTCTTCTGGGCCCGAATGGCGCCGGCAAGACCACACTCATCAGAATAATAAACCATATCACGGCGCCCGATTCCGGTCTGGTGACCTTCGACGGTCATCCGCTGAGCCAGGACGATGTGGTGAATATCGGCTATCTTCCTGAGGAACGCGGCCTCTACAAGAAAATGAAAGTAGGCGACCAGGCCGTTTTCTTCGCCCGTCTTAAAGGCCTTGGAAAGGCCGAGGCCACACGGAGTCTAAAGGAATGGTTCGAACGCTTCGAGATATCGAGCTGGTGGAACCGCAAGGTCGAAGAGCTCTCCAAGGGTATGGCTCAGAAAGTGCAGTTTATCGTCACGGTACTTCACCGTCCCAAGCTCCTGATTTTCGACGAGCCGTTCTCGGGCTTCGACCCCGTGAACGCCAATCTGCTGCGCGACGAGATTCTGCGCCTCAAGAACGAAGGCTCCACAGTGATATTCTCCACCCACAACATGGCTTCCGTTGAGGAGATATGCGACAACATCTCGCTTATCAACCAGGGCCGCAACATTCTGAGCGGAAACGTGGAGGAGATTCGCCGCAAGTTCTCCGACGGCCGCTACCGTCTCCGTTTCCGCGGCGATTCCCGCAGCCTCGTTTCGGCGATAGAGCCGGTGACCGACGATTTCGAGATTCTGGAATCGGGCAGTCCCGAAGTCACGGAAATGGCTGTGACGCTCAAGCCCCAGGCTGGTGTGCGCTCTCTCATAGACATCGCCAACAAAACCGTGGATATATGTTCAATCAATGAATCGCGAGCCTCGATGAACGATGTGTTCATCTCCATGGTCAAGGATTCACCAAATGTTTAAAACGCTATGGACTCCAGAGTAGGAATTATCATAAAGCGCGAGTTTATGGAGCGCGCGGGAAAGAAAAGCTTCATATTCACCACTCTTCTAATGCCGCTGCTTATGCTTGCCCTCATGGCGGCTCCCTCGCTGATAATGCTTTTCAGCAAGGGCGACTCCCGTCAGGTGGAGGTGATAGACGAGAGCGGATTCATATTCGACAAACTCAAGAGCAACGAGGATATTGCCTTCGTTAGGGCAGAAGCCCCGCTCGATTCGCTCGTCAAGAACGAGGATACCGATGCCGTGCTGGTGATTCCGGCCGGAGTGGCAAACGGTTCCGACGGTCTCTCGCTCTATTCGCGCAAGGCTTCGTCGCTCTCGCTCGAATCGGGCATAACCTCCCAGGTAAACGATATTATAGAGAATGAACGCATAGCCTCATACAATATAGCCGGTCTCGACAAGATACTTGAGGAAATCCACAGCGATGTGTCGCTGAAAGCCTACCGCACCGAATCGGGAAGCGAAGAGGCCAAGGAGGCCTCAGCCGGCCTGAGCTACGGTCTTGGGCTTGTGCTGATGCTCATACTCTATATGGTGATGCTTATTTATGGCCAGATGGTGATGACAAGCATCATAGAGGAGAAAAACAACCGCGTGCTTGAGCTTGTGGTTTCTTCGGTGAAGCCCGTACAGCTCATGCTCGGAAAGATTTGTGGCATAGGACTGGTGGCTGTGACCCAGATTGTGATATGGGCCGTTCTCATCGGCCTGATGACAGCCTTCCTTCTTCCGGCCATAATGCCTGCCGAACTGCTTGAGCAGGTGCAGACCTACAATGCCGCCGGAGCAGTCGCCGCGTCCGACACCGGCATCGATCCGGAGATGATACAGATTGTGGCCCGTCTTTCCGATGTGGGTTATATCCTGAGTCTGTTCTGCTATATGGCGCTTTATCTCGTTGGCGGATTCATGCTGTATGCCGCAATATATGCCGCCATCGGTTCGGCCGTTGACAACATCCAGGACGCCTCGCAGCTTCAGTCCATTCCCATGTTCCTGATTATTTTCGGCATGATGTTCTCCATGATGGCCGCTCAGGATCCGTCGTCGGGCATAGCGGTGGCGCTGTCCTACGTGCCCTTCACCTCGCCGATGGTGATGATGAGCCGCATTCCTTCGGGAGTGGCTGCGTGGGAAATAGTCGTCTCTCTGCTGGTTCTCTATCTGTCATTCCTTGTCATGGTGTGGATTGCCGCGAAAATCTACCGTGTGGGAATCTTCATGTATGGCAAGAAACCCTCATGGAGCGAACTCATCCGCTGGGCCCGTCAGAAATAACAGTTCCTTAATACTCAGAGATAATGAAGCCCGTGGCCCTCTCACCGCGGGCTTCATTGTGTTTTCTTATGCGTACTGCTAAAATAATTTAAAGCGTGGGAAATAAGGGGCTTCGGAATTGTTTTTTGAGATGAATTTTTGTAATTTCGCACGCTTAATCTCGCAATCTTGAAAGATGAGACAACTAAAAATCACAAAATCAATTACTAACCGCGAAAGCGCGTCGCTCGACAAGTATCTTCAGGAAATAGGCCGCGAGGTTCTTATCTCCGTAGAGGAGGAAGTGGAGCTCGCACAGCGCATTCGCCAGGGAGATGCCAGAGCACTCGACAAACTCACACGTGCAAATCTTCGCTTTGTTGTGTCAGTGGCCAAGCAGTACCAGAACCAGGGTCTGAGTCTGCCCGACCTCATCAACGAAGGCAATCTGGGCCTGATAAAGGCAGCACAGAAGTTCGACGAGACGAGGGGCTTCAAGTTTATCTCCTATGCGGTATGGTGGATTAGACAGTCAATTCTTCAGGCTCTTGCCGAACAGTCGCGCATCGTGCGATTGCCGTTGAACCAGGTTGGTTCGCTCAACAAGATCAGCAAAGCGCTGTCCAAGTTCGAGCAGGATCACGAACGCCGTCCTTCGGCCGAGGAACTCGCCGAGGAACTGGATGTGCCCGTTGACAAAATTGCCGACACCCTCAAGGTTTCGGGCCGTCACATCTCGGTTGATGCCCCGTTTGTGGAGGGTGAGGACAACAGTCTGCTCGACGTGCTTACCAACGACGATTCGCCCATGGCCGACTCTTCGCTCAACCAGGAATCCCTCTCGAAGGAGGTTGACCGCGCCCTTCATCAGCTCCACGAGCGTGAGCGCGAAATCCTCAAGATGTTTTTCGGCATAGGATGTCAGGAAATGACACTGGAAGAAATCGGAGCCAAGTTTGACCTCACGCGTGAACGTGTGCGTCAGATCAAGGAAAAAGCCATCCGCCGCCTTAAAGGACAGAAGAGCCGTCTGCTCAAGCCTTATCTCGGCCAGTGACCTCTTAAGATCTTCTGTCTTTCACACTAAAAAAAGAAATTCAGACTACGGCGTTTCTCCCCCTCCAGGGAGGGGCGCCGTAATTATTTTTCAGCATTTATACTTTATGCAGGAAGAATTTTCGTCATCGTTGCTTGAAAACGCCGTTACTGAACTGTCGCGACTTCCCGGAATAGGGCGCAAAACGGCTCTGAGGCTCGCCCTTCATCTTCTTCGCCGCGACGAGGCCGAGGGAGTGGCATTGGGCGAGGCCATCATAAATATGCGCCGCGGAGTGAAATACTGCGAGATGTGCCACAATATCTCCGAGACCGATACTTGCGACATCTGCTCCGACCCGCGCCGCGACCACTCGACGGTGTGTGTGGTAGAGGCTGTCAACGACGTGATGAGCATTGAGCGCACGCGCCAGTACGGTGGCGTGTATCACGTGCTCGGAGGTGTTATTTCGCCCATGGACGGCATAGGCCCCGATTCCCTAGAGATTGCATCGCTTGTAGACCGCGTGGCCTCAGGTCAGGTAAAGGAAGTGATTCTGGCCCTCAGCGCCACCATGGAGGGCGATACCACCAATTTCTATATCTTCCGCAAGCTCGAGGACTTCCCCGGACTGAAAATCACTCAGCTTGCCCGTGGAATGGCGGTGGGCAACGAGCTTGAGTATACCGACGAGATTACTCTCGGTCGCTCCATACAGCAGCGCACACTCTTCAGCGACTCTTTCAAATCCTGACACAAATATTATGGAATCTATGAAAATCACTCTCCGTGCTCCCGAACCTTCCGATGTTGACGCCATGTTCAGAATGGAAAACGACCCTGCGGTGTGGCCCGACGGACACACGCGTGCCCCGCTTTCACGCCATCTGCTTGCCGCGTACGTAGACAATTATACGCCCGACGCTTTTGCCCAGGGCCAGTTGCGCCTTATGATAGACTGCGACGGTGAGACATGCGGCATGGTCGATCTTTATGATGTGGACGCCCTCAATCGCCGTGCAGGAGTGGGGATAGTGGTGGAAACTGCAATGCGTGGCCGCTGCATAGGGCGGCGAGCGCTCGAAATCCTCACGGATTATTGCTCCGGGCAGCTCGGCCTCCATCAGCTGTATGCCGTGGTGAGCGCCGGAAACACTGCTTCAAGAACTCTTTTTGACCACGCAGGATATAAAATATCAGGCTGCCTCCGCAGCTGGGTGAGATGCGGAGGCAGATATTCCGATGCGTATGTGTATCAGCTTATGCTTCCCGGAAGCTGTTGATGGCGCTGCGTATGGCAGTCAGGTGCTCCAGAAGCACGGGCAGCTGAGCCAGAGGAAGCATGTTGGCGCCGTCGCTTTTGGCCACTGACGGATTCTGATGCGTCTCTATGAAAAGACCGTCCGCACCAACGGCTATTCCCGCGCGCGCTATAGTCTCTATCAGGTCGGGACGGCCGCCTGTCACGCCTTTGGACTGGTTGGGCTGCTGCAGTGAATGTGTGGCGTCAAGAATCACCGGGCATCCGAATTTCTGCATCTCGGGAATTCCACGGTAATCCACTATAAGGTCCTGATAGCCGAATGAAACTCCTCGTTCGGTCACGGCTACATCCTCGTTTCCGGCGTCGCGCACTTTCTGCACGGCAAACTGCATTGCCTCGGGTGAAAGGAACTGTCCTTTCTTGATGTTGACGGCTTTGCCGGTGCGGGCAGCTGCCACAAGAAGGTCGGTCTGACGGCACAGGAAGGCGGGAATCTGAAGAATATCCACATATTCGGCTGCCATCGCCGCCTCTTCGGGCAGATGTATGTCGGTCACCACGGGGCATCCGAATTCCTTCCTTACTTTGGCGAGTATGCGCAGGGCCTTCTCGTCGCCTATTCCGGTAAATGAGTCGATGCGTGAGCGGTTGGCCTTGCGGTAGGAACCTTTGAACACGTAGGGAATGCCGAGCCGTGATGTGGTTTCCACTATAGTCTCGGCTATTTCAAGAGCCATTTTCTCGCCTTCTATCACGCAGGGGCCTGCGAGCAGAAAGAAGTTGCCGGAGGCTGTGAGCCGGCTGAACATATTGTTGTCTGGCATATCTGTTTTCTTTAATCGGGATTTATCTGGTCGATTATGTGGAATGTGTCACAGACCACTATGGCCGCTGTTTCGGTGCGTAGCCGGTTGTCGCCTAAAGTCACGGGAATCCAGCCGCCTTTCAGAGCTGCTTCCACTTCCGATGAGTCGAAATCGCCCTCAGGGCCAATAAGCACTGCCGCCGAAGTCCACGGACGGTATTCGCGTGCGAGGAGTTTTCTTTCCGATGTGCTGTCGCAGTGGGCTATAAATTTCTGCTCTGCTGAGCATGAGGCGAGAAATTGCCTGAGGGGTGTCATGGCGTCTATGACCGGAAGTGTGCATTTGAGCGATTGCTTCATGGCCGACACGGCTATTTTTTCAAGCCTCTCGGTCTTTATCTCGCGCCGCTCGGAGCGGTTGCAGAGCACCGGCACTATGCGGTTCACGCCAATTTCGGTGAGTTTCTCCACCATCCATTCCATGCGGTCGAGATGCTTGGTGGGAGCCACTGCCACCGTGATCTCCTGGGGCCAGCACAGCGGACTGTTCTGGCAGCGGAGAATCTCTACGGCCACATGGCGCTGATGGGCGTCGGTGATACGGCAGGCATACAGGTTTCCCTGGCCGTCTGTCACTTCCAGCTCGTCGCCCGGACGCATGCGGAGCACTCTCACGGCGTGGCCCGAGTCGCTTTCAGGCAGGGTAAGCGTCTGTTCTATATCGGGGGCGTAGAAGCGTATCATATTTTTGTTTATTCAGGTGAAATCATTCCTTCGGGTGCGGCAGGAGCGCTTTCGGCCTGCTCTTCCGAGAGTTTTGGCGCCGGGGTGTCGTCGCGGAACACTATCCAGAACATCACGGCCACAATGAGCGCGTAGGCGGCGAATATGAGCCATGCCGTGTGCCATCCCTCCACCTGCTCGATGCCTGCGGGGCGAGAGAACACGAGGTGGTTGGCTACCGCTCCGGCTCCAAGTGTGCCTATGGTGGCGCCGATGCCGTTGGTCATGAGCATGAACAGTCCCTGGGCGCTCGAGCGCATCTCGGGCGAGGTCTGCTTGTCGACGTAGAGCGAGCCTGAGATATTGAAGAAGTCAAAAGCCACGCCGTAGACTATCATGGAGAGGATGAAGAGCCATACGCCTGAGCCGGGGTTGCCGATGCCGAAGAATCCGAAGCGGAGCACCCACGCGAACATGGCTATGAGCATCACGCCTTTTATGCCGAAACGTTTCAGACAGTAGGGTATCAGAAGGATGCACAGTGTCTCGGAAACCTGCGAGAGCGAAATCAGAGCCGTGGCGTTGCGTGCTCCCCACGCCTCGGCATACTCTGCTACCGAGGCAAAGCCGGATATGAATGAGCTGCCATAGGAATTGGTGATCTGGAGCGATACGCCCAGAAACATGGAGAAGATGAAAAACACCGCCATCCTGCGCGTGCGGAAAAGGCTGAATGCCTTCAGACCCAGGGCATCGGCCAGCGAAGCGCTGTTGGCCCGGCATGTGGGGCAGGAGGGCATGGTCAAGGCGTATGCGGCCAGAATAAGGCTGAATATGGCCGAGGCGAAGAACTGCCCGTAGGAGGAGGCCAGCTGAACACCGTCTATTTTCATGAAATTTACCAGCAGCATGGCCACTATGAAGCCCACGGTTCCCCATACGCGTATGGGCGGGAAGTGTTTCACCGTGTCGAGTCCGGCGCGGGAAAGGGCATTGTAGGCTACCGAATTGGCCAGACCGATGGTGGGCATGTAGAATGCCACGCTTACGGTGTAGAGGGTGAACAGCGGCCCGAACATCGGTTGGGAGGTTGTGGCGCAGTAAAGTCCGGCGGCTCCCATGGCCAGGCCGGCTATGAGATGGCAGAGGCTGAGCATGCGCTGGGCCTGTATCCAGCGGTCGGCAGCTATGCCTATGAGCGCGGGCATTATTATGGATACGAGTCCCTGCACGGTATAGAACCAGTAGATATCCTGGGCCAGTCCTATCGACGAGAGATAGATGCCCAGTGAGATGAGGTAGGAACCCCAGACGGCGAAGTTGAGGAAATTGAGCGCCGAGAGTTTTATTTTTATGGTATTCATGGCTTGAAACGGATATTAGCGGAATATGTGGGGTCAATCGTTTTTCTTGTTTCGCAGAATCTCTGCCACGCGGGCTGCCTCTTCGTAGTTTTCATTGTCGATGAGCCGTTGAAGCGTGCGCTCGAGTTCCTCCATGGTATAGTTCTCATAGCGTGGTTCCGTTTCCACATCGGCCGGAAGGTCGAAGCCTGACATCCGGCGCACGTTGCCGCTCTGCGGAGTCTCCTCGCTGTCGTCGCTGTCGTCGGTATCGTCTGTGTCGTCGCCGTGCGTTTCCATCAGGAATCCTGTCTCGTCAAGAATCTCGGGAGTGGTGTAGATGGGCGCGTGGGTGCGCATGGCTATCGCTATGGCGTCGGATGTGCGCGAGTCTATCACCACGGTGCGGTCGCCGTCGGTAAAGGTGAGTTCCGAGGAGAATATGCCGTCCTCGAACTTATAGATGAACACTTCCTTGAGTTTAACCCCGAAAGCATGGGCGAAACTTACAAACAGGTCGTGGGTCATGGGGCGCGGAGGCACTATGCTTTCAAGGCGCAAGGCTATCGACTGGGCTTCGGCGGCTCCGATCACAACGGGTATGCGGTATGGGCCGTCCACTTGTGCCAGAATCAGGGCGTAGGCTCCCGACTGTATCTGGGAGTAGGATATTCCGAGCACTGAAAGCCTTATTCGTGAGTCGGTGTTCATTTATGGAGTGATGTTTGTTTTTACGGTGGATTATGATTGCGCGGAAGTGCCGGTGATTACGGCGCGACCGGTGATGATTCCGCTCCCCAGGCATATTGACGAGGAGGTGTCATAGACCACGGCGAACTGTCCCGGCGCTATGCCCTGGACTCTGGTGTCGGATTCTATCAGGTATTCGCCGTCGCCGAGCCGCGTCAGGGTGCCGTGGAGAAATTCCGGTGTGTGGCGGTTTTTGAAGGTGATGGGACGGTGGTCGCAGTCCGTGCCCCACGGATCGCCCGATATCCAGTGCATTTCCTGCAGGTGCAGGGTTCGTCCGTACTGTTTTTCGGTATCGTAGCCGCGCGACACGTAGATGGCGTTGTTGTCAACGCATTTTTTTACCACGAACCATGGGCCGCCGCTCAGTCCGAGTCCTTTGCGCTGGCCTATGGTGTGGAACCAGTAGCCGCGGTGCTCGCCGAGCTTGCGCCCTGTCTCTATCTCTATTATGGGGCCGGGTCGCTCGCCGAGATGGCGGCGTATGAAGTCGTTGTAGTTTATCTTGCCGAGGAAGCATATTCCCTGGCTGTCGCGGCGCCGGGCGTTGGGCAGCGAGGTGAGTTCGGCTATGCGGCGCACCTCGGCCTTGGGAAGGTCGCCGATGGGGAACATCAGGTGGCAGAGCTGCTTGTATGAAATCCGTGCAAGGAAGTCGGTCTGGTCCTTCACCGGGTCGGGGGCGGTGCCAAGGTATGTGCGGCCGTCGATATTGCGTATGGTGGCGTAATGGCCGGTGGCGGTAGCGTCGAACTCGTGGCCCACGCGCTCCTCGAAATACCCGAATTTGATCATCTTGTTGCACATTATGTCGGGGTTCGGGGTCAGTCCCTCCTTGACGGTGCGCAAGGCATAGGCCATCACGTTGTCCCAGTATTCCTGATGCAGGGGCACAATGTCGAGGGGCAGGTGGTAGCGCGCGGCTATAAGGCTGCACATCTCTATGTCCTCCTCGGCGGCGCAGTCGCCCTCGTCGGTGTCAAGTCCTATGCGTATGTAGAACAGATGGGGATTATGGCCTTGTTCCACCAGACGGTGCACGGCCACGGCGCTGTCAACGCCTCCCGATATAAGCATTGCGATGTTCATGTGGATGATTGGGGCGGTGAAGGGGGGATTACTTTTCGCCTATTATTTCGGTCTCGGTGTGGTTGGTGTTCTCGAGATAGAAGTAGGAGAAGAAGTAGTCGAGCGATATTTTACCGGGGCCGAGAAGCATTATTGTAGCGTAGATGCCTATGAACATTATGGGCACGTAGCCGGGTTCGGTGCAGTCTATTGTCATCGACATGGTGTCCGACATGAGGTCGTGCAGAATGTAGTGCTCGGCCGCAATCATGGAAATGATTGGTGGAATACACGATAGGCGCGTGAGAAATCCCACCATTATGAGCAGGGAGCAGATGAGCTCTACGCAAATCATAAGGATGAGGCATGTTTCCGACGACATGCCCAGCGCGGTGGGAAACACATGCCGGAGCTCGGAGAATCCTATGAGCTGGCGTATGCCGAAGTGAATGAACATTACGCCCACGAACAGCCGCAGGAACAGGCGTCCAAGGTTGCTGTAGGTGTAGCGCGAGAATTTCACGAATAATCTTCCGGCTTTGTCGGTCAATGCGTTCATGGCTATGTGGGGGTTGAGAGGTTACTGTTTGTGTGCGGCGGGGGTGCGCTTGGGATGGAAGGCGGAGAGGATGGAGAGCACAGCCTCGGCGTTGTCGGTCTTGAGCTGTATCAGTCCCTGGTGGTCGATGAGGTAGAGGGTGGGGGAGCGGCGTATGTCGTAGACTTCGTCGATGTCAGGGGCTGCTCCAACGGTCCAGGAGGTGGGATAAGAGGCGGTAGCGTTCAGCCACAGCGGGTCGGTGCCGTCGGTGGGAGTGATGCTCACAATGTCTACAACTCCGGTCTCCACGAGCTTCTGGGTATGGAGGTCGGCGTCGAGGCGCACGCGGGCCAGGCGGCAATCGGTGCAGTCGGGGTCGTTGAAGAAGAGCACGGTCACACGCGCGGTGGTGTCGGGCTGGAAGGTGCGCCGGAGTCCTTCGGGGGTGGTGAATTCGAATTCAGGCGCTTTCATTCCGCGCTGGGTGCGCGAGAGTGTACGGGCCTGATGCTCGAAGCGCATCTTGGCGTTGCGGTTCACGCCGCGGTTGTCGGCCACGGCCTGGGCGAACAGCACGTAAAGCTCGTCGCTGGGAAGCAGGGCGGTGTCGGCATAGAGCTTGCCCTCGGCGAGTTCGGCGATGAACAGAAGATCTTCCGGCTTTTTGATTGACTTGAGGAATTTGCTCACCGAAGCCTTGGCCTTGGTGGCTGTGGCGTGGGGCATGAAGTTGATGTAGGTATCGAATGCCTCAGCCATTTTCGGGCGGGAGGAAAACACTTTTTTCATGTCGGCGAAATCCCAGTAGTGCTCCACCATGTAGTCGAGGCGTTTGTCAAACGATTTTATGGAGTCGGGGATTATGGGCAGCTGGAAATAGGGCTGCTGGGCGGTCTGCGCTTTCATGGTGCCTACGCAGGCAAGGAAAAGGGATAGTAAGGCTATCAGTTTGTTCATCAGTGTTTTTGTCTTTTTGATGTTTGACGTCCCCGGAAATGCCGGCGCTATGCAATCCGGCGGTTCTTACGGACTTAACTACAAAATTACGAATTCTCTTGTGAATGATGAAATTTTTTACTGCGGGCATTGCCCGGAAAACTCCTTAAAACCGCCCGTGTTAACATATTTTGTGGAAGTGGCGAGGTTTCGATTGAGGCTGCAGTGTTGTGCGGACGCCCGAAAACCTTTAAATTTGTTTCACTATGGGAAAATACGACGACATTATCAATCTCAAATATCCTTATGAGTCGGATGCCCCGCATCCTATGCCGATGCATAAACGGGCGGCGCAGTTCCGCGGGTTTTCACCGCTCCGGGGGTATGCCGAGACCATTGCGGAGTCCCAGCGGCAGACAACCGAGAAACTTGAGCTTACCGAAGATGCCTGCCGGGAGCTTTCCCAGCGCATGGCCGTGGTGATGGCTGCGGCTCCCGTGGAGGTGGAGATAAAGCATTTCGTGCCTGACGCGAGGAAGAGCGGAGGAAGCTATCAGGTGACCACCGGCCGTTTCCTGCGGGTTGATTCCGGGCGCTCCGCGGCTATTCTGGCCGGCGGCATCGCTATCCGCCTTGATGATATTGTGGAGATCGACTCTCCCGCGCTCGCCGACTTTCTGTGATACGTGTCTCCACGCCTCTGATGTTACAATCTTATTAAATATTCATGCCAATGTCCCCATCCCGGGATATCAAAGTTTATTCGGGGGATTACCTTTGCTATCAAGCTAAGGGTGCGGAAGGAAGTGGGCCCTGTGAATTTTACATGGCCTACGGGTCCGCATAACGTTTTGATTTTTTTATGAAGAAAGTATTTATCATATTATCAGCAGTCCTTCTAGCCTCAGTGGGTGTCTATCTGGCGCTGCTGTATTCACTTGGGCCTCAGAAACAATTGTGTATAGCCCAAGAGGATGCCCCCACGGGACGCATGTTCCTGTCAGGTACTCCGATTGTGGTTGAGATGATGCCGGGAGTGCATTTCAAATTCGACACCGGATCCGGCATCAGCACCATCAATCCCGCCGATATCCAGAAGCTGCGCGACGAGGGAGTGAGCGTCACCCCTCTTTCGCTTTTTACTGTGGGGCGCGACGGCTATGGCCGCTATGATATCTATTCCGAGGCTGTAAGAATAGATTTTCCTCTTTATGACTATGATTTCGCCACCGATTCCACCGGCCGTGCCATTGCTGTGGGCAATCGCCATCAGGTAAACACACTGGCGAATGTGGATTTCTTTGTCACTCCGGGTAGGTCGACCCTCGGTATAGATGTGCTCGATAAATTCATGGTGGAATATCTCTACAATGAGCAGTCTGTGGCCCTTCACACCGCCACACCGCCCGGATATCAGCCCACGGTGGCGTTATGGCGAAGCCACAATCCGCTGCATTACTTCACCGCCGGAAACCGCTATTATATGAATGTGGGAGTGGACCATATTTACAATGATTACTATATCGACACCGGTCTGCAGCTGGCCATGCTAAAGCTCCCCTCGGAGGAGTCGGAGCGTTCGAGCAATCCGCTGCGCGAGGATTCGGTGCGCACGCTCGTGGATATCCACAAGGCGCTTACCGACGACCACGCCTGGATAGAACTCGGTCACCGCGCCGGTTTCAGGCGAGCCAGCTATTACGACAGTGAGGAGCCCTACGGTGTAAATCCCCTCAATATCTTCACGCAGGATATGCTGATAGATTTCCGCGGCGGCATGATTTACCTGCGCCCATATTGCGTGCCCAACTTCATCCGCAACGACGAACACCAGGCGCGGGCCTGGTGATGGCTTAGATCCAAGAGTTAAGAAGGACAGTACAAAATGAGAAGGGCGGCATATGCCGCCCTTCTCATTTTGTACATCCCTGCATTCCTTACTCAATGTCCCTTTATCCCTTAGTTTTTTTATCGAAGTGGAGGGTCTCCATCGTGGAGAGGCTGTCTAACAAGTTTTAGGCGGC
>LUJP01000063.1 GCA_001689535.1 Bacteroidales bacterium M5
GCCGTAGCGTGTCCGCTGAATAGTTACCATTTATAGGGTTATCGTGTCATAATTGTAGGGATACTCCATGGAGCATCCGCCGCCCTATTTGCAGGATTGCCACATGGACGCGGCTGCACCGGAGTGCAGCCCTACACTGTTGATTCTCATCTCATTCTACATCTCATCGAAGAGGGATGACAGTGCCCGTGGCGAGGTTCCACACAAAGCAGCGCACTTTATCGTGACCCTGCGTGGCAAGGAAGCGCCGCACGGCCTTAAGGGGGAATCCGAAGCCGTCAGCCGTGGGGGAAGCATCGGCCTCGGTGCTGTAGAGTATGGCATCCACCTGTCCGTCGGTATGCCACACAATCCTTACGCCCGGCAGGCGGCGCAATTCATCATGATACTCCACGGTGTAAACTGCATAGGGACGGCAATGGTCATATCCACCGAACCAGCTGCGTATAAGGCCGTCCGACTCAATCTGGCGCCGCAGACGCTCCACAGCCTCGTCGGCCATAGCCTTATCGGCAGCGCCTGACGCCGCAAGGCGGCACGCCGATTTTTCCAGCTGTCCGGAGGTAAAAACCGTGCGCAGCATGCGGGCCATGATGCCCTCCAATACCCCTTTATCTTTATCCGGGTCCGGCCGGGATGACTCCGCCGGGATCTCCGACGTGCGCTGAAGCATCTCTTCTACCGTCTCGCCCGGTGTCTCTATCCGCAGCTGCCGCCAGAGGTCGGTGCGCGGCAGGGAATAATACGCCGGCATCTTGAAATACCGCTCAGGCTCGAGGGTCTTGCGTGCCTCTTCCTCGCTTTCCAGAGCGTGCGGCAGCGCATGGCCCACGGTGAAGGAACTGTATTCGATACCTGTCTTCACGTCCATTTCGCCGTCGTTGCTCGAAGCACAGTCGTCATCCAGCGGGAAAGGCTCACGGTCTATCTCCACCTGTACGTCGCTGAACTCCACGCCCGCTTTCATGAGCGCTGTGCGCGAGGCGTCGAGGAAATCTCCCGTGGTCGAAATCTCCTTGCGAGGCTTCGAAGGGGCCGGATAGCTCACTATAAGCTCGTCGACGGCACGCGTCAGCGTCACGTAGAGCACATTCAGCTCGTCGAGCGTCTGTTCGGCCACACGCGACTCATAACGCTCCTTCAGCGGAGTCAGTGACATCCATGACTTCGGCACGAAGGGATAGACCTGGGGGAGCGAGCAGGGAATCTCCGCGCCGAGGCCGGAGGTGTCGAACCATTCCAGATCCTTGAACTTCACGAAATCCCACGCAGCGTCGGGCACATGCACGCAGCGGAACTCCAGACCCTTCGACTTGTGGGCGGTCATCACCCTTATGGCGTTCTCGTCGGCCGGGGCCGACACCTTTGAGCCGCATCCCACCGCGTCCCACCACTGCAGGAAGCTGTGTATATCGGGGTCGTTTGATTCGCAGTAATCCGCCACGAGATCCTGGAAGGCCGAGATGAACATGGCCTCGTCGCTCCTCCGCTCCTCGGAAAGCAGACGTGTGATCTGCTCCACGAGCGACTGCAGGCTATACGCCGCCGTGCTGTCGAAGCTCTCGGTGATATCGGGCATGACGGTGAAATTGGCCATGGCGTCCTCCAGAGCCTCGGCGGGCTGCATGTTTCCGTTCACATTATACTCGTAGCGGTTGATGAGCATGAGGATGTCGCGGCGGGTAATCCGGAGCGTTTTCCCGTCGGTCTCCCTTTCGGAAAGGGGCGGTTCGGGCGGCATGGCGCAGAAGCGGAGCACGCTCACTATGAACCGCACCGCCGGCGACTTTCCAAGCGCCAGCGCATCGTCCGACACTATCCTGACGTTTCTCAGCAACGGATCGTCAGAACCGGCGAAAAGACACGAGATATAATCTATCACGTTCTGCGCCGTGGCGTTGAAGCGGGTCAGAACGGCAATGTCGCATGGCCGGTATCCGGCGTGGATCTCACGGCGTATATTGGTAGCCATTATCTCCAGGCAGCGTTCCTGAAGGTCCTTGCGCCCTTTCTGCATGTTTCCGCGCACGGCCGTCACGCACACATATCCCTGCCGGTGTTTCCTGGCCACCTCCTGACGCGCTTTCTGATAGATGTCCCTGAAGGCTCCGGTTAGGGCGCTTGAGGCGGGGTCGAACAGGGCGTTGTTGAAGCTGACTACCTCTGCCGAGCTGCGCCAGTTGGTGTTTTTGGCGGAGTCTATAGCCGCCTGGTCAACAAACGGCCTGAACTCCTCCGTGACGGAGCTTTGCAGCAGCGTGGGGTCGGAATTTCGGAAACGGTAGATACACTGCTTCTCGTCGCCGATAATCAGGCTGTCGTTGCCCTCGCTCATACCCTGCGAGATGAGAGGCCGGAGGTTCTCCCACTGCATCCTTGACGTGTCCTGGAACTCGTCGATAAGGAAATGACGCAGCCATATACCTATGCGTTCGTAGACAAACGGCGTGTCCGACCCCTCCATTATGGTGTTGAGAAGCGTGTTGGTATCCGACAGCAGCAGTGTGTTGGTTTCCTTGCGGTATTTCTCTATATATCTTTCGATTTCCGAAATGATGCCGAGATAGAAAGCATTGTCGTTCATCGACCGGTAAAGCACCAGGCGTTTCACCGCATCGTATATCACGGTGCATCGCTCGCCCAGATCCCGGACCGAGGCTTCGTCCGTATGCTTCTTGTTGAACAGAGTGGAAGCGTCGGCCACGCCGTTTATCAGCGTCTTGCTTTCGGTAAGTTTTTTGAGATTGTCGGTGCCGCCGGCCGCCAGAGCAAACATTCCTCGGGTGTTGCGTCCGGGGCTGAAACCCTCCATACCCTCGCACCGGTCAATCAGAGCGAGTGCGGCCTGCCCCTCGCGGGGAATGATTTTCTCGGCCGCGTCAATCTCCCTGCGCAGAAAAGCCACAAGATTCTGCATATTCGAGCGGTCGCCGAAGAAACGATCCATCTCTTTCTTGTTGAGCATATAAGTCTCATTGCTTATACGCTTCATGAAGCTCACCAGACTGCCGAAGAGAGCCGAAGAACGGTTAAAAAGATTCACGGCCATTCCCTGACGCAGGCGGTCGAGGAGATATTCGGTTATCCAGTTGATGTTGTCGTGAGTGCGGCGCGATGCGGGGTCGGTGCGAAGGGAGTCAAGGAACTCACCCACGGCCCACTCCACGGCCTCGCCGCTCTCGAGGGCTATCTCGTAATTACCTGTAAGGTTGGCCTCGCGCGCGAAAGTACGGAGCACCATCTGAAAGAAAGAGTCGATGGTGCTCACCTGAAAGAAATCGAAGTCGAAGAGCAGACGCCTCAGGGCCTCCCCGGCGGCGCGGGCTATCTGAGGGCGCGTGGCGCCGAGTTCCTTTTCGAGATCGCCCATATACGGGCTTCCCTTTTTCCAGCCCCTCACCATTGAGGCCAGCACAGCAAGCTCATGGAGAATGCGCGCCTTCATCTCGTCGGTGGCCTTGTTGGTAAAGGTTATCGCCAGAATCGAGCGGTGGGCTTTTGAGAAATCGCTCCGCAGGCGGTTGCGTCCCGTGTTTTTGTCCTTTTCGGCCAGGAGAAGCTTAATGTAATCGTAAGTAAGCTGATAGGTCTTGCCTGAGCCTGCCGAGGCCTTGATTATATCGAGCATACGGAGGGGTGTTCAGAGTAAATAACGGTCATACGCTGCGGGCCTTGTAGCCGTTGGCTATAAGCCAGCGTGTGGCGTCGGCGCGGCGGTCGCCCTGCAGTATGATGACTGCGTCGCCCTCGGTAGAGCCTCCGGTTCCGAGCGAACGCTTGAGGTCGGCGGCAAGCGTCGCGAGATCGCCGTCGCCCTCAAAACCTGAAATGCGCGTCACGGTTTTGCCTGCACGCCCTTTCCGCTCGATAGCCACTGTAATACGGCCGGTGAACCGTCTGGTCTCTTCCGGAGCGGGGTCCGGGGTATCCGGGCCGGCGGGAAGGTCGGGATTAGCCTCAAGGAAAGCGGCAAGACTGTTTTGCCAGGGATTCTTTTCCATCATCGCATGGGGTTATTCGTCAGACATGCTGTCGTGGAACGGCTCATCGGTATAGCCACCGTGTCGGAAGCCATGTCGTAAGGATTGTCTATATTCCCCACCAGAATTGAAAGCAGGCGTGCGTAGGGAAGCTTGTCGGGGGGAAGAGTGCTGTAATATAAGGACGCGGAATCAGCGTCGGTCTCATAGGCACGGCGATAGAGCCCGGCGGCCGTCGACACGTTCGACTGTATATCCGTGCTGTCGGTATCGGCCAGCTGCATATAGACTATCGACAGGCGCGCAAGCTGGCTTGCGGGCATATCTGAAAGATTCTCGTTGCCCACAAGGTGGGAAGCCACACTGCGTGCGGCGGTCATGTCGCCTTTGGCTGTGGCCATTTCGGCCTCGCGTATCTGGCTTTCTATGTCGGAAGAGCCGGAACAGGCACTGAAGGCGAGGCACATTGCGGCCAACGCCGCCATCAATGATATTTTCATAGTGTATCTAATTATGTTTTAGAACTTGTCGGCCACAGGAATGCGGCGAAGATATACGTAATCGCTGCCGTCGTGGCGCAGGGTGAGGGATGTGCCGGTGAACTCCTGCACTCGGCGCGCGAGCCGGGCGGGAATATCGCCCACAAGCGAGGAATCGCCATGGAGCTCGGTGAGCACCGGCTCTACTTCTATCACCAGACTGTCGCCGACCACATCCCAACGGCCGGCCACGGCATAGGTGAGAATGCCGGGCTTGATCGCGCGCACGATGCACGTGGCGTCATCGTTCAGTTCCAGCAGCGGCAGGTCCTGTGAAATCTCGTTTATGTAATAGTGGCCCGGCATCTGCCTGGCTTTTTCGGAAAGGCGGTGGCAGCCCATTGTCACGGCACACAGGGCCGCGGCGGCAAAAAGCGTGACGAGTAGTCGGAACTTGAAAAGTCTCATGGCAAAATGTTGTTTTATGGTAAGTATATCAGAGTCGGAGTTTGAAGGTCTTTATAAGTTCCACCAGATGAGGATTCTGCTTTTTGAGTTCTTCGAGCAGGTCATGGTCGCTCAGGGTATGACGCGGGCCTTCACCCTCGTTTATACCCACCTCGAACCACACACTGTCGTTTCTCAGTGCGTCGCGCAGCCTTGCAAGGATAGTGGCGCGGTGAGCCTCCAGAATCTCCTTCTGCTTTATATTCTGCACGGTGACAGTGAATGCTGCGGGATTCTCTCCCGTCTCGGGCCGTGACATGCGCATGGTCTGCGACAGGATGGTTTCGGAGCGATGTTCGCGCGCATATTCGCTCCAGAGGCGTGCGAGCTCCGCGGGATCCACCGGAGTGTTGCGCAGCGGAGCGGCAGAACTTCCGCCGGTAGCCTCGGCCGCCACATCGGTGTGGGAGGACGCCGTGCGGGCGTTTTTGATGGAAAACGAGATGGCACCTTTCACTGCCATAGGCTGCGGACGGCCTCCGGCCATTCCCGGAGCAGGCACACCCTGACGCACGCCAGGAGCAGTGCGTTGGGCAGCGCCAGGAGTGGGAACAGCGACGCAGGGCGCCATTGGACCCTGAGCCGGGCGTGACGGTGCGGCCCCCGCCGGAGAGGCGGGTGCAGAGACGGCGCGCGGAGCCTGGGGCTGTTGCTTAGGTTGATTGCCGGCGGGAGAACCGGCTGCGGCGATAGGTTTCAACCGCCCCTCTCCGTCGCCGCCTTTACTGGGGGAGGGGCTGAGTAATTGGCACAGTTTGGCGAGCGTAAGCTCTATGAGGAACTGTTTGTTGGAAGCCTGGCGATAATTCAGGTCGGCCTCATTGCAGAGGTTCATGGCCCGGAACAGGAATTCGGGGGTGCATTTTGCCGCTTTCTCGGCCATCGCCTTTCTCACCTCGTCGCCGGCATCGAGAAGCGAGAGCGTGGAGGGATCGCGCGCCACGGTGAGATCACGCAGATAGGCACCGAGACCGTTTATGAAGAAAAGCGAGTCGAAACCGTTATCGCGTATTTCCTTATAGATAAGCCATGTATTGAGCACGTTCCCGGCGAGGAATTCATCGAGAAGGCGGTTGTAATAGCTCGAATCGAGCACGTTGAGCGCGTCGATTGTCGCCTGATATGTCACATTGCCTCCCGACGAAGCCACAACCTGGTCGAAAATCGAGAGAGCATCGCGCATGGCTCCGTCGGCATTGCGTGCTATCACGTTGAGGGCGGCCGGTTCCACGGTTATGCCCTCCTGCGAGGCCACGTAGGTGAGGTGGTCCACCATGTCGCGGATGGAAATGCGGTGGAAATCGTAGATCTGACAGCGCGAGAGAATGGTAGGAATAATTTTGTGCTTCTCGGTAGTGGCGAGAATGAACACCACATACGACGGCGGCTCTTCCAGTGTCTTGAGGAAGGCGTTGAATGCCGACGAAGTGAGCATGTGCACCTCATCGACTATGAACACGCGGTAGCGTCCGAGCGACGGAGGCACCTGCACCTGCTCCACCAGATTACGGATGTCGTTCACACCGTTGTTTGAGGCAGCGTCAAGCTCGATGATGTTCATCGAGGTTCCCTGGTTGAAGGCGCGGCACGATTCGCATTCGTTGCAGGCCTCGCCGTCGGGAGTTATGTTGGAACAGTTTATCGTTTTGGCGAATATTCGGGCGCAGGAAGTCTTGCCCACACCCCGGGACCCGCAAAACAGATAAGAATGGGCCAGACGGTTTGTGGCCACGGCGTTTTTCAGCGTGGTGGTGAGGGCTTTCTGCCCCACTACGCTCGCAAACGTCGACGGACGGTATTTTCTGGCCGAAACTACATAATTTTTCATACGGGATAATTATCTCGTGGTTTTTCGTTAAGGAAAGATCAGTCTATGGGAATTTCAAAACAAACTCTTGTGCCGGGACCCGGATAAGTACCGTCCACCCAGATGCGGCCGTCCAGAAGCTTCGCTATCATACGGCAGATGGCCAGACCAAGGCCGTTGCCATGCGAGAAGCGGTTGAGCTTCACGAAACGTTCGAAAATCACCTCACGTTTCTCCTCGGGAATGCCTATACCGGTATCGGAAACGTAGAACGTGACGAGGTGTTCGGGGTGGTGAAACCTGTAACCGAGGTGTATGATGCCTGAGTCGGTGAACTTCGAGGCGTTCGACAGCAGATTTATGAGCACCTGCTCCACACGGCGCCGGTCGGTGATAATCACCGTCTCCTGGCTTCCGGCATTGTCAAACACCATGTCCACTCCCTCCTTGGCATAGAGGCGGCGGGTGGTCATGGCCGTCTCGCAAAGCAGGTTGATGCCCACCGGTTGTTTCACCACACTGAGCTGGGTATTATCGAGAGAAGAGATGTCAAGCACGTCGTTGATGAGCGTGCGCAGCAGGTCGGCGCTCACGTCGATGGCCTGGGCGAAGCGTTCAAGATAGGCTCGCTTGTTCACGTCCACATTCTCCACTATCAGCTGGGAGTATTCCACTATAGTGTTGAGCGGCACGGATACCTCGTGGCTCATGTTGTTGATGAAATCGGTCTTGTGGCGGTCGGCCTGACGTGCGCGGTCGCGGGCCTTGATAAGCTCGGCCTGGGTACGCCGCAGGTTGTCACGCTCATTCTTAAGCGACACGTTTGACATGCCAAGGTTTACCGCAAGCTTTTTGCTGCGCATATAGAACACTATCGCCACTACGAGCAGCACCACCAGCAAAGCGCCGCAGCACATGAGAATAGCCGAGAAGCGTTTCTGACGGGCTATCTCCGAGTCGCGGAAGTTGGTTCGGAGGTCCTCATTCTCATCAAGCAGCGAGCTCACGTGGTACACTACCTGAAGTTCGCTCAGATTTTCGTCGGCACGCAGACTTATGAAGTCTTCGAGGAGCTTGTTGTATTCAATCGAAGCGTCGAGCAGCGCCTGCTGGTCGCCGGTGGCTTTGGCCGCCTCCACTATGAACGCCGTGAATCTGCGACGGAAAGCTTCATGCCTCTTATCCTCAATAGCCGTTTTGAGAATAGGAAGCGCTTCGGCGTAACGCTTCTTGGCCATAAGGTAGTAGATGGTCGGACGCCGGGAATTGTTGAAGTCAGACTCGGCATCGGGATGCGCGCGGGCTATCTCCTTGATTTTATCGTAGTAGTATTCCACCTCCCGGTCTGTAAGGGCCGGGTAATTACTGAGAATCCTTCGGTAGCTGTTGTAGCGCGAGAGATCGTAGTCGGAAAATTCGCGTCCCTTTGAATGGTTGGAAGTCTCAAGCTGGTCCATAACCGCCAGAAGCAGCTTATCAGCCGCAATCGCCTTGTCATAGACCTCATTGTTGGTATAAGCTATTGCTGTATTGGTATAGTAGAGATTCCGGATGCTCAGCATATCCTTCGGGAGCTTTTCGATTTCGCGTCCAAGACTATCCACATAGTCCATAAGAAGATGGCTGCGTGTGGAAAGACTCATATAGATACACAAGGCGTAGAGTTTTTCCAGACGTGCGTAGAAACGTTTTTCGGCGGACAGTCCCCTTTCCTCGTGCAACATATTCTTATAGTTGGTGATTAGATTTATCAGATTGCGCTGACGTTCGGCACCGGTAGTATAGCGGGCTCGCCCGGTAATGCGTTGTGTCTTTATGAAGAGCTCGGTCTCGAAGCGTATGTTTCCCTCCGGAAGCCGGCCGGCTTCCTCGAGTGCGAGGGCCTGCATTGAGTCATTGCTCAGATTGTAGTTGGAGATACGGCGCAGGAGATCGCCGCGGGCGGCGATATTGTCGGTACGCAGCGACACTTCGTAGGCACGCAGAGTGGCGTCGGAGCGCGTTTGGTAATCAGCCACGTCCACTAAGTCGTAGAGCACGTCGAGACTGTCGTTGGCGTTGTCGAGACGGGGCAGTATGGCGTTAAGGCTGTCTGTGAGATGCTGGCGCTTTTCGGGAGGCATGGCCTCAATCTGTAGGGAGGCAGTCAAAGCCAGAATCACCGGCAGTATTATTTTTAGAGCTTGTTTCATGATAAATGCTCTGATAAAATATCGCATTACGGGAAATAGTTAGATTAGCAAATTTAACCATTTTTTCCAAACCGAGGGGAGGCTCAACCTCCTTTTTTACTATTTTTGTAATGAAAACATGAAACTGACCACCAAGCTCGGCATAGCGGGGTGCGTTGCGGCAGTGGCCGCGGCGCTCGTTTTTTTTGCACGCCCCATCTATAAGGCTTTGTCGCCAAAGCCTGTAGAGGAAGCTGACCTTACGGAGTTTCCGGTGAGGGGAATCGACATTTCCTCCCACAATGGCAGCGTGGACTTTGACCGCGCGGCCTCCATGGGCTTCCGCTTCGTGATCATGAAGGCATCGGAGGGAAGCGACTTCAAGGATGCGGCATTTATCGACAACATAAGGCGCGCCCGGGAAGCGGGCCTGAAGGTGGGGGTGTATCATTTCTTCCGCTTCGACGCCGACGGCCGGATGCAGGCCCTGAATCTCCTCCACAGCGTGAGGGGACGCCGACTGGACATGCCGCTGGTGATCGACCTTGAGGAGTGGGGCAATCCCCAGGTGGCGACCTCGGCCGTGGTATCGCGGCTCGAGACCATGCTCGCCACCCTCGACGACGCCGGCATGAGCGTGATGCTTTACACCAACAAGGACGGATACTACCGGTTCGTGCGCGGCCGTTTCGACCGCTATCCGCTATGGCTCTGCTCATTCAGCGAGATTGACCGTTCCATACCCTGGACATTCTGGCAATACAGCCACCGCGGGCGCATAGGCGACACAGCGAGGTATATCGACATGAATATATTCCGTGGCGACACCACGGCCTGGAACGCATGGGTGGACGCCCATCCCCTGCTGATGCAATAAAACCCGTCAGGGCTACGTTTATTTTCAGAGCATATCCCCTCAGGCAGTGACCGTCAAGAAGATCATAAACCATCTGAAACGCCGCTTGTCCGTCATGGCGGCCGCTCTGGTGTGTGCCTCGCCGTGCGCGCTCGCACTGCCTCCTGACGCCTATGCCGCTCACTCGGTGCTCGCCGAAGGCTCTTGGTCGAAAATCAGCGTGGAGACTTCGGGAATGCACTTCATACCGGCCTCGACACTGCGTTCGTGGGGATTTTCCGACCCGTCCCGCGTAAGAATCCACGGCTACGGCGGCGCCCGCATCACAGACCTGCTTTCGACCGAAACCTACACCGACGACCTTCCGGAAGTTCCCGCTCTCCGCACTCCGCAGGGCATCTATTTCTATGCCACAGGACCGGTGGGATGGGAAATGGAGGCGGCCGTCTTCAGGCGCGTGCGCAATCCCTTCACCTCCGCAGGATATTATTTCATCACCGCCGGAGAGCGCGACGGCGCCACCCCGGCCCCGACAGGCACTCCGGGCTGTGCGGCCGCTCCCGCCACCGATTTTCTCTGCCCCGCGCTCCATGAGCTGGAGGAAGCCCCTATGGGCGAAATGGGCCACAACGTCTACGGCGAGGATTTCCGGCTGCGCCCGGAGCAGAAAATAAGCATTGACCTACCCGGCAGAGCCGAGGGCACTCCGGTGAGACTCCGCACTTCTTTTGCCGTGCGTTCGGCCGGCGCTTCCACTCTTGAGATTTCCGCGGGAGGGAAACTCCTCGGCTCTCCGCTCCAGATTCCCGCCGTGGCCGAATACCACGCGGGCAGCGCCGCCACGGCTTCTTTCCTTATTCCGGCCGACGGCATCACCGACCGGCTTGAACTCACCTACAGCCTGCGCCGCTCCGCCACCATTCAGGCCGCGAGACTCGACTTCGCGGAAGTAAACTACACGCGCCGCCTGGCGCTTGAAGCGGGCAATCCTCTTCTTTTCACTCTCCGCCAGCCGGAGGGGCGGCTGGAAGGAGCCGCTGAGCTGACCCATGTATGGGACGTAACCGACCCTCTCGCCGTGAGCGAAATGAACATCGCCCGCGAGGGCAACGCAGCCATGTGGACAAATTCCGCCACGGGACAGCGCTCCTACGCCGCATGGACCGAAGGTATGAGGATGCCCTGCCCGAGGCTTGTGGCAACCGTAGCCAATCAGGACCTTCACGATGCGTCGGCCGCACCGCCCGACATGGTGATAATAACCGTTGACGCATGGAAGGGCGAGGCCGAAAGGATAGCGCGCCTCAGGAGCCAGGGGAAGGAGAAACTCAGCGTAACCACCGTAAACGCCGACCTGATCTATAACGAATTCTCTTCGGGAGCCAGATCGGTCAACGCCCTGCGGCGCTATCTGAAGATGGTATATGACCGCGGCATGAAATCAGGACGCCCGCTGCGCTATGCTCTGCTGCTGGGCCGCGCCACATCCGACAACCGCGGGCTTACGCTCACCGGGCGCGAACATGCCCTCACACTTCCTACCTGGCAGACCGACGAGGCCCTTGCCGAAGAACGCTCATACACTTCCGACGATATTCTGGCAATGCTCGACGACGGTTCCGGCGCGGACGCGCGCAACGACCGCCTGAGCATAGCCGTGGGCCGCATTCCAGCCCGCTCCACCGCCGAACTCAAGGCCTACGTGGACAAACTTTATGACTACGAAAACTCGTCGGCCGAGGGACAGTGGCGCAACCGCGTGATGGTTGTGGCCGACAACGGCGACAACGGCGCGCACACCGACCAGGCCGAGACATTCTGCGCCCGTGTGGACGCCAACGGCCATCCCGCGCTGATGGAGAAGGTGTATGTGGACGCTTTCGAGCTCGACGGCGGAGTGTGCACCGAAGGGCGCCGCCGCATGTTCCGGCTGCTCGACGAAGGTGTGATGTGGTGGCACTACACGGGCCACGGCACAGAGGATTATTTCACCGCCGAGAAGCTCCTTACCACCTCCGACATCTCATCGCTCTATCTGCGCAGGCTTCCGGTGCTCTGCGCCGTGACCTGCTCTTTCCTGCGATGGGACGGCAGCGAGCCTTCCGGAGCCGAACGGATTGCGTTGAAGCCCGACGGCGGAGCCATCGCCGCAATCTCGGCCACACGGCGCACGTTTATCGGCGACAATGCCCTGATGAACGACGCCCTGGGGCGCTTTGCATTCGCCCGCGGCGACGACGGCCGGTTTCTCTCCCTGGGCGAGACGCTCCGGCTTGCCAAGAACCATATCGCCGACACCTCTCCGGCCGCGGAAGGGCGCTCCAGATATGTGCTGCTGGGCGATCCCTCCATGCACACAGTGATGCCCGACTGCCGCATAACAGTGGACGAAATAAACGGCACGCCGGTGGAACCGGGCACGCAGCCTGTGGTCACGGGTCTGCAGACGGCAGAGATTAAATGCACCGTTACCGACCCTTCCGGCTCCATCCTCCCTGACTTCAACGGCACGGCCGAAGCAACGCTCTACGACTCCGACCGCTCTACCGTGACCCTCGGGCGCCCGGCAGCCGGCACGGAAGGTCGCCGCGTGACTTTCGACGAGCATGGCGACCGCCTCACGGTGGCGCTTGACACAGTTACCGGCAGCCGTTTCACCATGCGGCTGCATATTCCGGCCGATATCGCCGACAATATGCGGCCCGCAACTCTCAACATCGCCGCCTACGACCGCTCGGGCACCCGCGCCGCCACGTGCCACCGCGGCATCTACGTCTCGGGAACCGACCTCTCGGCGCTTCCCGACACTGTGCCGCCGGTGATAGAATATGCCGTGCTCAACCACCATGGATTCACCGACGGTCAGACCGTCAACCCCGAGCCGGTGCTTCTGGCCCGCGTGACCGACGACACGGCCATCAACCTCTCCACCGCCGGAATCGGCTCTACAATGACCCTGCGGCTCGACGACTCCCGCACGCTTCCCGACCTCAGCTCATATTATTCTCCGCAAGCCGTGACCGAAGGCGCCGCCGGAACAATAACCTATCCCCTGCCCCGGCTCACCACAGGCAGCCACACTCTGGAACTGAGAGTGTATGACACCGCCGGCAACGAGGCTACGGCCACGCTGCGATTCCACGTGAGCGAGAACGCGGGACCCCGGATCTCGGAAGTGTACACCGACACCAATCCCGCCTCTACTCAGGCACGGTTCTATATCCGCCACGACCGTCCCGACGCGATTCTCGACGTGGAGATGGAGGTATTCGACATGCACGGCCGCCGCCTCTGGACAGCCCGGAATTCCGGCCGCGCCGACAGCGCCGGATCGTCGCCCATGATATGGGACCTGCGCGACAACGGAGGTCATCGCGTGGAGCGCGGCATCTACATCTATCGCGCCAGAATCACAGACACTTCCGGCCACTCTTCGGTATCGTCGGCCGGGCGTCTGGCCGTGACCGCACGCTGACGTTTTTCCTCCGAAATAATTGCAGGATTGCAACTTTTGCCCTATCTTTGTAAGCGCATAATTGACAATCCGGCCCGTCAGCACCACATAGCCGGAACCACACCAGGTCTCCCCCTTGCATAATCCGAGGGCGGGAGTCCTAATTTTTTTAGTAATCATCAAAACTTAAATATCATGCCAATCACTTACATGACAAAAGAAGGCTATAAGAAAAAAATGGAAGAAATAGCCTATCTCGAATCAGTGAAGCGTCCCGAAATATCGCGTGCCATAGCCGAGGCCCGCGACAAGGGCGACCTTTCAGAAAACTCGGAATACGACGCAGCCAAGGAAGCCCAGGGACTGCTGGAAATGAAGATTTCGCAGCTGAAGGACCTCGTGGCAAGCTGCCGCATAATCGACGAAAGCAACCTCAACAACGAGGAGGTACAGATTCTCAACCGCGTTAAAATCAAAAATATCCAGAACGGCATGCAGATGGAATACACCATCGTGGCCGACAGCGAGGCCAACCTCCGCGACAAGAAGATCGGTTCGTCGACCCCCATCGCCCAGGGACTCCTCGGCCACAAGCTCGGCGAGATTGTGGAAATCAAGGTTCCCGCCGGCCTCATGAAGTTTGAAATAGTGGAAATATCATTCTGATCACACACTGCCATGCCCTCAATTTTCTCACGCATAATCGCAGGCGAGATTCCCTGCTACAAGATTGCTGAAAACGACCGCTTCATAGCCTTTCTCGACGTAAATCCCGTGGCTCCCGGCCATACGCTGGTGGTGCCCAAACATGAGGTGAGCTACCTCTTCGACCTCTCCGATGAGGAATACACCGGTCTCGAACTGTTTGCCAAGAAAGTGGCTCTGGGTCTGCGTCAGGCGGTGCCCTGCAAGCGTATCGGCGAGGCCGTGATAGGTCTGGAAGTGCCCCATGCCCACATCCACCTCATTCCCATCACCACCGAAGCCGACATGGATTTCCACAACAAGAAAAACCTCCCCGGCGAAGAGATGGAGCGCCTGCAGAAGATAATCTCCGCCGCCGTAGCCGCCCACATGTAAATCTCCGTCACAACCTTATACCGATAGGGATATTGCCGCCCACGCAAAGTCCGTGGAGCCGTCAATATCCCTATCGTTTTTTTTGCAGCTGACCCCGCGAAACCTCACTGGGAGCGTGGGCCTCTGGCCGTCGAATCGCGTTGAGGATGTTTTCGGGACGGCGGGACGCCGGCCTTCCCAGGCAAGGCGCCGTGAAGAGGGTGTGTCGTAATTCGGTTTTTAC
>LUJP01000095.1 GCA_001689535.1 Bacteroidales bacterium M5
TACATGGCTTACATGCTCAAGTATGACACCATGCACGGCAAATTCGACGGCACCGTAGATTTCGACATGGAGAAGAGCCTCCTCATCGTTAACGGCAAGCCCATCCGCGTTACCGCATGCAAGAACCCCGCTGAAATCGCCTGGGGCGCTGTAGGTGCTGAATACGTAGTTGAGTCAACCGGCCTCTTCCTCACCAAGGAAAAAGCTCAGGCTCACATCGAAGCCGGCGCAAAATACGTGGTTATGTCAGCTCCCTCAAAGGACGACACCCCCATGTTCGTTTGCGGTGTTAACCAGGACAAGTACGTTAAGGGAACCCAGTTCGTTTCCAACGCTTCCTGCACCACCAACTGCCTCGCTCCTATCACCAAGGTGCTCAACGACAAGTTCGGCGTGGTTGAAGGCCTCATGACCACCGTACACTCTACAACCGCTACCCAGAAGACCGTTGACGGTCCCTCTATGAAGGACTGGCGTGGTGGCCGTGCCGCTTCCGGCAACATCATCCCCTCCAGCACCGGCGCTGCCAAGGCTGTAGGCAAAGTTATCCCCGAACTCAACGGCAAGCTCACCGGCATGTCGATGCGCGTTCCCACCCTCGACGTTTCTGTAGTTGACCTTACCGTAAACCTCGCCAAGCCCACCACTTACGAGGAAATCTGCAAGGCTATGAAAGAAGCCAGCGAAGGCGAACTCAAGGGAGTACTCGGCTACACCGAAGACGCAGTTGTTTCCAGCGACTTCCTGGGCTGCCCCCTCACCTCTATCTTCGACGCTAAGGCAGGTATCCAGCTGACCCCCACCTTCGTTAAGGTTATCTCCTGGTACGACAACGAAATCGGCTACTCAAACAAAGTGCTCGATCTCATCGCCCACATGAAGAAAGTAAACGGCTAATAACCGCAAAAATACTTTTTCAACCCAAAACGGGGACCTCGGCATTCCGAGGCCCCCGTTTTATTTTCCGAAGGTGGCGGCGGGTACGCCGCCACCTTCGGACTCTACAGACAGGACGGACTTTACCGACCGAACAGACTTTACGGACCCTACGGACTCTACCGACAAATCAGAAGCATCAGTAAAGTCTGTAGGGTCCGTAAAGTCCGTATCGTCTGTAGAGTCCTTAGAGTCTCCTTCTACTTCAGTGCAGCCAGGGCTGAGGCTATGCGGGCCATGGCTGTGCGGATGTTTTCTTCGGAGGTGGCGTAGCTGAGGCGGATGTAGCCGGGCATGCCGAAGGCGCTGCCGGCAACCGATGCCACGTGGCCGACCTCGAGCAGATACATCGCCAGGTCGGAATCTGTGGCGATCACTCTACCCTCATGGCTTTTACCAAGATACGCCTCCACCTTCGGGAAAAGATAGAAAGCGCCGTCGGGTACATTAGTCTCTATTCCGGGAATCTCTTTAGCAAGACCCACTATGAGGTCGCGGCGTGCGCGGAAAGCCTCGCACATAAGCTCCACGCATTCCTGCGGTCCGGTATAAGCCTCCTCGGCAGCTTTCTGGGCTATCGACGAGGGGCCTGAGGTATACTGGCCCTGAAGCTTCGAAACAGCTTTAGCAACCTCAAGCGGAGCGGCACAGAAACCGATGCGCCAGCCGGTCATGGCGTATGCCTTGCTGACACCATTGATGATTACCGTGCGGTGGGCCACGGCGTCGAAGGTAGCCATGGAGGTATATGAATCGGTGAAGTTGATATGGCGGTAAATCTCATCCGAGATAATCATCACCTCAGGATACTCGGCGAGAACATCCACGAGGGCCGACAGTTCGGCGCGGGAGTAGACAGCTCCGGTGGGATTAGAAGGCGAGCAGAGGAGCACGGCGCGCGTGCGCGGGGTGATGGCGGCGTGAAGCTGCGAGGCATTGATCTTGAAATTCTGTTCCAGCGACGCGGGAACCTCCACGGGCACACCGCCGGCAAGTTTCACCATCTCCACGTAGCTCACCCATGCGGGGGTGGGAATCACCACCTCGTCGCCGGGATTTATCGTGGCGAGAATCACATTACACAGAGCCTGCTTGGCACCGTTGCCCACCACAATCTGCTGGGGAGTGAAATTCACGCCATCGGTGGCATTGAGCGCGTCGGCTATAGCCTTGCGGAGCGACATATAGCCGGGAACGGGTGAATAATGGGAATAATTCTGATCAACGGCCTCCTTGGCGGCTTCCTTGATATTGTCAGGGGTATTGAAATCTGGCTCACCCACCGACATATTGATCACATCGACACCTTCAGCACGGAGTTCGGCGCTGCGCTGCGACATGGCGAGTGTTTGCGCCGCAGCCATATTAAGCACACGGTTGGAAATCTGTAGCATTCTCGTTACTATTTATTGTTTTTCAAATATTTATTGAATCGCGAATAAAGCGGAGAGACCGAGGTATGCACCGTTCAGTCCTTTCCGGTAAGTATCTTCTTGATATCGTTGAGCTTGTTCAGAGCGGCCATAGGCGTGAGATTGTCTATGTCCACCCGCAGAATCTCGTCGCGTATCTGGGATAGCACGGGATCGTCGAGCTGGAAGAACGAGAGCTGCACACCACCCGACGCCGTACCCGAGGGCTTAAGCGACGACACGGCCGTCTTGTCGCTGCCACGGTAGGTGGTTTCGAGCTGATGCAGCACATCTTCGGCGCGACGCACTATGGAGCCGGGCATACCGGCCAGTTTCGCCACATGGATACCGAAACTGTGTTCGCTACCGCCCGGGGCAAGTTTGCGCAGGAACACCACCTTGCCACTAATTTCCTTCACCGAGACATTGTAATTGGCGATACGCGGGAATGTGGATGCCATCTCGTTAAGCTCATGGTAGTGGGTGGCGAAGAGGGTCTTAGGCCGTGCGTTGCCGAACTCGTGGATATGCTCGACGATGGCCCATGCTATGGAAATGCCGTCGTAGGTAGAGGTGCCGCGGCCCAGCTCATCGAAGAGTATCAGCGAGCGGCGGCTCATATTGTTGAGTATCGATGCGGCTTCGGTCATCTCCACCATAAATGTGGATTCGCCATGGGAAATGTTGTCACTTGCGCCGACACGGGTGAAAATCTTGTCGACCACGCCGATATGGGCCGACTCGGCGGCCACGAAGCTGCCGGTCTGCGCCATGAGCACGTTCAAGGCCGTCTGACGCAGCAACGCCGACTTTCCCGACATGTTTGGGCCGGTTATCATCATTATCTGGGTAGTGTCGTTGCCCAGTCTCACGGTGTTGGCGATATATGGTTCGCCGGGGGGAAGCTCACGCTCTATCACTGGGTGACGCGCGCCTATAAGCTCGATGTCGAGCGAATCGTCTACCACCGGACGGTTGTATTTGTTCTCTATGGCCACGCGCGTGAACGCAGACAGACAGTCGAGACGGGCTATAAGCGACGCGTCGAGCTGAATGGTGTGGACAAACCGCGCCACAGCCTCCACAAGTTGCGCGTAGAGCCGTGTCTCTATTATTTCAATCTTCTCCTGGGCGCCGAGTATCTTCTCTTCATACTCCTTGAGCTCGGGGGTAATATAGCGTTCGGCGTTTACAAGCGTCTGCTTGCGTATCCACTGCGGAGGCACCTTGTCGCGGTGTGTATTGGTCACCTCTATATAGTAGCCGAACACGTTGTTGAAGCCTATCTTGAGGCTCGGAATCGAGGTCTCGGCCGACTCGCGGGCCTGGATTTTCATCAGATAGTCCTTGCCGGAGTAGGCTATATGACGCAGTTCGTCAAGCTCGGCGTCAACACCGTCGCGAATCACGCTGCCACGGTTGAGCGCCACCGGAGCGTCGTCTACAATCTCGGCGGCGATACGGTCGCGGATGCTGGCGCACGGATTAAGCTGCTCGCCTATGGCCTTGATTGCAGGCTCGTCGGCGGAGTCGCAAATCCGTTTCACGGCCTCAACGCCTGCAAGGGCATTGCGAAGATGCACAAGCTCACGAGGCGACACACGCCCAACGGCCACCTTGGAAATAAGGCGCTCGAGGTCGGCAATGCGTTCTATCTGGGTTTTCAGCTCCTCGCGCTCGTCGGGGTGACGGAAGAAGTATTCCACCACATCAAGGCGCGAGTTGATCTGCGCCACATCCTTGAGCGGGAACAGCAGCCAGCGGCGCAGCAGGCGCGCACCCATGGGGCTTACCGTGCGGTCTATCACATCGAGCAGGCTCTTGCCGTCGTCGCTGAGCGGACGGAGCAGTTCGAGATTGCGCACCGTGAAAGCGTCGAGCCTCACATAGCGGTCTTCCTCTATGCGCTGAAGGGCGGCGATATGGCCGGTGCGAGTGTGCTGCGTTATGTCGAGATAATGAAGAATGGCACCCGAAGCTATGATGGCCGACGTCATTCCGTGGACTCCGAAGCCCTTGAGCGTTCCGGTCTCGAACTGGCGCAGGAGTCTCTCGCGCGCCGTGGGTTCGGTGAAAATCCAGTCGTCAAGCTCAAACATCAGGTAGCGGCCGGTCAGAGCCTCCTCGAGGTCACGGCGCTTTCCGCGCTCCACCAGCACCTCCTTGGGCGCGAACTTGGTGAGAAGCTTGTCTATATAGTCGGGCGTACCCTGCGCAGTGAGAAATTCGCCTGTGGATATATCCAGAAAAGCCACGCCCCACTCGCCGCGCGCTATATTTACGGCGGCCAGGAAGTTGTTCTCGCGGTTCTCAAGAAGATTATCACCGAGCGACACGCCGGGAGTCACCAGTTCGGTGATTCCGCGTTTCACCAGCGATTTGGTAAGTTTGGGGTCTTCGAGCTGCTCACAGATGGCGACGCGCTTGCCCGCGCGCACGAGCTTGGGAAGATATGTGTCGAGGGCGTGATGTGGAAATCCGGCAAGCTCCACCGACGATGCCGAGCCGTTGGCGCGGCGCGTAAGCGTTATACCAAGGATTTCCGAAGCCGTAATGGCATCGTCGGAAAAAGTCTCGTAGAAGTCGCCCACACGAAAAAGCAACACCGCGTCGGGATGCTTTTTCTTCATCTCGAGATACTGCTTCATCAGCGGCGTTTCAGCTATTTTCTTGGCCATAGACGGTGTTTCTGCCGCGAAGTTAGCAATTTTTTCGCGGGGCGGCGCATAATTGCGGGCAGGAAATTCGGCAGTCGGGCGGAGATTCCTTATTTTTGCATCATACGCCGGACTGTCACCGGCCCACATTTCTGAATACCGTAACCAACACTCTGCTGAATGAATATCGTAGACCTGATTGTTTTTCTAGTTTTCTCGGTCGGGACAATTGTGTTCGGCTATTTCCTGGGCTACCGGAAACAGAGCAGCGACGAATTCACCCGCGGAGGCGGCAAAGTGCCGGGATGGATTGTGGGGCTTTCGATTTTCGCCTCGTTCTGCAGCTCGATTTCGTTTCTGGGATATTGCTCGTCAGCATTCTCGGGCAACTGGAACGCATTTGTGTTCACTCTCTCTATTCTTCCCGCGGGACTGCTGGCAATGCGCTTCTTCGTGCCGTTCTACCGCAATCTGGGAAGCATCAGCGCCTACAGCTTCTTTGAGGAACGATTCGGCCCGTGGGCCAGAATATACGCTTCGGTATTCTACCTTCTCACACAGATATGCCGTTCCGGGGCCATACTCTATCTGCTGGCCGTGCCGATGAATGTGCTCATGGGATGGAACATACCGCTTGTGATAGCCGTCACCGGCCTGGGAATCATCATCTACAGCCAGAAGGGTGGCATAAAATCGGTGATATGGACCGAAGCCCTGCAGGGAGCCATACTGATAGCCGGAATAGTGATCTGTCTGGTCGTGATTCTGAAGGGGATGCCCGAAGGACCGGCGCAGGCACTGAAGATATGCATGGCCGACAACAAGTTCTCCCTGGGAAGCTTCGGCGACAGCATTGTGGAGAGCACGTTCTGGGTATGCCTTGTCTACGGCATGTTCACCAATCTCAACAACTTCGCCATAGACCAGAGCTACACCCAGCGTTACTGCGCGGCGCCGTCGCTCAGAGAGGCCCGCAAAAGCGCCTTCTGGGGCTCGTTCCTCACCCTGCCGGTCAACTTCATGCTCTTCATAATAGGTTCGTGTCTCTATGCATTCTATAAAGTTAGTCCCGGGCTGCTGCCGGAGGGCATAAAGAGCGACTATGTGTTTCCCTATTTCATAATCAACGAGATGCCGGCAGGGCTCACAGGGCTGCTGATAGCCTCGATATTCTGCGCGGGGATGTCGACCGTGGCAACAAGTGTCACCTCGTCCGGCACCATCATAATGACGGATTTCTTCTCGCGTCTCGCGCCCGAGGCCCACGATGACCGCAAGGTACTGGTGCTGCGCCTGTCGAGCGTGGCTGTAGGCGTAGCCGGTATAGGTGTGGCGCTCTGTTTCCTGCTGTTTGACAACGCGCTCGACGCCTGGTGGGCACTCAGCAGCGTTTGTTCGGGGGGAGTGCTCGGAATGTTCCTGCTGGCCTATCTCTGTCCGTCGGCCCGCAGCGCCCACATAGTGCCGGGCGTGATAGCGGGAGTGGCCGCGCTGATACTCATCGCGCTCCAAACACGGCTCACCGAGTGGTGGAACATTCCGCCATTCATCCACATAAATCTGTCGATAGTGATGTCGACTCTGCTTATTTTCTTTATCGGGCTGACACTTGCCCGAATGCCTATTCGTCGATCGAATAGTTGATGAAATCCACCAGCGGTTTCAGAGTCTTCATAAGCGCCGACGCGCGCAGTAGCCAGTCAGGGCTGAAAAAGAAGTCGGCAGGCAGCTCACGGAACTTGCCGTAATTCGTCATACGCAGATAAAATACCTGCGGATGGTTGCGGTCCCACCCCTTGGGGATGGTCTTGAGCATGGAGCTGCACCATCCGGGAAATTCGCGCTGAAGTTCCGTATTGTCCACGATTTCGAGAAATTCTTCGATATTATCTACTATCGCGTGACGGAGCTTGCGAAGCACCGGAGATGACGGACACCAGCAGCCACCGTATATTCCGGAATCGCCGCCGGGGCCCAACTGAAGATAATAGCCTGCATACTCTCCGCTGCGGCCGAACGGCCCGGGAGCGGCGGAAAAATAGGTTTTATACGGGGTCTTGTCGGGAGAAAAACGCGTGTCGCGGTATATGCGGTAAACAAATTCACGGGCTTCCCTGCCCTTCATGGCCGGCTCCCAGAGCGCCATATCGTCGACAAGACGCTGCACGTCGGCAAGCCAGAGGGCGCGCAGCTCGTCGTACTCGGCCCGATGGGCCGCAAACCATGGACGGTCGTTATTCCTTCCGAGTTCTTCCAGAAAGGCATAAAGCCGAGGCATGTAATATCCACTCATTTTATCTCCTCCCATTCCGCATCGCTTATCTGGGTGGAAATGTCGGATGACACGCGCGTGTTACCACCCTTACCGGAAGTAAACGTCTCATTGACGGTTGACGTGGAGACTTCCTCGAAAGCTACATATTCACCTTCGTTCTTGTCTATGATCTTTTTGGAGTGACGGCGCGATGCCGACCATCCTCCCTTACGGCGGGAGGCCTCGGCCTGACGGCGCTGCTGCGCCGAAGCTGTCCGCGAGGCCTGGGAGGCGGCGCGGTAGGCCTGTTTCATCTGACGCTGGATAGAGTAGACACGCCATCCGAACTTAATCAGCGGCCACACTATAATCGCCAGAAGGACTAATATTATAAATGAAAGCATTTTTTATCAGACTAATATAAAACACTCCGGAAGGAGCATCAATAAAGGTTGCCTATCATGCCTCAGCGTCGAAATCCTTACGGCCAACAGCCGAGACGAGAATATAGAGCAGAATGGTCCACATGAATCCCGAAACACCTTCGGTGGCTACGAACAGCACGGCAGCTACCAGTATGAGATAACGGCGGAAATTCTCTCGCCAGTCGAAGTTTTTGAATTTGAGGGAGAACATGCGCATTCTCGATACCATAAGCGAAGCGAAAAGCGCCACAATCACAGCCACGGCCACATTGCCGGGATAGGTGTGGGTCTGCACCCATGCCACGAATCCTATCCAGAAAATGGCATTGGACGGGATGGGAAGGCCGCGGAAGGTGGTGGATTGCGTGGTGTCCACGTTGAAGCGGGCCAGCCTCAGGGCACCCATCACCACAATATACATCGGAACCAGGGCCCACCATGTGAAGAAGCCGCCGTTGTAGCTTATCATCGTGTTGTAGAGGAGCAACGCCGGGGCCAGACCGAAGCTCACGAGATCGGCAAGCGAGTCGAGTTCCTTGCCCATGTCGGAGTAGGCGTGGAGCATCCTTGCTGCAGCGCCGTCAAGAAAATCGAACACAGCGGCAAGACCTATGAAAATGAACGCCCACTGGTAGGCTTCGAACACATACACCGGTCTGTCGTAGCTGAACGAGAGCACACAGGCCGTAACACCCGACATGAGATTGAGGCAGGTGATGGTGTTAGGAATATATTTTCGCAGGTTGAATGACATTTCTGTAATTATTACGCTTAAGTGTCACCATGTGTTCATTCCTCCTGGCGGTGTGGTTCGGCCGAGAGCCGGGCCACTTCGGTTATACAACCCTGTGTCTTATCGCCGATCTTCACGAGAATTTCAGTGTCGAGAGGAAGGAATATGTCGACACGCGACCCGAATTTAATGAATCCGAGATGGTCATCGACATTGGCATCGTCGCCCGGACGGGCATATGTCACGATACGGCGGGCAACTGCTCCGGCTATCTGGCGCACCAGGATATCATGTCCCTCGGGAGTACGGATGACAACGGTGGTACGTTCGTTTTCAGTGCTCGACTTGGGAAGATAGGCCGAGAGGAAACGGCCGTTGTGATGACGCACAAAGAGCACTTTGCCATTTACCGGAAACCAGTTGGCATGAACATTAAATATGGTCATGAATACCGAGAGCTGAATCACCCGGCGGTGGAGATACTCATCTTCGAAGGTTTCTTCAAGTGCCACGACCTTGCCGTCGACCGACGACACCACGGCCCTTTCGGGATTGCCGGGGAAATGACGGCGCGGACTTCTGAAAAAGTTCAGCACCAGCAGATAGACAATGGCAGAGATGGACGAGAAAACAATGGGGATAGCCACCGGCCGGATAAACAACCAGGCCGGAATATTGAGCATGGCCAACATCAGTAGCAGAATGATGAGGATGTTGGTGCCCTCCCTATGTATTTTTACTCTCACTTTTATGCAAAGATAGCTAATAATTTTGATATACGAGGCAAGAGCTTATTTTTTAGCCTTCGCAGAGGCTTTTGGAGCAGCCTTTGCGGCACTCTTTGGAGCGGATTTGGCCGCGGTTTTCGAAGCGGACCCGGTGGCTGCCTTCGCGGCCTTGGCCTTTGGTGCCGCCTCCTTTGCCGCCTTGGCTTTGGTTGCGGTCTTGGCTTTGGAAGCCCCAGAGACCTTGGCCTCCTTCACCGGCTTGGCCTCCTTGGCAGTTTTGGTTCCCTTGCCGGCGGAAGAGCGGCGAAGACGGAGAACCTGAGCAGAACGCGCCGGCAGATACAGCCGGAGCCATTCCACCCCGAGCGGAGTGTAGAGAGGATCGCTCTCGGTATGGTGAACCACAGCCTCATCCACATTGCCATAGCCTCCGAAAGCAGGATTGTCTGTAGTCAGCACCACCTCGTAGGAACCGGCCGGAGCAAGCACACCATAGCCGGAGAACGACTTCGAGGGATTGAAGTTGAACACAAATGCAAGATCGCCGCGACGGAACGCGAGCACCTGGTCGGAATCCTTTTCCCATAACTTAACAACGGGAAGCGACTGGAAGTTGTAGACTCCGGCAATGAGCTTAACCATGGCATTGTCGAAATCGTTGAGGTAGCAATATTTAAGCTCTTTGCGGTCCACGAGATCCCACTGGCGGCGCGCATACTTGTAGCTCCATCCGTTGCCCTCGCGGGGGAAGTCGATCCATTCGGGATGGCCGAATTCGTTGCCCATGAAGTTGAGATAGCCGCCGTTGATGGTTGAGGCCGTGACGAGACGTATCATCTTGTGAAGAGCGATGCCGCGCGCCACAGTCATATCGTCGTCATCCTTCATCATGTGCCAGTACATCTTCTCGTCGATAAGACGGAAAATGACCGTCTTGTCGCCCACAAGCGCCTGGTCGTGGCTTTCGACATAGGATATCGTTTTTTCGTCGGAGCGGCGGTTGGTAAGCTCCCAGAATATGGAGGTGGGATGCCAGTCCTCGTCCTTCTTTTCCTTGAGGGTCTTTATCCAGTAGTCGGGAATACCCATGGCCATGCGGTAGTCAAATCCTATGCCGCCGTCTTTCTGCGGAATGGCAAGACCGGGCATGCCGCTCATTTCCTCGGCTATGGTTATGGCCTCGGGATTGACGGTATGGATAAGCTTGTTGGCAAGGGTGAGGTATGTAATCGCATTGGTGTCCTGACCGCCGTTGTAATAGTCGTCGTAGGAACCGAAAGTCTGTCCGAGGCCGTGGTTATAATAAAGCATCGAGGTCACGCCGTCGAAGCGGAAGCCGTCAAAATGGTATTCTTCAAGCCAGTATTTGCAGTTGGAAAGGAGGAAGTGAATCACCTCGTTCTTGCCGTAGTCGAAGCAGAGCGAATCCCAAGCCGGGTGCTCGCGGCGCCCGTCGCCATAGAAATAGAGGTCGTAAGATCCATCGAGTCGGCCCAGGCCTTCCAGTTCGTTTTTCACGGCGTGGGAATGAACAATATCCATAATCACGGCAATGCCCATGGAATGTGCTGTATCGATAAGCGATTTAAGTTCCTCGGGAGTGCCGAAGCGGCTTGAAGCGGCAAAGAAATTGCTCACATGGTAGCCGAACGAACCGTAATAGGGATGCTCCTGAATGGCCATTATCTGAATGGCGTTATAGCCGTCGGCATGGATACGGGGCAGCACTTTGTCGCGGAACTCGGTGTAGGTACCCACGCCCTCGCGCTCCTGGGCCATACCTATGTGACATTCGTAAATGAGCAAAGGCTTGGTGTCGGGCTTGAAGTCGGTCACCTGCCACGCATAAGGCTCGGGAGCCCAGACCTGTGCGGCAAACAGATGCGACACCGGATCCTGGACCACACGTGTGGCGTAGGCCGGCAGACGTTCGCCGGAGCCACCAGCCCAGCTCACATACATTTTATAGAAATCGCCGTGATGCAGGGCATCGGCAGGCAGCGTGATTTCCCACACACCGTTATTGCCCACACGGTGGAGCTCATAGCGGGCCACAGCCTGCCAACCCGAAAAATCACCTATCAGACATATCGAAGTAGCGCCGGGAGCCCACTCGCGGAAGGTCCAGGTGCCGTCGGGATTACGGTGTAGGCCGAAATAATTGTGAGCGTTGGCAAATTCATCGAGCGAACCGTTCTTCCCGGTCAGTTCTTTCTCCTTATTTACAGCATCGGCCATACGGCCTACAATCGCCTCTGTGAACGGGGCGAGATAAGGGTCGTTTTTAACAAGGTTGGGAACTCGGGGTGATTTTGAGCGTGCAGTTGCCATGGTAGAAGTATTTTACTTGGATTCAGTCATATAAGCCGCTACACTCAGACCGGCGGCGACACCTTGCCGGGTCACAAGCCATATCCGTGCCGACTTATAGACACAAACTTAATTAAAAATACTCTGAAACAGCCAAAAACATAGCAAAAAAATCATAATGGCACTAAAAAAGGGGCTGTTGCATTGGGATGACGCAAAATAATGCTTACCTTTGTCGGCGCAAAACCGATTGCTTGATGCCCGGATGGCGGAATCGGTAGACGCGACGGTCTCAAACACCGTTGGAGCAATCCGTGCCGGTTCGACCCCGGCTCCGGGTACTGATAATGGCTGAAAATCAAATGATTTTCAGCCATTATTTCTTTTATTATATGTCTTAAAGGGGGGATAACAAAATAGGTTGAAATGTAAAAAAATGACCCGAGTGAGATTTTATCTTTAGGCGGATAGTCTGGAGTTGGATCCTTGGGTGGATCGACGGCCGGAGGCCGACGTTCCCAGGTTCCTACGGTCGTGGACCGTCGATAAGGATATCGACGGTGAATGGGTGGCAATAAGGATATCGTCACTCCACGGCAACGCCTTATCGCATTTCTTTAAATATTAACGACCTACGTTTATATTGGCCCTATTTATGGGGGGGGG
>LUJP01000041.1:0-56815 GCA_001689535.1 Bacteroidales bacterium M5
TGCCTAACTTCGTTGTTAGACAGCCTCATCCGTTATTACACAAAATCCGTCAGAGCCATGCGTTGACGCGTTCCTTTATGGCCACGGAATCGCTCAACAGGCGTATGAACTCTTTCATAGAGCGTTTATGATACGCCCCTTTCAGCGTATGCACGCAGCCCGACATTTCATTGCCGGGAACATCCAGCGGGATGGCGCGCACTCCTTTCTCATTATGTATCGAAGCCTCGGCCAATACTGTCACCAGATGATTCTGACGTATAAGCTTAAGAAGGATATTAACCTCATTAAGTTCAACCCGCAGTTTCAGATCACACGGATATTTCTCGAGAATTTTTTCAAACGCATTGCGCGCCTGAAGCCCTTTTGACGGCAACGCCAGTTCACAGGCGGCAAGTTCGGCAAGTGTTATTTTGTCATGAGAGGCCAGCGAATGCATATCCCCTACTATCGCCGCAAGACAATTCTGAAACAGCACGTGCGACACCACATCGCTCATTTCTGCCGATGGCTTGAATGCCAAGGCGAAATCCACTTCCTGATTCTGAAGCATCTCCATCAGTTCGGCCATCGGACGATAGAAGATATTGAGTTTTACATTCGGATAAAGCTTCATGAATGTCACCAGAGTTTCGGTAAGAATCGGGCTGAAGGAATATGTCACCCCTATATTGAGCGTACCGCACAGCATATCTTTCAGATCCTGAAGCCTTATGCCACACAGATCAGCATCGCTTAGCACCTTTCGGGCGTATGGCAGCAGTTCCTCACCGGCCTCAGTCAGCGACACTCTGTGACTGCTCCGGGTCAACAGCTGGGAATCAAGATCCTGTTCAAGTTGCTTTATCTGCTGCGACAGGGTGCTTTGTGTCACAAACAGGCTTTTCGCAGCCTCGGAAAAATTGAGCGTCTCCGCCACCTTTACAAAATATTTGAGTTGCCGTAGTTCCATTGCATAAAACTGTTGGGGTATCCGTACTGATTACAAAGTTAGAAATAATTATTCTAAAGCACAGGCATGCCTTCTAAAGTACCGGTCGATGGCCACGTCGTGTTGCCTGAAACGAGATGCCTTTCAATGCAAACATAGGTATTGTGGCTCCAGCCACCATTGCCAGTAAAATAAAAAAGCATGTGAGTCCGTTGCTTGCAAACAGATAGAAGTAATGATTGAATGTTCCCTCACTCCCCTTGTAGAGACACATCACCAGGGCTCCGAACGTGCGATAGGCATAAATTCCGGGAAACATAGGAAGCAGCGAAGGATAAATACAGGCCTCTGCCGGCACTTTGGTGCGCGGCGAAACAATCACTGCAAGCACACCGATAATCAGCGAGGCTATTGCCGTGGCAACCACAATGTGGATATCCAGACTGGTAAACTCCATGAGTATGAATCTCACCGAATGGCCCACCGCGGCTATAAGGCCGCATACTATGCATGCTCTACGCGGAGGATTGCTCAGTGAGGCGAAACCGATTGCCGCTATCGCAGAGAAAAATGCATCCTGAAAAATCTGAAGTATCATATTTTGATAGTTTTATAGCTCATGTCAGAACATACCGATATTCATTGCCAGCATTCCTGCGCAAAGTCCGGCCGAAAGGCAGCACATCATCACCACAGCATTCATCAATCTGCCGAAAGCGCATATATAGTGGCGGTCTATCATGTCGCAGAAGGCATTGATAAACGGAATTCCCGGCACGAGATACAACACGCTCGTACCGATAGCCAGCTGCGGTGTCGTACCCAGCGAAAACAGTCCGTCGGCAGCCGCTAAAACCGATGAGACAAAAGCACATACCATCACCGTTATACGGGCATCGCAACCGTGTGCCGACAATATACGCTTCACCGAAAGACCAGCGAACGTAGCCACGAACACAATCGCCATCGCTACTGCGTCGCCGCCGAACAGCCTGCAAAAAGCCGCGTTCGCCAATGAGCCCAGCAGAGTAGAATAACATCCTGTGGTCGGTTTAGCCTTTATTATTCCGGCGAAAGCTATTTGCGCCTCATCAAACCCGGTGCGGCCGTCTGCCATATCCCAACTCAATCGGCTCAGACGTGTATTGACATCGTAGTTTACCGGTCGCTCGTTTATGGCCACCACAGAGGTATATATCTCATTCCCACGCATCACTGTAATCTGAATATGGCGCGGGAGAATACACATCTCCATCTCCAAATTTATAGAGGCCGCTATACGCTTTACGTTCTTTTCAAGCCTTATGCAGGTAGCTCCGCTGCTGAATAGCCAGTCGGCATATCCGCTAAGAAAATCGGCGCCCTCCCTTACCGATGGCGATTTCACCTCCTCATTCATCTCCGATAGCATATTCTTCATTCAGGAGTGTATCGCCAGGCAGATAGATTTCTTCACATTCGTGACCCATCTCTATCAGACGATGATGAACATGACTGCCATTCTCCGAAGTGGCATGAGTCAGGAAATTCATATATCTTGCAATAACTACCACCAGCGCAACTGCTGCAACCACACACCATAAAATCAAAGGTCCGTTCATAATATTCGTGTTTTATGTTCTTTTGAAATTCTATGCAAAACAACAAAACAACACCACGAAATTTGTGGATTTTCAATTGATTTTTTCGATTGCTGCTATTCAGTATTCCGAACATTTCGCATCAGTGCAAGAGCCTGGGAACGTCGGCCTCTGGCCGTCGAATTTACTGCCTCCCCCTCACCAAAATAAATTTCCACTCGGATCGTCTTTTAACACTTCCTTTTTTTACATTGACCCAATATTTCCATATCGAAACAGAAAAAGCGCCGCTCCACCAAAGTGGAACGACGCCTTTTCAGAATGACTTAAATATAATCAGTGATTATTCTGCCATGAGAATCTCAAGCATCTTTATTGCCGAGGAAGGAATGCGTGTGCCGGGGCCGAAGATGGCTGCCACACCTGCCTTGTAGAGGAAATCATAATCCTGCGCGGGAATGACACCACCTGCAGTCACCATGATATCCTCGCGTCCGAGTTTTTTAAGTTCTTCGATTACCTGCGGAATCAGAGTCTTGTGGCCGGCGGCAAGAGAGCTTACTCCGAGAACATGCACGTCGTTCTCCACTGCCTGACGGGCGGCTTCAGCCGGCGTCTGGAAGAGCGGGCCCATGTCCACATCGAAACCGCAGTCAGCATAACCGGTTGCTACCACCTTGGCTCCGCGGTCGTGACCGTCCTGACCCATCTTGGCTATCATGATTCGAGGCTGACGACCTTCACGCTTGGCAAATTCAGCCGTCATTTCCCGTGCTTTCTCGAAATCGGGATCGTTCTTGGATTCGTTTGAATACACTCCTGATATGGTTTTGATTACAGCTTTATATCGGCCTACTACTTCCTCGCAGGCATCCGAAATCTCACCGAGGGTGGCGCGCAGTCCGGCGGCTTTCACTGCCAGATCCAGAAGATTACCTTCCTTGGTTCTCACGCACTCGGTAATTGCCTTGAGAGCCTCTTTCACCTTTGCTTCATCGCGATGTGCCTTGACATCGTTCAAGCGTTCAATCTGCTCCTTGCGCACTTCGGTATTGTCAATCTCAAGGATATCGATCGGATCCTCATGATCAAGGCGGTATTTGTTTATACCCACGATGGTCTGTCGGCCCGAGTCGATTCTTGCCTGTGTACGCGCAGCGGCCTCTTCAATCTTCAGCTTGGGAAGACCGGTCTCAATGGCCTTGGCCATGCCTCCGAGCTTCTCGATTTCCTGGATATGCTCCCAGGCACGGTGAGCGATTTCATTGGTTAGGGCCTCCACATAGTAGCTTCCGCCCCAGGGATCCACCTGCTTGGTGACCATAGTCTCCTCCTGGATATAAATCTGGGTGTTACGGGCAATACGTGCCGAGAAGTCGGTGGGAAGCGCAATGGCCTCGTCGAGAGCGTTGGTGTGAAGACTCTGGGTATGGCCGAGCGCCGCGCCCATTGCCTCTATACAGGTGCGGCCCACATTGTTGAAAGGATCCTGCTCGGTGAGCGACCAGCCGGATGTCTGTGAGTGGGTGCGCAGAGCAAGCGATTTGGGGTTCTTGGGATTGAACTGCTTTACAATCTTAGCCCAGAGCATACGTGCCGCACGCATCTTGGCAACCTCCATGAAGTAGTTCATGCCTATGGCCCAGAAGAACGAGAGGCGCGGTGCGAATGAATCGATATCCATTCCGGCGTTCACACCCGCACGCAGATACTCCAGACCGTCAGCAAGTGTGTAGGCAAGCTCGATATCGCATGTGGCACCGGCTTCCTGCATGTGATAGCCTGAAATCGATATGCTGTTGAACTTCGGCATGTTTTGGGAGGTATATTCGAATATGTCGGCAATTATGCGCATCGAGAATTCCGGCGGATAGATATAGGTGTTACGCACCATGAATTCCTTGAGGATGTCGTTCTGGATAGTTCCGGCCATTTCCTCAAGCTTGGCTCCCTGCTCCAGACCCGCGTTGATATAGAATGCGAGCACCGGAAGCACAGCACCGTTCATAGTCATGGAAACCGACATCTTGTTCAGAGGTATGCCGTCGAAAAGCACTTTCATGTCCTCAAGCGAACAGATTGAAACGCCGGCTTTGCCCACGTCGCCAACCACGCGGGAATGGTCTGCGTCATATCCGCGGTGTGTGGCAAGGTCGAACGCCACTGAAAGGCCTTTCTGTCCGGCGGCAAGGTTGCGGCGGTAGAAAGCATTTGACTCTGCTGCTGTGGAGAATCCGGCATACTGACGAATGGTCCAGGGACGCAGCGGATACATGGCGCTGTATGGACCACGAAGGAAGGGAGGAAGACCGGAAACATAGTTCAGATGCTCCAGACCCTCGAGGTCGGCTTTTGTATATATCGGTTTTACGGGGATAAGCTCGGGAGTAAGCCATTCTTCACCCGCGGCTTCCGGCACATTGTGTGCTCCGAAAGCATCTTTCGTAATATCTATTGTCTTAAAATCAGGTCTCATGTCAAAATGATTTTTGAAAGGGTTGGGTGAGATTCATTTATTTGAGAAGTTTGGCATTGAATGCCTGAAGAGTTTCAAGCACATTGCAGCGCACATGCACAAAGTTCTCTATGCCCTGGGCCTTGAGGTCGTCGGTGCATGCGGGAGCACCTGCTACCACAAACTCGGCACGGCCGTCGAGATATTTGAAGGCCTCGGGAGCGAGAGTGGCATACTCGTCATCACTTGAGCAAAGTACCACAACATCGGCACCCTTGGCAAGAGCAGCATCAATACCCTGCTCCACCGTCTCGAAGCCGAGGTTGTCTATTATCTCATAACCTGCGCATCCGAAGAAGTTGGTCGAGAACTGCGCACGGGCCAGACGCATGGCAAGGTTGCCGATAGTCAGCATGAACACTTTCGGACGGTTCGAAGCGGCCTCGGTGGCAAGACGTAAAGCCTCGAAATCGCTTGCGGCGCGCTCGGTAGGTAGTCCGCCGTTACCACATGTCTCTTCTTCTTTATCGTGGTGACATCCACATCCGCAACCCGTCGTCTCAATTTTTTGAGCGGCGGTCTCGTTGATATTGGGATACTGGTTTGTACCGAGCAGTATTTCTTTGCGACGTGCTACGTCGGTGTGGCGTTTGGCCGATGCCTCACGGATAACGGCCTGTACGGTGCCGTCATTCACACACACAAGGAATCCGCCCTTGTCCTCAACCTCAAGGAACAGCTTCCAGGCCTCGCGGGCTATCGCTACTGTAAGGGTCTCTACATAATAGCTGCCGCCTGCCGGGTCAACCACCTTGTCAAGATGGCTCTCCTCTTTCAGCAGGAACTGCTGGTTACGGGCTATGCGCTCCGAGAAATCATCGGGCATCTTGTAGGGAGCATCGAAAGGCGTTACTGTAATCGAATCAACTCCGGCAAGAGCGGCCGACATACATTCAGTCTGGCTGCGCAGAAGGTTCACGTGTGCATCGTATATCGTTTGGTTGAAACGCGAAGTGACCGCATGCACTGTCTGTTTGCAGGCGTCGTCCGACGACGGATTATACTGTTTTACAATCTGGGCCCACAGCATGCGTGCGCTGCGGAATTTGGCAAGCTCCATGAAGAAGTTGCTCGATACGCCCATATTGAACTTCACGCGCGAGGCGATTTCATCTACGCTCAGTCCTTTTTCTGTAAGGAGCGTGAGCCACTCGGCACCCCATGCAAGGGCATATCCGAGTTCCTGATATATATAAGCACCGGCATTGCTAAGCATCACGGAATCCACTGCAAGCACTTTCACGCCCGGCACATCTTTTACCGCAGCGATCATGTCGGCTCCCATCTGAGCTATATCGCCGGGGAAAGCCACACCATGCTTCAATGCTTTTTTAAACGGATTGAAATCAATCGAGCCTTTGAACTGTTTCTCTTTTCCTTCGGCTTTCAGTACCTCTACCAGCGCATTGGCAAGCTGAAGAGCCTTGCGGGGACAGCATGTGAAGTTGACCTCTGTTTTCTCCAGGTCTATGCCGGAAAGAAGTGTCTTGATTTCTTCTGTGGTAGCTTCTTTGGCCTTGAATCCAAGTGAAACAATGCCTTTTCCGAGCACATCGAGAGCTTTCTCGTTGGCTTCCTTGGCGCTGTCGGCTATGATTTCCTGCCTGGGCAGCCAGTCGTTGTTTGTGCGCGTGCCGCGAACAAAGGGATATTCTCCGGGAAGGGAATCGGTGGTTTCAAGATTGGCTGTGTCTTCAGCCCTGTACATCGGCTGTACGTTGAAACCTTCATTGGTTCTCCATACCAGTTTTTTGTCAAAGGGCGCCCCTTTCAGGTCTGCCTCTACTTTCGCGCGCCACTCTTCAGTGGACACGGGAGGAAACTGGTCAAATAGTTTTTCTCTCTCTTGGGTCATATTAGGTAAACTTAATGGTATTTTAGACAATTACTTAAGGTCAACATGAACCTATAAGCCCGTTTATGATGCAAATTTAGCAAACTTTATGCTCCCTGCAAATATTTGCAGCCTTTTTACTGTCTGCCATGGCCCTAAGCAGGATTCACAGGCCTTATGGGCCCAGCACGCTAAAGAAAGCTCAACGTAAAAAGCTCTCTCGCATCAGCGCAAACAATTTAAAACGGCATCGCGTCGCTTCTCGGATAGAAAGCGACGCGATGCCTTAACTATTTTCTATGATTTTGTCTTTATTGCATTTTCTTATCTTGATGCTACCACTTCGGGCTCTATCACACGCTGTGCATGAAGAAAGCGGTTGCTGTAGTATCCTCCGTCAGGGAAACTCTGAATGGTTATGCCCTTGCTCGAGGCCGAATGTATGAATTTGATCACACCGGTTTCATCATTGACTTCAACCACCATTCCCACATGGCCCACGGTCTTGCCTCCGCGACGGCCGCTGAAGAACATGAGGTCGCCCACTTCCACCTGCGACAGACTTACTCTCTTGCCCTGAAGAGCCTGTGTCCGGGAACCCGGATCAATCGAAAAGCCGAAGTTTCTGAACACAAAGCTGGTGAAACCCGAGCAGTCAAATCCCTTGGGAGTCTTTCCGCCACGGCGATAGCGTATTCCCAGATAATTCTTGGCAAACGATACGAGCTCATCTTTGAGCGCCTCATTTCCGCCTGTCCTACCCAGATTATCTATCGGCTCACCAAGCAGCTCTTCGAATGAAGGCATGATCATGTCGCCATTGGCATCGGTGCGAAAGAGTTCGGAGGTGCTTTTGATTGCTTTTTCATTCGTGCCGGAGCGCTGGTCGGGAGTGGGTACAGGCTTGGCCAATGATACTGAAGCGATAATCAGAACTGATATGAGAACTGCTATTTTTTTCATGAGGGGTTATTGTTGAGCTGGCAGAATTCAAGGAGGCCTCTCCTCTCTTTTCCATTACAAAGTTACTGCTTCTGATTCTTTCTGAAAAACGCCCGAAAACATTGTCGGCCGACATTCTTATGAATGAATCGGCCGACAAGTCTCTAAAAATTTAAACAAAAGTGAATTTCTACATTTCGTTTTAACAAATGATTACACTTCGGATTCCTTTTATTCAATTCTGTTACGATTTGTAAGATTGAAAAGAGTTATTGTTAATGAGTGTTAATTATTGAAAATAATTCGAGTCGTCCTTTAACACTACACATGACTGCACACACATCATTTTACAAAACGATCTACATTCCAACAAATTGCGAGGGACGAATGCACACAGTCAATCGAAATGAGCAAAATCTAATTTAACTTTTATTTAGACACACTTTTGTAACACGTGGAAATAAAACATCACTTTACTATCACTTCGTCAATGAAGAACCACGAAGGATGCCCCACCCCGAAATGCCATGAAGGACACATCTTCGTTCCGGTCACATCCATTTTAACATAACGCGCCTTAACTGGCTTGGGCGTTTCAACGGCAAATTCAACGAATTTAATCGAGGGAGTACGGTCTTCTTCACGGATATCCTCACCTAACTTTTTGAATTCGTTTCCGTCATCGGAGACAGACACACTGATTTTCTCCGGCAGAAGCACCCAACCACCAATCTGATGCAGGAAGTCGGCACCCACATGGCTGAATTCCGTTTCTTTGCCAAGATCCACAACGAAGGAACCGTCTCTTCCTTCCCAGCCAACCCAGCCTTCAATGAAGTTTGAGCCGCCGAACAGCTCGTCGGTAAGGGCGCTTTGACCCAGAGCTGCATATTTTTTATCCGGTCCTTCTATAAAATTGATCTTGGCGCCGCGAGCCTTGTTGAATCCCGGCTCACGAAGAAATCTCGTCTTGAAGAGTTCGCAATACTCTCCCGGAGTATTTCCATTTTCATTCAGGTATTTAAGTCCGTAGAGATCGGCCTTCTTCCTGAAATCCTCAAGCATTTTCTCTGTGGCTGCCACATCGGTTATGCCGTTTGAACGTGCAATCTCAAGTTTGCTGTACTGAAGAGGAAGCCTCGACCGCTGCACTCTTGCAAGTCGAGCACTGTCGGCGGCCACCGCTTTCTCCGCCTTGTCCCACAACTCATCGTAACGCTTTATGAGATTCTGATTAAGCATTCCGTCCTTATGCGAAACCGGCGAATCATAAATCCACAGGTCGCGGTTCGACGCGAGCAGACCCCCTTCCAACAATTTCTCGTAATCATATATATAAGGAGCGGCCTCTCCATAATAATCTTTCATGAACGCCCTCATAAGCGAATCGGAATCAGCCTCCGGATTCCACATAAGCTTACTTACAATCCAGGCGCGCATTTCCGAGAAATCGCCGCCACGGTAACCTGCAATCTGCGAGAAATGCATCTTCACGTGATGGTCACGGAACGCCTGGATATTTTTCTGAAGTATCGGGAAGTTGGGGAATGGAGTGGATGTGTTGGAAAAGTTGATACCGTAATCCCACACGAATATATTATCTGAAATCTTGCTCCAGCCCTCAAGCGCCTTCATGAAGTCCTGACCGCTGGCGTTGTCAGTCAGTGGCACCTCGCGCTTGCAGTCAATGTCGCAGAGCATGATGTTGACATTGGGCAGCGGCTTGGTAACCTTCGGCGGATGCATTGTAAAGAGATAGGCAAGCGTGGAGAACTGCTTGTCGGGGAAACGCTTGGCGAGTTTGTTGAGAAAACGCACAAAATTACCAGAGGGACTGCCCTCTATCGAATCCACTGCAGCGCAAAGTTCACACGCGCAATTAGTGAAGTTTCCGTCGTTCTGGCTCACCGATATCATGTTGCGTCCGGGATTGGCCTTGAACACGGAGTCGATGGCCGCGACAGCTTTTTCAAGCACCTCGGGATTATTAAGACACCACTGGCTTGCATGTCCTGGGCGGCGCTCACCATTTATATATGAATAATATTCGGGGTGCGATTTCCCGTAAACGTCACTCGGCAAAAGTCTGTTCATTGTGTGCACCCAATAGCCGCCGGCAAATTCGTCGGCCGGTTCTTCGAATCGCATGAATGCCCTGTAATCCGGATCGGAAAGAGCATAGCTCTGACTCTGACGATAACGAAACGCTGGATTTTCATATCGGTCGATTCCCTTCAGGACTATTGTCTTGCTTGGCTGAAACGAATATTCATTGTCGCCGTAGTAATTTACCCCAAGATTATCCTCGAGAAGACTCACCACTCCATAAAGAGCGCCTTTGTCACCGCCGCTGCTTATGAACAGCCTTCCGTTATCTTCTTTAAGACGGAAACCGTCTTCGGTAAGAGAGGACGCGTCGCCACGACCTATCACCACATCGTTCTTGCGGATAGCGCTGCCCGAGTTCACTATAGGAAGTTCGGTTCCGCTTATTCGCTTCACAAATTTTTTCAACAGTTCTGCACCCTGCCGGTTCACGGCCGCAGTGTCACAGACTATCCTGCCTTTGGGCTGCCCATTTTCCACGAGGACCACATCAGCCAGGAGCATAGGCGCCGAAAGCATAGTGCTTAGGCACAGCATTGTAAGTTTCTTCATTTAAATGATTGATTTATGTTTGGATAGTAACCTGATGCAGTATGAATCCGCATCAGGTCAATTGGGATTAATATTATTTAAGTAATTCTTTAACATTCTGACTTATCTGAGCTGCCGTCAGATGGTTGTCTTCAAGCATTGTCTTCCGGTCATACCGGTCTACAAACTTTTTCTCCAATCCATAGCACTTCACCATCATTTCCGGATCGGGGCCATAATAACGCGCTATTTTCTCTCCCCAGCCGCCATCTAGAATGCCATCCTCTATGGTTACAACCAGAGTGTGGTCTTTCTTGAGAGATTCGAGAGTATCGCAGTCAAGATCGCTGAGATAGCGTGGATTTATCACTGTAGCCTCGATTCCGGCATCCTTGAGGAGGTCAGCCGCATCCATCGCGGTCTTGAAGAAGGTACCTGCTCCGATAAGAGCGACCTTACTGCCCTTTCTTACGGTTTCATACCGGTTCAGCACATCATAGTCTGTTTCAAACTTCCGGTCACAGTCTATTACGGCACCTCCGGGCAGTTTTATCACCACGGGATGCTCATTCTGACGCATTCCCCAGTCAAGCATGGCAAGATATTCCTGGCGGCATGTCGGAGCGAGGAACACGATATTGGGAATGTTGCTTATGAGCGCAATGTCAAACCATCCCAGATGCGTCACATCATTCATCCCCAGCACCGAACCATAAAATATCCCTATCACGGCAGGCGAACCGTTGATGGCCATGTCCTGCGAAAGCTGGTCGTAGGCGCGCTGAACGAATGAGCTTACCACTCCGAAGAAGGGCTTTCCTCCGCCTCGCGCCACACCTGAAGCCAACGCAACCGCTTCCTGCTCGGCGATGCCGACGTCTTCAAACTGCTTTCCGGCCTCATGGCGGTGTTCGGGAGTGAACCCGATAACACCGGGAGTACCTGCTGTAATTGCAAGCACCGATGGATCCTCCTTCATCATCTTCAGAAGGTGCTCGGCTGTTATGTCGCCGTAGTCGGCCGATTCATCCGCATGAAGCATCTGGCCAGAATGAATGTCGAAAGGACCCGAGAAATGGAATTCCTCTTTGTTCACTTCCGCTGGCGCAAATCCTTTTCCTTTCTGCGTATATACATGCACTACCACCGGATGGTCAAGATCTTTCACTTCCTCAAAAGCGTCAATAAGCGATTTCAGGTCGTTGCCGTAAGCCACATAGCGGTAATCCAGCCCGAGAGCCTTGAAGTAGTTGAGCGGAGCATTGCCGTCGGTATCACGAAGGAGCTTTAGGTTTTCGTATAGACCACCATGATTCTCGGCGATTGACATATCATTGTCATTCACTACAATCACGAAGTTGCCCCTGAGAGTTGCCGCCACGTTAAGTCCCTCGAAGGCCTCGCCTCCGCTCAGCGAGCCATCACCCACCACGGCGACTACTCTTTCCGTGCCGCCTGTCAGGTTTCTTGCTTTAACAAGTCCGCCGGCCAGACTCACTCCCGTCGAGGTATGGCCGATGGTAAATATGTCGGCCGGACTCTCGGCCGGATTGGTGAATCCAGTCACCGTGTCATATTCCGCAGGGTCTGTAAAGGCTTTCATTCGCCCTGTGAGCATCTTGTGCACATAGCTCTGGTGCGACACATCGTATACAATCTTGTCCTGAGGATAGTCAAACACATAATGCAGCGCCACCGTCATCTCCACCATCCCTAGATTCGGGCCCACATGGCCACCGTAACGACTGAGTTTCATCAACAGAGATTTGCGTATTTCACTGCATATTTCGCTAAGTTCATTTATGCCGAGAGTCTTTACATCCGCCGGCGACTTGATTTCGGTTAATTTCATTTTATCTTAATTTGGTCTTTCTTACAAATATAACCATTTGTAACCCCTTCTTTCCCCATATACCGACTTTTTTACAGATTTTTTGATTTTTATTAGTTTTTTTCGCCGTACTTATTTGCCAGGCTGATATATTAGCCATAACTTTAGAAAGGCAAATACAATGAACGCCTATACCAAACCGCCAGATGAACAACTACGACAATCTTCTTTTCAATATACAAATTGACAGCGGCGACCCGGGCCCCGGATCGGTGCTTGTCGCCGAGCCTTTTCTGCGCGACCAGCATTTCCTTCACTCCGTGATTCTCCTCGTGGACTATGAGCATGCAGCTCCATCAATGGGAGTTGTGCTTAACCGCCTCACAACCTATTCGCTGCAGGGACTTATTTCGGGCGTCACACGCACCGAATCCATTCCTGTGTTCTGCGGAGGCCCAATGTCACACGACCGGCTTTTCTTTCTCCACACCCTCGGTCCCGCAGTCCCCGGCTCACGCGAAGTATCCTCCGGCATATTCATAGGAGGCGAAATGGATTCAATGCTCGAATATGTAAACTCCGGTTACCCTCTCGATGGCTTTGTCCGTTTTTTTATCGGATACAGCGGCTGGAGTCCTTATCAGCTCGACGAGGAACTGCGCGACCATGTATGGGCCGTTGCCCAGCCTCCGTCCCCGGCGTCGCTTCTTAAGGGTTCGGAGGACAAGTATTGGCACCGGTTTGTGCGCAATCTCGGCACATCATTCCGCGGATGGCTCTACCATCCCCAGAATCCCCTTTCCAATTAAAATCTCGCTGCTTCTTAAATATTACGCTTCCGGCTCATTGCTTTTGGGGGCATCGCCATTGCGCTTCCCGCGTTTCCTCCATCTTCTTGAAGGGCGCTTTTTACTTTCGGCATTATTATTGGAGTCAGGATTTACAGCAGCATCTTTAACAGTTTCGTTATTATTGGCGTTAACAATTCCCTCCACAGTCTTTTGCTTGCGTCCGGACTGATTGTTCCGCCTGTTGCTGTTTCTGTTCCCACGTCCATTTCCCTTCTTACGGCCATTTTTTTGACGGTCGCCTCCATTATCGCGGGAAGGCTCTTCCGTCATCTGTTCCCCGTCTGTCTCCCCTTCCGCGCCATAACGCTTCACTTTCTTTCCGAGGAACTTTTCAATTCCTGCGAAACGCCGACGGTCTTTATCGCTTACAAAGGTCACTGCCACGCCTTCGGCGCTGGCTCGTGCGGTTCGACCTATGCGGTGCACATAATCTTCGGCATCGTGAGGCACATCGTAGTTTACCACCATAGATATGCCGTCGATATCTATGCCGCGTGCCACAATGTCTGTGGCCACAAGCACATCGATACGTCCCGCTTTGAAAGCGAGCATCACCTCTTCTCGTTTGTTCTGGTCAAGGTCGGAATGCATCTCGCCGAGTTTCACCTTGGCTTTGCGGAGTTCCCTCGCTATTTCCTTTACTTTTAGTTTTGATGAGGCGAACACTATCACGCATTTGGCATCCGGACCGCCAAGAAGTTTCTTTATGAGAGGAAGCTTCTTGGGCTCATAGCAGAAATATGCCCGCTGGTCAATCTTGTCGGCCGGACGTGACACCGCAATTTTCACCTCGGCCGGATCGCGGAGTATCGTCTTGGCAAGCTGCTGGATTTTAGGAGGCATGGTAGCCGAGAACATCAGAGTCTGTCGCTCCTTGGGCAGATGTTTCACAATCTGCATTATATCGTCGAAGAATCCCATGTCGAGCATCCTGTCTGCCTCGTCAAGAATAAAGAATGAAACCCTCGAAAGATCCACTTTTCCCATCTGCAGATGGGCCAGAAGCCTGCCCGGAGTCGCAATCACCACATCCGCACCGAGTTTCAGCCCACGTTGCTGCAAAGCGAATGTAGCGCCGTCAGTTCCTCCGTAGATAGGCAGACTGCTCACATTCAGAAAATAGCTGAACCCCTGAAGCTGCTGGTCTATCTGCATGGCGAGTTCGCGCGTCGGCGTCATCACAATGCAGTTCACCGCGTCTTCCGGAAAATCACCGTCGGCCAGACGGTTGAGCACCGGCAGTAAATAAGCTGCGGTTTTGCCGGTGCCTGTCTGTGCAACGGCTATAAGGTCGCGCCCTTCAAGGGTTAGCGGTATGGATTGTTCCTGGATGGGAGTGCAGTCCGTTATGTGCATTGCATCGAGAGCGTCAAGCACATCATAATTCAGATCTAATTCTTCAAACTTCATTCTTGTGTTAGTCTGATAAAAAACGGCGCAAATTTACGAATTACGCCTAAATATACCAATAAACCACCTTGACGTTTCAATTATATTACTTAAATTTGTGGCGTGTCGACAAAGGGGTGCTCCGTTTTCTACCGCGGGGCTGAGATTTATACCCTCCGAACCTGAAACGGATAATTCCGGCGAAGGGATTGTTACTCTCTTTTCCAGTTTTTGCCCCCCGATTTTGTCGGCCGATGAAGTTTTGTTTTTCATTGACCGCTGTAATTATGTGTAATTATGAAGCGTTACATACCAGTCCTGTCAATCGCCGGATCCGACTGTAGCGGAGGCGCCGGCATTCAGGCCGACATCAAGACTATCTCAGCTATCGGCTGCTATGCCATGACGGCTATCACGGCCATAACCGTTCAGAACACTCAGGGCGTTTCCGCCATCGGAAAAGTCAGCCCCGATATTGTCGCCGGTCAGATTGAGGCCGTGTGGCAGGATATTCCGCCCCGCGCTGTCAAGACCGGCATGCTTTTCAACCGCGACGTGATAGAGGCCGTGGCCTCATCGCTCGAGCGCCATCGTCCCGACCTCCTCGTAGTTGATCCTGTTTCGGTAGCTACCTCCGGCTCGGTGCTTCTTGAGCCCGATGCCATACGGATGCTGATTGAGCGTATTTTCCCCCTATCCCTCATAATCACTCCTAACGTCAACGAAGCCCGGCAGCTTACCGGCGCTTCCGACCCTTACAGTCAGATGGCGGAATTCCGTCGCATGGGATGCCGCAACATGCTTCTTAAAGGTGGCGATGCGCCCACGCCGGGCGTAAAAACAGATCTTCTGTTCCTTGAAGGCGAAGATGAGCCGATAGGCTACAAGGCTGATGAGGTCATGACCGAAAACACTCACGGTACCGGCTGCACCCTTTCTTCGGCCATAGCCTGTTATCTTGCTCTCGGAATGACTGTGGACGAAGCTGTGGGTCGCGCCAAGCTTTACGTCACCCGCGCATTGCAGTCAGGCGCAAGGGTCGACATTGGCCACGGCCACGGCCCGGTGAATCACCTTTTCGCACCACGTCACATGAAATTTACAATCTCCAATACCGGTTACAGAAAATGAATGTCAAAATCAACGGAAAGAATATAGAGGTCCCGGAAGGGGCAACAGTTTCCGAGGTGCTCGCCTCACAGAACATCACTCCTGCCGGCATAGCCGTCGCACTGGATAATACAGTCGTTCCTCGCGACAAATACGCCTCTACCACCCTCACGGAAGGTCAGGCCCTCCTTATTATCAAAGCTTTCTACGGCGGATGAAGCCCTTGAAAAAAAACGCTTTCACCACTCCGGAAATCTCCAGTTGCGAACCGGAGATGATAGCCGCAGTGCTCGACGCCGGATGGGATATGGTCCATATCCGGCATCCCGAGGCATCACTTACCGAAATCAGATCTATTATAGAGGCGCTTCCTCAGAAGTACCACTCACGGCTTAGGCTGCATGGTCATTTTATACTCGCGGCCGAGTTCAATCTCGGCGGACTTCATCTCAATTCCCGCTGTCCGCAACCTCCCGCATTCTATAACGGCCCTTTGAGCCGCTCGTGCCACACTGTCGCTGAGGTTCTTGATTCCAAGGGATTCGATTATGTTACCCTCAGCCCTGTCTTCCCCAGTGTATCAAAGCCCGGATATGGTTCTTCGCCGGTTTTTACTCCTCAGGATTTCTCGCAAATTGACAAACTTGCCCCTACAGTTGTTATAGCTTTAGGAGGCGTCACTCCGGCCACACTACCGCTTCTGCAAGAAATGCCGTTCGGTGGATTCGCCGTTCTCGGCTCCCTGATGGGCTGCGGCGATGTGTCGCTTCTCAAAGAAAGGCTTTGTCAATTCAATCTAACCCTTAACTCATAATTAATATGCTTCAGTTTATTACCCATACGAGCGATAAATATTCCATTGCCGAAGAAGCGCAGATGGCCATTGAAGGCGGTTGCCGATGGATACAGTTGCGGATGAAGGATGCCTCCGACGAGGAAGTTCGCAACGTGGCCCTCGAAATCATACCCATGTGTCAGGAAACCGACACTTTTCTTATAATAGATGACCGCGTGGAACTCGTCAACGAGCTTAAAGTTTCGGGAGTTCATCTTGGCAAAGAGGACATGGATCCACTACAGGCCCGCGAGCTGCTTGGCCCTAACGCCATAATCGGTGTGACCGCCAACACTGCCGATGATATCCTCCGCTTCAAAGGCAAGGATATCGACTATGTGGGTGTGGGCCCCTTCCGCTTCACCACCACCAAAAAAAACCTCGCTCCCTGCTTGGGACTCGATGGCTATCGTTCCATTGTCAAGGCCGTTCGCGATGCCGGGATGGAGATTCCCCTGGTAGCTATCGGAGGAATTTCGCTTGATGACGTCGAACCACTTATGGCTACCGGCGTAAACGGCATTGCTATGTCGGGCGCGATCATCAATGCACCCGATCCCATGCTTTATACCTCGAAGGTTATGGAAAAACTTCTTGGAATACCCCACGATTGATTTTCCTCCATACATCAGATAATACTAACCAATCATATCACATTTAATTGTAATGACCGATTTACTTAATATCGGAGGACGTGATTTCAAATCGCGCCTGTTTGTTGGCACGGGCAAATTCTCGTCCAATGAACTTATGCTTCGTTCAATAATTGCATCCGGTTCCGAAATGATAACTGTGGCCATGAAGCGCATCGACATGGACCATGAAGAAGAGGACGACATGCTTCGCCACATCAACCGCGACCATGTCCAGTTCCTGCCCAATACCTCGGGCGTGCGCAATGCAGCCGAGGCTGTTTTGGCCGCCCGGCTCGCCCGCGACTGTTTCGGCACCGATTTCATCAAACTCGAAATTCATCCCGACCCCAAATATCTTCTTCCGGACCCTATTGAAACTCTTGCCGCTACTGAAGTCCTAGCCAAGGAGGGTTTTAAAGTTCTTCCTTACATTCAGGCCGACCCCGTCCTCTGCAAGAGGCTGGAGGAAGTCGGAACTGCGGCAGTGATGCCTCTGGGCGCACCTATAGGAACCAACAAAGGCCTGAAGACTCGCGACCTTCTTGAAATAATCATAGAGGAAAGCCGCGTCCCCGTGGTGATTGATGCCGGTCTCGGAGCACCCTCCCATGCAGCCGAAGCCATGGAAATGGGCGCCGATGCCGTCCTTGTCAATACCGCCATAGCTGTTGCCGGTGACCCCGTGGAGATGGCCGTGGCATTCCGTCTTGCAGTCGAAGCCGGCCGCAAGGCATATCTTGCCGGACTCGGCAACGTGGCGCAGCGCGCTGTAGCCTCAAGTCCCCTCACAAGTTTCCTTGACTAAGAATCTCGTTAAATGCAATTGTCATGAAAATAGAAAATATAAACGTATCGTCATATCCCGGCTCTGAAAAAATTTACATTGCCGGAAAAATGCACCCCATAAAAGTGGGAATGCGTCGTATTAATCTCACCCCCACGGTCATCACCGCGGCCGACGGCACCCAGCATCTGCGTGAGAATGCTCCCGTAACCGTCTATGATACCTCGGGTCCTTACACCGATCCGGCTGTCACTATCGATATCAATGCAGGCATACCGCGCTTGCGTGAGGAATGGACCGCCGCGCGCACCGACCTCGAACAACTCCCTGCCATCACCTCGGAATACGGCCGCATGCGTCTCGCCGACAAATCTCTCAACTCAATACGTTTCCCCCGCACCTACGCTCCTCTCCGCGGCCGCAAAGGTTGCGGTATCACGCAGATGGCCCTTGCCCGTGCCGGAGTCATCACGCCTGAAATGGAATATGTGGCCATACGCGAGAACAACAATAACGAGGCCCTCGGTATCAAATCGAATATCACACCTGAATTTGTTCGCGACGAAATTGCTGCCGGCCGTGCCATTATCCCCGCCAACATCAACCATCCCGAGGCAGAACCGATGATTATCGGCCGCAACTTCCTCGTGAAACTCAACACCAATATCGGCAACTCCGCTCTCTCCTCAGGCATTGAGGAGGAGGTGAAGAAAGCAGTCTGGAGCTGCTACTGGGGTGGCGACACGCTTATGGACCTCTCTACCGGCGACAATATCCACGAAACCCGCGAATGGATTATCCGCAACTGCCCGGTTCCGGTCGGCACAGTCCCTGTCTATCAGGCTCTTGAGAAGGTAAACGGCCGCGTGGAGGATCTCTCATGGGAGATATACCGCGATACCCTCATAGAGCAGGCCGAACAGGGTGTGGACTATTTCACCATCCATGCAGGCGCGCTCCGCGCCCATGCCGATATGGTTGGCGAGCGCCTCACAGGAATCGTGTCGCGCGGCGGCTCTATCATGACTTCCTGGGCCGTAATCCATAATGAGGAGAATTTCCTCTATACCCATTTCGACGAGATATGCGAAATCCTTGCCCGTTACGATGTAGCTGTGTCTTTAGGTGACGGTCTCCGTCCCGGCTCCATTCACGATGCCAACGACCGCTCGCAGTTCCTTGAACTCGATGTACTCGGCGAGCTCACCGAGATTGCATGGAAACACAATGTGCAGGTACTTATCGAAGGCCCCGGCCACGTACCCATGCATAAGATCCGTGAGAACATGGACCGTCAGATCGAGAAATGCCATGAGGCGCCGTTCTATACCCTCGGCCCGTTGACCACCGATATCGCACCCGGCTACGACCATATCACTTCAGCCATCGGAGCTGCACAGATTGCGTGGATGGGAACAGCCATGATATGCTATGTCACCCCCAAGGAACATCTCGCCCTCCCCACCCTTGAGGATGTGCGCGACGGTGTGGTGACCTATAAGATTGCCGCCCACGCCGCCGACCTGGCAAAAGGATTCCCCGGTGCACAGGTGCGCGACGACGCCATGAGCCGTGCCCGCTTCGAATTCCGCTGGAAAGACCAGTTCAACCTTTCGCTCGACCCCGAGCGCGCACGCACTTACTACGTGGAAAGCCATAAGGGCGACGACCATTTCTGCACCATGTGTGGCCCCAACTTCTGCGCTATGAGAATTTCCAAGAAGCTCGTAGACGATTGTGCTAAATAATCCGGAAATGTTTTACGACGAACTTAAAAAGTATTCCTGGGACGCCACCACTCAGGAGATTCTCGGCATGACCTCGGCTGATGTCGAGGCGGCTCTCTCGAGGCCGGTCGCCACTGTACGCGACTTCATGGCGCTGATTTCTCCTGCGGCAACCCCTTATATCGAGCAGATGGCGGCGCTGTCACGCCGTTATACCCTCGAGAGATTCGGGAAAACCATTTCGATGTACATCCCCATGTATGTCTCCAACGCATGTACCAACCACTGTGTGTACTGCGGCTTCAATCATCATAATCCCCTGGAGCGCGTCACCCTCACGCTTGAGCAGGTTGAGAATGAGTGCAAGGCTATCCGCCGCCTCGGACCGTTCGAGAACCTCCTCATAGTGTCCGGCGAGTTCCCTACCCTCAACGGTGTGGACTATCTGGAAAAGGTGCTTAAAGTTGCGCGCCCTTACTTCAACAATCTCACCATCGAGGTGATGCCGATGAAGCAGCGCGATTACGAGCGCCTCACCCACAGCGGACTCAATGGTGTGGTATGTTTCCAGGAGACTTATAATGAAGCCAACTACCGCAATTACCATCCCCGTGGCATGAAGTCCATTTTCGAATGGCGCGTAAACGGTTTCGACCGCATGGGAGCAGCCGGGGTCCACAAGATAGGAATGGGTGTGCTGATAGGCCTCGAGGACTGGCGCACGGATGTAACCATGATGGCCCGTCACCTGCGCTATCTGCGGAAAAATTACTGGCGCACGCGTTTCAGCATAAACTTTCCCCGTATGTGCCCTTCCGAGGGAGGATACACGCCTTCAGTCATAATGTCGGACCGCGAACTCGCCCAGCTTACGTTCGCATTCCGCATTTTCGATCACGATGTGGACATCTCCTACTCCACCCGCGAGACGCCCGAGTTCCGCGCCAACATGATGAAACTCGGCGTCACTTCCATGAGCGCCGGAAGCAAGACCGAACCCGGAGGTTACTATTCCACCCCCGAGGCTCTCGAGCAGTTCGAGGTCTCCGACTCCCGCACCCCCGCTCAGGTCACAGAGGAAATCCGCGCTCTCGGCTACGAGGCCGTCTGGAAAGACTGGGATAAAATCTTTGACTGATATTTCAGCCCGTATACTTCTCTCTTGTCACCAAACAGATTGCAGGAAGCAGATTTTTTAGTAAATTTGCGGCCTGCAATCTTTTTTATAAGCTAACAGCATTCTTGCAATAAGATTTTACCAATATGAACGAGCTGGCTCCAAAATACAATCCCTCGGAAGTCGAGGACAAATGGTATGCCTACTGGATGGACCACAATCTTTTCCATAGCGAACCCGACAGTCGCGAACCCTATTGTATCGTGATTCCGCCTCCAAACGTCACCGGAGTCCTTCACATGGGTCACATGCTCAACAATACCATTCAGGACATTCTTGTCCGTCGCGCCAGAATGGACGGCAAAAATGCTCTTTGGGTGCCTGGCACCGACCACGCAGCCATTGCCACCGAAGCTAAGGTCGTGGCCAAGCTCGCTGCAGAAGGAATTAAGAAAACCGACCTCACCCGCGAGGAATTCCTGAAGCATGCCTGGGACTGGACCGAGAAATACGGCGGCATAATCCTCACACAGCTCCGTAAGCTCGGCGCATCATGCGATTGGGAGCGCACGGCCTTCACCATGGACCCCATCCGCTCCAAATCGGTAATCAAAGTATTTGTCGACCTTTACCGTAAGGGACTCATCTATCGAGGCAAGCGAATGGTAAACTGGGACCCCAAAGCCCGCACAGCCCTGAGCGACATCGAGGTTATATATAAAGAGGAGCACAGCAAGCTCTACTATCTCCGCTACAAGATTGTAGGCGAGGACGGTTATGCAATCGTGGCTACTACTCGTCCGGAGACAATCATGGGCGACACCGCCATGTGCATCAATCCCGCCGATCCGAAGAACCAGCATCTCCGCGGCAAGCGCGTGATTGTGCCCCTTGTAGGCCGTGAGATTCCCGTGATCGAGGATGACTACGTGGATATAGAATTCGGCACCGGCTGCCTCAAGGTTACCCCGGCTCACGACATGAACGACTACATGCTTGGTCAGAAACACAATCTCGAATCCATCGACATTTTCAACGACGACGCTACCCTCTCCGAAGCCGCCGGAATGTACGTTGGCATGGATCGTTTCGCCTGCCGCGAGCAGCTTGCCAAAGATCTTCAGGAAGCCGGACTTATAGAAAAAATAGAAAACTACGAGAATAAGGTAGGATATTCCGAACGCAACTCCGACACAGTCACCGAGCCGCGCCTCTCCGACCAGTGGTTCCTCAAGATGGATTCCCTCGCAAAGCCGGCTCTCGAAGCCGTTGAGGAGGATGTCGTGAGATTTATTCCCGAGAAATTCAAGAACACCTACCGCAGATGGATGACCGAGATTCGCGACTGGTGTATCTCGCGTCAGCTCTGGTGGGGTCACCGCGTGCCCGCATGGTATCTCCCCGACGGTTCTTTCGTTGTCGCAGAGGATGCCGATGAGGCCCTTGAGCTTGCACGCCGCGAGAATCCTGCAATCAATGCCTCCGACCTCCGTCAGGATGAAGATTCCTTCGATACCTGGTTCTCCTCCTGGCTCTGGCCTATCACCCTGTTCAACGGCATACTCGAGCCGAACAACAAGGAGATGCAGTATTATTATCCAACCTCCGACCTTGTTACCGGTCCCGATATCATTTTCTTCTGGGTGGCCCGCATGATCATGGCCGGATACGAGTTTATAGGCAAGCAACCCTTCAACAACGTATACTTCACAGGCATTGTGCGCGACGAAATTGGCCGTAAAATGTCAAAACAGCTTGGAAACTCGCCTGATCCACTGCAGCTTATCGAAGAGTACGGCGCCGATGGTGTGCGCGTGGGAATCATGCTTTCCGCTCCCGCCGGCAACGACATTTTCTTCGACAAGAAACTCTGTGAGACCGGACGTAACTTCTGCAACAAGATCTGGAACGCGTTCCGTCTCGTAAAGGGCTGGGAAGTCAGCGAAAGCGCCGAACGCCCCGAGGCATCACGTCTCGCCGCCCAGTGGATGCGCTCGCGTCTTGATGCGTCAATCGCCGAGATAAACGACCTCATGGCCAAATTCCGCATCTCCGAGGCCCTGAAAGAAGTCTATCGCCTGTTCTGGGACGAGTTCTCGGCCTGGTATCTCGAGGCTGTCAAGCCTGCCTACGGCTCACCAGTAGACCGCCAGACACTTTCCGATACTCTCGGTTTCTTCGACGAGCTCCTCCGTCTTCTCCATCCATTCATGCCATTTATCACCGAAGAACTCTGGCAGCACATCTCCGAGCGCCGTCCCGGAGAATCTATAATGTATGCCCCCACTCCTGCTGCCGGAACTCCCGACGCCTCCATTATCAATCTCATGGAGACCGTAAAGGAGGCCGTCAACGGCGTGCGAAATGTACGCGCCGTAAAGAACCTTCCCAACAAGCAGGCTCTTGCGCTCAATCTTCTCGGTACATGGGACGAGCGCGCCGATGCTCTGTGCATAAAGCTCGCCAACCTCTCGGAAGTCAACCACAACGCAGCCAAGGACGCCGCGGCCGCGGCGTTCATGGTAGGCACACTTGAGGTCAACGTACCCCTCGCCGACAATATCGACGTAGAAGCCGAGATTGCCAAGCTGAGTAAAGACGTGGACTACCTTGAAGGATTCAAGGCCTCCGTACTCAAAAAGCTATCCAACGAGCGCTTCGTGTCCAACGCTCCCGCTCAGGTTGTAGAGGCAGAACGCCGCAAACTCGCCGACGCCGAGTCCAAGCTCAACTCCCTCCACGCCGCCATAGCAGCCCTCCGCAAATAAATCCCCCCTAAAAACCATAAAGGCGGTGAGTCAAATCATCTGACCCACCGCCTTCTTTTTATTCTGTCGAATATCGCAAATCACTTAAATCAAGCGGCCGTCGCCGGTGAAGCGGAGATTGTCATACTCCACTTCGCGTAGCTCTACTTTATATCCCATTCCGGAATGTTTTATGGTCTCTACATTCTCGGCCTGTTTCTTCTTCAGCAGTTCTTTGAAAGCGCGCTCAGGAAGGAGAGATTTCACAATTGAAATAGGAAGTGTGCGTTTACCGGGAGCATCAACCTCGGTCCAGTCGCCTTTGCCGTTGAATTCAATTTCTGTACCTTCGGCAAACTCCACCTCGTAAGTGTTGTCGGCAAACTCCTGCTCCACAGTCACGGGCATTCCGTAGGCTACAAAAGTCTCTTCAATCAACTCACGTGCTTTCTGCGGAAGCCCTGAATAAGACTCGGAACCAGAAATCACGGGCCCCACTCCGCCGTACATCACAGTGCGGATAGCCGCCTCGGGATTGGCCGGTTGCTGACCGATTGCCAGAACTGCAAACAGAAGTCCGGTTATAGCTGTGGCACAAATTTTCAGTTTCATAACATTGTATTTAAGAAAAGGATTTTAACCATTTCAAATACAACGTTCTTCATCTGCTTAAAGTTCACGTTCAAGAAGTTCCACTTCCTTTAACCACACCGCCGAAGAGGCATCGCTCGGCATCCGCCAGTCACCACGCGGAGATAGACTTACGCTGCCCACCTTGGGGCCGTCGGGCATACACGAGCGTTTGAATTGCTGTGTGAAAAACCGGCGGTAGAAAGTCTTCATCCACTTCAGAATGGTCGCGCCGTCATATTTCCCGTCAAATGCCTTTCGGGCCAGCCTATAGACCCTCCGGGGAGTAAAGCCATAACGAAGCATGTAATACAGGAAGAAGTCAGAGAGCTCGTATGGCCCCACAAACGATTCCGTCTTCTGCTCGATGTTGCCGTGCTCATCGGGAGGTGTCAGTTCCGGGCTGATCGGAGTCTCTACCACGCTCATAAGCGTGTCGTGCAGTTCCTTGTTTTCACAGGTCTGGGCATACCACCTTACGAGATATTTCACCAGCGTTTTAGGCACCCCCGCATTGACGCCATACATCGACATCTGGTCGCCGTTGTAGGTAGCCCATCCGAGAGCGAGTTCCGAAAGGTCTCCCGTTCCCAGAACGATTCCACCGAGTCTGTTGGAGAGATCCATGAGAATCTGGGTGCGTTCCCTTGCCTGGCTGTTCTCATACGTGACATCATGTTTGTCGGGGTCCTGACCTATATCCGAAAAATGTTGCATCACGGCCTTTCCGATAGGTATCTCCATTATAGTTATGCCTAAAAGCGTCATCATCTTCAGAGCGTTGTCGTAAGTGCGGCTGGTAGTACCGAATCCGGGCATCGTCACGCCTATTATGTCTTTTACATCTCCACCCAGAGCCTTGACAGTCCTGTGGGCCACAAGAAGGGCCAGCGTAGAGTCCAGTCCGCCGCTTATTCCCACTACAATCCTGTTGCTGCCCACGGCATTCAGCCGTCGTGCAAGTCCACATTCCTGAATTGTCGCGATCTCTATGCACCGTTCATCAAGAATAGTGTCTTCCGACGGCACGAAGGGGTGAGCATCCACTTTACGGTATTTCAGGTCACTCGCGCTTTCACCGCCAACGGTGGAGGGTACAGCCACGGTCTCTCCTATCTCATTTCTCTGGCATTCGGCAAACGTCGATGTATGCCTCCTGTCGTGGTTTATTGCCTCGATATCTATGTCTGCTATAGTAACTGGATGTTCAAGAAATTTCCTGCGGTCGTTGCATGCAATCACGGATCCGTTTTCTGCAATTACTGTTTTCGGAAGATAAACCACGTCGGTGGTCGATTCACCGAACCCTGCCGAAGCATAAACATAACCGCAGAGGCATCTGCCAGACTGCTGCGCTATCAGCTGCATGAGATAGCCGTTCTTACCTATCACATCGTCAGATGCGCTCAGATTGAATATCACCTGCGCTCCTTCAAGAGCCATACGCGATGATGGTGGAACTGTCGCCCACAGATCTTCGCAGATCTCTATACCTATTTTAGCTCCGTGGCTTTCAAATATCCCGCAACTCATTTCCGGTTGCGCCGGTGCGAACCAACGTCGCTCATAGAATTCACTGTAAGTAGGAAGATAGGTTTTGGCCACAAGGGTCTTTTCACCGTCATGAACGAATGCCGCGCAATTGTAAAGCGCGCCGGAAATCTCAACCGGAACACCCACTATCACATCTACATTCCTGCCTCGCGATGCCTCGACAATCTTTTCGAGACCCGCAGCCGCCGAATTCAGAAGAGTGCGGTCCATGAATAAATCGCCGCAGGTGTAGCCTGTGATACAAAGCTCGGGAAACACTGCTGTCTCCACTCCCTCGTCCTCAAGTTTGTCCATGACCTCAATTATCTTCTTCACATTGAAGTCTACATCACACACTCTCATCTCGGGAGCCACTGCAGCCACTCTAAGAAAACCGTCTTTCATATCCGTTCTATGATTGAATTAACACGCAAATTTAACAATTTGTCATTAATCCTAACATGAATTCCGGGATAATGGTTTACCTTTGTGACATCGTTTCGCGGCTCCGGCCGTGAATCATTCCAATAAGTATTCGCCATGAACACCTTATCCGTTTCAGTAAGAAGGCTTATCACAGCCGCGCTTCTTTCACTATCGTTTATTCCCGGCACCCTCATGGCCTCGGAGCATGAAAAGACAGCTGGTCTCCTCGGAGGATACACTACGCGTAACTCCACCGCCGTTGCCGGTATTTATTTCTCATACCGTTTTGCTCCCTACTATAGGATGCAGCCATCCATAGAATATTATTTCCGGAAAAACAATGTCGACGGATTCTCCTTCAACCTTGACAACCAGTTCCCCATAGCCATAGGAGCCCAGAAACGTTGCAACTTCTATCCCCTGGCAGGTTTCTCCTACTCAACATACTCCCGCTTCCTTTCTCTCGTAGAAAACAAAAGCACAAATAACGAAGAGGACACTTCACGTCGCACAAACCGCCTGGGCCTGAATGCTGGCGCTGGCATGGAATGGTTCATAACGCCCAACATGCGTCTGGCCGTCGAAGCCAAATGCAAGCTTATGAAGAACTACACCTGCGGCGTCTTCTCCGCCGCCATAGGCTATATCTTCTAAAAAATCCCCTTATAACGCTTCAATACATAAGCTGTATTTAGGGAGGCAACACAAAATAAGTTGATTAAACAAGGATAACGCAGGCGGCTCACGGAGTGGCGATATCCTTATCGCCACCGGTTGAGCGTCGATGAAGACATCGACGCTCAATGACCGCCAGGGCTGGGAACGTCGGCCTCCGGCCGTCGAATCTCCATTCCGGATCGCATAGACTTCCCTACAAAGAATCAGTCGGCGTGCTGATACAGATACCGCTTGATCGACCGCTTAGGTGTCTTCTCAAACTCCTCGTTCATCATCTTTATGCGCGATACCTTGCTGTAAGCAGGCACAGCCTGATTCAGAGCCTCAAGATTCTCCTCCATCTTCTGTGCCAGGCCTGCCTCATCAATATTCTCACGGGCAGCATTATCATAATCGGGATAAACGAGGGCCACAAGCTTTCCTCCGTCAGAGATCACAATAGATTCTCCCACATAAGGCAGATTATTAAGAATCTCTTCTATTTCCTCGGGATATATGTTCTGTCCCGACGGACCCAGAATCATATTCTTGTTGCGGCCACGGAGAAATATGAAGCCGTCCTCATCCACTGTTCCGATATCGCCCGTGTTTAGCCAGCCGTCAATATCCAGCACCTCCTTGGTAGCAGACGGATTGCGATAATAACCCTTCATCACATTCTGACCGCGAACATATATCACTCCGGCCACTCTCGAAGCCTCCGGCGAGGCCACCTTTACCTCCATTCGGTCCACGACCTTGCCGCACGACCCCTGTTTGTATTCCGAAGCCGATGCGTAGGAAATAAGCGGAGCGCATTCAGTCATACCGTAACCCACGGTAAACGGAAAATCAATCCGGCGAAGGAATGCCTCAACATCCTTGTTGAGAGCGGCCCCACCTATTATAAGTTCCTGGAGATTGCCTCCGAAAGTCTCGTAAAGTTTATCCTTGATTTTACCGAGAAGACGGTCGTCGACAAACGGCACCTTCAGGAGTATTTTCATCATGGGCTTCTCAAGCAGCGGAAACACATTTCCTTTAATCATCTTCTCAATAATCAGAGGAACGGCCACAATCATCTTGGGCTTTATCTGCTCGAAGGCCGTCTTGATTACGCGCGGCGAAGGAGTGCGGGTCAGGAAATTGATATGGCATCCTCTTACAAACGGGAATATCACATCTATCATCAGGCCATACATGTGAGCCATTGGTAGCATGCTCACCAAATTGTCACCCGCCTCAAGAAATTTGAGGTGCTCGTTACAGAAAATGAGGTTTGAACCCAGATTCCGATAAGTCAGCATCACGCCTTTCGACAATCCGGTACTACCTGAGGTATAGTTGATTAATGCCAGTTCGTCAAGCTCCGGAATGAAAATTTCCAGATCGGAAGGCACATATCGTTCCGGGAATTTGCAGCCGAACAGTTCGTTAAGCTTAAGTCTGGCTTCGTCAAGAGCCTGGCTTCTCGACATCAGAAGGCTGAAATCTGACATTCTGAGAACTCCCGACAATCCGGTCATGCTGTCCGGGTCAAGATTTTCCCATACCGCCTTCTCCACAAACAGCAGCTTAGCCTCGCTGTGATTAACGATATGATGGATATTGTCGGGCTTGAACTCGTGGAGCACGGGCACGGCAACAGCTCCGTAGGTCAGTATGCCGAAAAAGGCCACGGCCCACTGGGCTGAATTGCGGCCGCAGAGAGCCACCTTGTCACCCGGCTCCACGCCGCTGTGTTTAAAAAGAATATGTAGTTTTTCAATCTTTCGTGATACATCCTTATAGCTGAAAGAGACTCCGTCAAGATCTGTCAGAGCCTGTCGTTCGCTATTGTCCGTCATGCTCTTCTTTAGCAGTTCGTTTAGATGCGGATATTGTTCCATAACGGTTTGTGTATTGATTTTAATTTCAAATATACTTTATTTTTAATTATCCGACAGCTTTTTCCTTAAAAATCCGCCTTTTTAACCAGTTTTTACCTTCATTTTTCATCTACCTCAAAATTAGTGATTAACTTTGTAGGAAATATTGCCGTTTTACATCGGCTCTCGATTTAATCTTTTTATAGCCAATCATATTTTTATGAAATCAAGAATTATTATTCCGGCAGCTGTTGCGCTTCTCCTTGCCTCCTGCGCTAAAAACGAAAATACCGATTACACGGTTACTGTCAATGTACCTTCTGCCGAAAACGGCTCAATGGCATACCTCGTTGATTACGATTCTTCCGACAAAATAGACAGCACCATCGTTGAAAACGGCACGGCTCACTTCAAGGGAAAGATTGCCAAAGCGGTCATGGCCCAGGTGGTATGCGACGGTTCGCGTGCCGGCACAATAGTTCTCGAGCCCGGACAGATTGTTCTTGATTCGGAAACGCGCGCCGTTTCCGGCTCTCCCCTCAATGAATCCCTGGCCGGCTTCAACAAAGCCGAGAAAGCCATGATGGAAGAATACCGTCAACTCCCCGACGACTCCGTAGGCATGGCCCGCGCAAAAGAGATCTCAGACCGCCACACTGCCATGTCCGACTCTCTCATAGCCGCCAACAACGACAATGCCCTCGGCTACTATACTTTCCTCCAGAGCGCCTACGAATGCAATCTTCCCCAGCTCGATTCCATTCTGGCTCTTTACCCCGCTTTCTCGGAAGGCAAACGCATTGCCAAGCTCCGCACAAGCCTCGTCAAGAAGCAGGAGACCCAGCCCGGCAACATGTTCAAGGATTTCGAAGTCACATACGATGGCAAAACCTCACGCCTGAGCGACTATGTGGGTAAAGGCAAATATACCCTCGTTGACTTCTGGGCAAGCTGGTGCGGCCCCTGCATCCGTGAGACAGCTGTAATCAAGGAACTCTACAACAAATATTCCGACAAAGGCCTCGAGGTTCTCGGCGTAGCCGTATGGGACCAGCCCGAAAACACCCTAAAGGCAATCGAGCAGCATCAGCTCCCGTGGAACCAGATTCTCGACGCTCAGACAATCCCCACCGACATCTACGGCATCTCCTCCATCCCTTGCATAATCCTCTTCGATCCGCAGGGCAAAATCGTGAGCCGCGACAAGCAGGACGCCGAACTTACAGCCGATGTGGATGCCGCAATGGCCAACCTCGGTCTTTCGATGGATTAATTCCGCGTTCCAATATCTCTCTACCCCCCAACTGTTCTCTCCTTTAATATTTGTATAAAACTTTTTAACTCCCATGGTTGAAAAAATACGTCAAATAAAGGAACTTCTCAGCTCCGCCACAGCGTCAACACCCGACGAGGTGGAAGCTCTTCGCATTAAATACCTCAGCAAGAAAGGCGAGATTTCGCTTCTTTTCAACGATTTCCGCGCCCTTTCGCCCGAAGAGAAGAAGGCTATGGGCCCGGCTATAAATGAGCTCAAGGACTTTGCCACCGAGCGCATAAACCAGCTCCGCGTTGCCGTTGAGTCTGTGGATGTCATAGACCCCTCGCTCGACCTCACCCGCACTGCCTCACCGATTTCACTCGGCTCGCGTCATCCCCTCTCCATTGTGCGCAACGAGATTATCTCCATATTCTCCCGCCTCGGATTCACCGTGGCAGAAGGTCCGGAGATAGAAGATGACTGGCACGTGTTCTCCGCGCTGAATTTCGCAGCCGACCATCCGGCACGCGACATGCAGGACACCTTCTTCATACAGCGTAATCCCGATGTGCTTTTGCGCACCCACACCTCCTCGGTCCAAAGCCGTGTGATGGAGCACTCCAAACCGCCCATCCGCATAATATGCCCCGGCCGTGTGTACCGCAACGAAGCCATCTCTGCGCGTGCCCACTGCTTCTTCCATCAGGTCGAGGCCCTCTATGTTGACAAAAACGTGTCGTTCGCCGATCTGAAGCAGACCCTGCTGTATTTCGCTCGTGAAATGTTCGGTCCGAACACCGACATACGCCTGCGCCCGAGCTACTTCCCCTTCACCGAGCCTTCAGCCGAAATGGATATTTCCTGCAATCTCTGCGGAGGAAAAGGATGCTCATTCTGCAAGGGAACCGGCTGGGTCGAGATTCTCGGCTGCGGCATGGTCGACCCCAATGTGCTCGACGCGTGCGGCATCGACTCGAAAATCTACAGCGGTTTCGCCCTCGGAATGGGAGTGGAGCGTATTACCAACCTCAAATATCAGGTCAACGACCTCAGAATGTTCTCCGAAAACGACCGCCGTTTCCTTGAGCAGTTCCAGGCCGCGCATTAAACCATTTCAAATATTCCGGGTCTAATTTCTTCAATAAGAAAATAAGCCAATTGACCGTTAAACAGAGATATCAGGCAGTAATTGAATGGTTCAGCCGCGAAATGCCCGTGGCTGAGACCGAACTGCACTACGACAATCCCTTCCAGCTGCTTGTGGCCGTGATACTCTCGGCCCAGTGCACCGACAAACGTGTCAATATGGTGACTCCTCAGCTGTTTGATGCGTTTCCCGATGCATTTGCTCTCGCTGCCGCAACTGCCGACGATGTTTTCCCTTATATCCGTTCGGTTTCCTATCCCAACAATAAGACCAAGTCGCTTTTGGGAATGGCCCGCACTCTTGTGGAAAACTTCGGTGGTGAAGTGCCTTCCGATATCGACTCGCTACTTACTCTCCCCGGTGTCGGCCGGAAAACGGCCAATGTGATTCTGTCGGTTGTGTGGGGAAAAGCGGCAATGGCCGTGGACACCCATGTGTTTCGTGTAAGCGAACGCATCGGTCTCACCACAAATTCCCGCACCCCCCTCCAGACCGAGCAGACCCTGATGCGCCATATCCCTGCCGAAATTGTGCCAAAGGCCCACCATTGGCTCATTCTTCATGGACGCTACGTATGCAAGGCACGGCGCCCCGATTGCCTAAATTGCGGTCTCACCGGCGCGTGTCGCTATTATAACCGCGTGCGTCCTTCCTCCTCCGTCTCTTCCGACGATTAATCCCACTCTATTCTTTCCTCAATTTCTTAAACGCGATTTTAAGTTATGTATCTTACGCTTAATATGTCTGCCCAACAGCGTGCCGTTGTATCACAGTTCATGCGCTATATATGCGTCGGTATAATGAACACCTGCATCACTCTTGTGGTTATTTTCTCCTGCAAAAGTGTTCTTGGCGTAAATCCATGGGTATCCAACGCTCTGGGGTATGTGGCCGGATTCCTCAACTCGTTTATCTGGAACAAACTCTGGGTGTTCCATTCTAAAAACAACGCTTTGCGCGAAGGAATCAAATTTATCGGTGGCTTCATGCCCTGCTATGGACTCCAGCTTCTGGTGACATGGCTTCTTACCACTCACACCTCTCTTGCCTCATGGGAGTTTGACCTTGCCGGATTCACCCTCTCCGGTTACGGTCTGTCCACCCTTCTCGGCATGTGTTTTTACACTCTGAGCAACTTTATTTATAACCGCGTTGTTACGTTCAAGTAACAATCCGGTTGTCACTCACGTTCTTTCATAATGTCGGCTGACATCACTTTTCGCCATTCGCTTGAGAAAAAAGTGGCTGACGTAGTTTTCGCCCGTGGACTTCTTTCCGCGGGCGAACGCGTAATAGTGGCATTGAGCGGAGGGGCTGACTCCGTGGCTCTTCTTTGTGCCCTCCATGCACTCCGGTTCCATTGCGTGGCTGCCCACTGTAATTTTCATCTTCGTGGCGAAGAAAGCATACGTGATGAAAGATATGCCCGTGACATTGCCCGGCGCCTTGGCTGCGATTTCCGGAAAATTGATTTTGACGTCGATGAATATCGCCGTCTTTCTCCCGGTACCCCCTCTTTGGAAATGGCCTGTCGCGATCTGCGTTACCATTGGTTCGACGGTCTGAGGGCCGACACAGGAATAAGAAGAATCGCCGTCGCCCATAATGCCGATGACAATGCCGAGACACTCCTTCTGAATCTCCTCCGGGGTTCTTCCCTGGCTGGGCTGAGGGGTATGCGGCCGCTCAACGCCAGCGGCATTATCCGTCCTCTCCTTGAGGTGTCGCGAATGGAAATCGAAGATTATCTTCGCACCATTGAAGTGAATTTCATCACGGATTCATCGAATCTTTCCGACGATTTCACTCGCAACCGGATCCGTCACCACGTTATCCCGGCCCTACAGTATGCTGCCGGAGAAGGCAAGAATGCATTAAACGCCCTAACCTCCTCGCTCAGACTTCTCAGCGAAAACCACGATTTTTATCGCTATACTATCGAGGAAAAACGTGCGCACTACACCCTCCCGAATGGCGGCATAGACCTCAACAAGCTTATCGCCTCGGAATCTCACGCCGCTTTGCTTCTGTATGAATGGCTGGCTCCCGAAGGCTTTACGCGCTCGCAGACCGACGATATGCTTGCCTCAGCCGACCGTTCCGGACGGAAATTCATATCTCCTGCCGGAAATATACTGATTTCATCCCGGGGTGTCCTCCTCAGAAGCGACGACAGTGTTGCTTCCCACCCTGAGAGAAGATTCCATTACGAACTCATCTCCCCTGATGCGTTCCATCCGGTCCGTGACCCTTTCTGCGCTTATTTCGATGCGGAGGCGCTTGAAAAATCCGGTTCCATTGACGTCAGGTTCTGGAAAGAGGGCGACCGCCTTCTGCCTTTCGGCATGAAAGGTTCGCGGCTTGTCAGCGATATTTTTTCCGATGCCAAGCTCTCTCTCACCCAAAAACAGGCTCTCCCGCTGCTCACGCATACGGACCATACAGGACGCGAAGTCATCCTGTGGCTCCCCGGACTTCGGGCCTCACGGAATTTCCCTGTCACACCCTCCACGAGCTCCATACTGCGGATAACATATACTCCCGACCAGTAACCCCGATTAACTATTTTAATGGCACGTTTCGGAAAAATGTCATTAACTTTGCCCCCACAAACCATAGCACTTCCTAAGAAATGAATCGATCAGGCAAACTATATTTCCGCTACGGCACAATGGGTTCCGCCAAAACAGCGCTTCTTCTCACCCAGGCCTATAACTTTGAAGAACGCGGCCTTAGATATGCATGTCTTAAACCTGCCATTGACACCCGCGAGGCTTCCAATATTATCCGCTCACGCATCGGCATCCAGCGTGAATGCCGGTGGATTTTGCCTGATACTGACCTTTACATGCTCGCCCAGGAAATGTTTGAGGCCGAGATGACGGTGATTGACTGGTTTCTTGTCGACGAGGCCCAGTTCCTTTCGAGCGAACAAGTTGACCAGCTCGCGCGTATAGTAGATGATTACGGTAGCAACGTGATATGCTACGGTCTGCGCACAGATTTCAAAAGCCACCTCTTCGAGGGCTCGCGGCGCCTGTTCGAGCTTGCCGATTCCATTGATGAGATAAAGTCCACATGTAACTGCGGGCAGAAAACCATCATCAACGCACGAATAGACGCCAACGGCGACTTTGTTGAAGATGGGGCCCAGGTGGAAATCGGAGGCGACGACCGTTACATAGCGGTGTGCCGCAAGTGCTGGCGCAACAAACGCATCGAGCAGATGGCACGCCACGCTCTCCCATTTCCCGATTTAAAATTCAGACGATGAAAAAATTCCTATTATCCTGTATAGCTCTCTTAATTTCCATCTCAGGCATTCTCGCCTCAGAAACTCCGCAGGAGACACTCCGTTACAAAGTATTGTATAAATGGGGACTGATCCAGAAACAGGCCGGCAACGCCACAATCACTCTCACCCGAATCCCTGACGGCTATAAAGCTTGTCTTTATGCCCGGAGCGAACCGTGGGCCGACCATTTCTATCGGCTGCGCGACACACTTTACACAAGCATGCGCCCAACCGACATGACCCCTACCCGTTATGAACGGCTCTCAAACGAAAATGGACGATATACCCACGATATTGTCAAGTTCACTCGCCATGCCGATTCTGTAAAGGGTGTGTCCACCCGACTACGCCGTCCTAAAAACAGCGACAAGACCATCAAAACTGTTACCAAGCTTTCTGCCGAAGGTGTTGCAGTTGACTTCCTCAGTTCATTCTACTATCTGCGCAAACTAGATTTCGACTCCTTCATCCAGAATCAGTCGGTAAGTCTAAACATCTTCTCTGGCAAGAAAAAAGAGATTCTCACCATCACCTATATCAAGAAAGAAAACGTCAAGATAGACAATAAGATTTATCCTGCCATAAAACTTGTGTTCCGTTTCACATCCAACGGACGAATCGAATCATCCTCTCCACTCGAAGCCTGGATTTCCGACGACGCCCAGCGGATTCCGCTCAAAGTTGTTGGACAGCTCAAGATCGGTAAAATCCAATGCTTCTATATCCCCGACAAATAACCTGAGTCATGATTTCCTTTTTTCGAACCGCATTATCACTCCTCCTTCTTTCATTTTCCATGGCAAGCTACTCCTCTGACAACAAAATAACCGTGGTCTACACCACCGATGTCCACGGGAATTTCTTCCCCTACAACTTCATAACTCTCGCTCCCGGAGAAGGCAGTCTGGCACGCGTTGTCACCGCTGTGGACTCCATCCGTACAGCCAATCCCGGCGGTGTCATCCTTCTCGACAACGGCGATATCCTGCAGGGACAGCCCACAGTCTATTATTATAACTTCATCGACACAGTCACTCCCCATATTGTACCCGAGATATTTGACTTCATGGGATATGACGCAGCCACTATCGGCAATCACGATGTCGAGACCGGCCATGCTGTCTACGACCGTGTCCATAAAGCCATGAATATTCCATGGCTCGGTGCGAATGTCATCGACACACTCACCGGCGAACCATATCTCACTCCCTACACCGTCATTGAACGCAATGGTAAAAAGATTGCCGTGCTCGGGCTTCTTACTCCGGGCATACCTTCCTGGTTACCTGAAAACCTGTGGAGTGGACTGAGATTCGACGATATGACCGAGACGGCACGTAAATGGATTCCGATAATCCGTGAGCGCGAAAACCCCGACGCGATTATCGGCCTCTTCCATTCCGGCCACGATGCCTCGAAAACTACTGGTTCAGTCGTAGAAAACGCATCCATGAAAGTGGCGGCGGAGGTCGACGGCCTTGACTTGGTGCTTATGGGGCACGATCATCAGAGGTTTCTGTCGGAAGTCATCTCACCCTCCGGAAAAAAAGTTCCGGTAGTCAATCCGGCCAACAATGCCCGCGCCATAGGCGTGATAGATTTCGTGTTCTCCGGCAATTCCTCCGGGAAAGATACCCTCTCGATTATACCGAAGATACTGGATATAGATTCCTTGACTCCCTCCAGATCCTACCTTGCCAGATTCGCCGACCGCCTTTCCTCGGTAAGCGATTTTGTGGAACGACAGTTGGGAACCGTTACCAACACCCTCTCTACCCGCGACGCGTTTTTCGGACCGTCCGCGTTCATGACTCTGCTCCACGACCTGCAGCTTGAAATATCCGGAGCTCAGATTTCATTCGCCGCTCCTCTCTCGTTCGATGCCTCGATCGTTGCCGGTCCGTTGCGTGTTTCCGACATGTTCACCCTCTACAAGTATGAGAACATGCTTTACACAATGAAACTTACCGGACGCGAGATAAAGGATTATCTCGAAATGGCCTATGATCTCTGGACAGTGCCGGTATCGGAGACCCCCGACAGCCAGTTGATCCGTTTTGCTTCGGAAAAGCCGTCATTAACCGACAACAGACTTAAAAATCCATCGTATAATTTCGATTCAGCTGCCGGTATTGACTATACGGTTGATATTACCAGACCGCGGGGAGAAAAAATAACCATTACTTCGCTATCCGACGGCACTCCGTTCAACCCTGACAGCACATACACCGTTGCCGTCAACTCTTACCGTGCCAACGGCGGAGGCGACCTTCTGACTCTCGGAGCCGGCATCCCTGCCCAGGAGCTTCCTTCAAGAGTGATACGTGCCACCGATAAAGATTTGCGTTACTACCTTATAAAAGCGGTCGAGAAACGCAGAGTGATTTCCCCGCGCGTGGAAACCAACTGGAAATTCGTTCCTGAGAAACTTGCATCGGAAGCCGGGGACCGTTCCCGTCATCTTCTTTTCGGCGCAGGCGCCTCACGCAATCAGAAGTAACCCTTATCAGAACAGCAGCAGCGAGAACGCCATCAGTACCATTCCGCCTATCACGCCACACATGGCTAGATGATGGTGCCCATAACGTTCTGAGCCGGGCAACAGTTCGTCGAACGAGATGTACACCATTATACCGGCCACTGCAGCCATGACTATGGCTCCCACTGTCGGTGTCCAGAACGGCAAAAGGAATGCAAGTCCGAATATAGCCCCAAGCGGCTCGGCCAGTCCCGACATCAATGACCACATCAAGGCCTTCTTTCGGTTACCGGTGGCATGATATATCGGCACTGAAACGGCTATCCCTTCAGGGATATTATGGATTGCAATCGCCACCATTATCGGCAACGCGACATCCAGGCCGTTCATGGCCGCCACGAATGTGGCCATTCCTTCGGGGAAATTATGAATGGCGATAGCTCCAGCAAGCATCATGCCTGTGCGCCGGAGATGAGTACCGTTATTCATCTCCTCCACCGTGCTGACCTCATGTGGATTCTCATCCTCGGGAACAAGCATGTCTATCATGGCAATAAGGCCAATTCCTCCGAAGAAGCCGCCCAGCACATAAAGCATACCGGATTTCCCGGTGATTCCGGAAGAAATCTCCTCTAAAGCCATGGGAAGCAGATCCATAAACGATACATATATCATCACACCGGCTGAAAGGCCCAGCGCGCATGAAAGGAACTTTTTGTCAGTATGGTTCGTGAAAAAAGCCATTAGGGAACCTATGCCGGTCGACATGCCGGCCACCAGAGTCAGCCCCAAAGCTGTCATTATTGTATTGAAATCTATCCCGTGAATCATATCCAATTTCTGAATTTTACTTAAATCTTCAACAATTATACGGATAATTTTAGTCCCCTCGAAGCTTTTTTTATAAATTTACAGCATATTATTTCCATTAAGATTTTATGAAGGATCCCGACAACACCGAAACACTGGTTGAGCGCCTGCGCGATCCACGCACCTGCCGTGAGGCTTTTGGCGATGTGGTGAAGGAGTATTCCCAGTCGCTCTACTGGCAGATAAGGCGCATGGTGCCTTCTCATGCCGATGCCGACGATATCCTTCAGAATACTTTCCTGAAAGCCTGGAACTCCATAGAGAATTTCAGGGGCGACGCAAAGCTATCCACTTGGCTTTATAAAATAGCCATAAATGAATCTCTCACATGGCTTGAACAGAAGCGCAAACAGAAGAACCTTACTGTCGACGATGAATCACAGGTATTGATCAATTTAATTGAAGCCGACCCCGATTTCGACGGAGATGCCTTAAGTCTCGAACTGCGCAAAGCCATCGCCACCCTACCGGAGAAACAACGCCTCGTTTTCAACATGCGCTACTTCGACGAGATGAAATATGAGGAAATGTCCCGCATACTCGGCACTTCGGTCGGGGCGCTGAAAGCCTCCTACCATCTCGCCGTTAAAAAAATCGAACAATATTTTGAATGACGTTAAACCTTACACGGTTTGATTAGTCAAATCCAATAAATGACCAACTCTCCTCACTATAACTTTCATTACCTATGAATAAAGAAGATTTTCCCAAAATTCCCCGCTCCGACGGCCTTACCGTCCCTCCCGGCTATTTTGAGGACTTCAACAAACGCATAATCGCCTCTCTCCCCGCCCGCCCGTGGGAAGAGGAGAAACCCCGCGTCTTGCCCCGTACCTGGTTCCAGCGCGTCAAGCCTTATCTTTACATGGCCGCTATGTTCCTTGGTATATGGTGTATGATGAAAATGTTCGACCTCATGCGTCCGCACTCCGACCTTTCTTCCCTTTCCGACAATCCGGTTCTGGCAAGCGCCATCAACAACGATACATTCTTCTACGACTATTGTGCGTCTGAGGTAGAAGAGTCGGATCTGATTGATGCTCTCTACGAGGAAGGTGTGGATCCATCCTCACTCTCCGATTTCAGTGATTCCTATAGAAATTGACCTTATTCTCTTTCAGTTATGAAACCCTTCTTACTGTTTCTTCTTTTTATTCCTGCCCTGCTTTGTAACGCCCAAAGTGCGGCCAAGCAGCCTTCAAAGGCTCAGACCGACAGATGGTTCAACGAAATGCGGGCCTATAAGACAGAGTTCATAGCCAAATCTCTTGAACTCACCCCTGAGCAGAAAGAGAAATTCGTGCCCGTGTACAACGCCATGAATGCCGAGCTCGACAAGATAGCACGTGAGACACGCGCGCTCGAGCGCAGCGTTGCCAAAAACAACCATCCCTCCGATCTTGAATATGAGAAAGCCACCGAGGCTCTCTTCGAATTGCGTTCACGCGAAGGCGACATTGACCGCAAATATTATCCTCAGCTTCGCGAGATTCTCACCAAGAAGCAACTCTTCAAACTCAAATCAGCCGAACGCCGTTTTGGACGCCATCTCATGAAACATCGGGAAGGGAAAGCCAAGAGCAACAACAAGAAATGAACTTTTTCCTTCTTCAAATCCTTTAAGTCTTGCGGCCCCGCAGGACTTTTATTTTTCTTATCCGTCTCATCTTATACCGATATTCTTTATGCTGACACACTTGTTACGACTATTGTTTATCGCCTCTTATCTTCTTATTTCCATTTCCATTAACTGCGCCAACGTGAAAACACCATCCAGCCAACCCGATTTCGCCCTTCCGAAACAAGTTTCTTCCGATGCCCGGCTGCGGCTTTCAAAAGCGCTGGACACGCATGACGGCATAGCTTCCCTGCGCGCCATTATTGATCTGCAACTTGCACAATCTATGGTTGACCCAGACTCCACAGTAGCCTTCATGCCTGGGATTGCGACGGTTTGCAATCAATCTACCGACCCTGCCGTAAAATCGCTGCTTGAAATTCTTCAGGCAAGAATATATGCCGAGGCCTACGAAAACGACCGCTGGAATCTCGACAGCCGCAAACTCCCACTCCATCCTATCCCCTCCGATTTCCGCCTCTGGTCGGGCGAACAGTATCGGTTCGTGATTGACTCCCTCGCCATGAAAGCGGTATCGAGGCAAGCCGCCCTCGCCCGCATTCCTTTACGGGATTATTCTTCCGTAATTACTTGTCCTGCACAGTCCGCACCGTTCTTCCCCTCTCTGTTCGATTTCGTGGCATGGCAATCTATCGGGCTGCTGAAAACCGGTCTTCACTTCAACAATCTCTTTCCTGTTCAATGCCTTGAGACCGATTATTCTTTTCCATCGGCTTCATCTTACGAAGCTCTTGCAGCAAAAAAGATATCTTCGATTTTCGCTTCCCTGATAAAACAGTCAGAATCTACGCAAGCTCCGCTTCTCTATAATCTCACTCAGCGCCTGGCATTCTTCAGCGGTTGCGTCTACCACGCATCGGCCGAGGATTGTCGCGCCACGGTATACCGCCGTCTGATAGAGCTTTCCTCATTGCACGGCTCCAGTCCCTATGCTGCCTTGCCTCTTCTTGAAGCCGGTAACTATCTGGCTGACTCTGACAATGCCGGTTATTACAAGGCTCTCGGAGCATATCTGAAAAAATTCCCTGCATCCGAGGCGTCGGCCGCCGTAACCCGAAAGATGAAAATTATGACTTCAGCTTTCGCAGAGGTACGGGTTCCGTCATCGGTCTTTCCCTCCCATACATTCTCATTTCACTTAAACACACGAGGCATCTCAGAGGCCAAGGTCACATTCCATCGCCTTCCACCGGCCTTCACTTCGCAGAATTCCGTCAAGATAACAAATCCGTCGTCCTATCCCGTTGCAAAAACCATTAAAATCGACCTTTCCAACGCCTCGATTTTCGGCATCGATACCACCGTCACCGCGACTCTTGACCGCCCGGGCTACTATTTCGCTGTAATTTCCACCTCTCCTGCGCTGAAATCCACAGAAACACGTCGCAGCATAATCCATTGCTCCTCACTGGCTGTCGCCGCCCTTAAGCTTCATTCTGTCTCGGCTCTTGCCTACAATCCTCTCACCGGAGAGGCTGTGGAATCGGCATCGGTCTACACATCTCCCACTAATCCCGTTTCCTTCCGCTCCGTAGGTCTCACCGACCGTGAAGGCTTCCTCCGTGTCGCCGAAGAAAACTCGCCTTTATCAGCATGCATGCTGAGTGTGCGAAAGGATTCCGATGTATTCGCTCCCCTCATCAACCTGTATCCCGAATACCGTTATAAGGGTCCCGATGTATATTTCCAGGCTTTCACCGATCTTGCCATTTACCATCCCGGTGATACCGTACGCTGGGCTTCAATCGCCTACCGCAACGACGGAATCACATCCTCTGCCGTCAAGTCTCTTCCCGTACAGGCACAGCTCCTCGATGCCAACTACACCGAGGTCAAGGATGCCTCTGTTTCCGCGATTACCGACGAGTTCGGCCGTGCGTCAGGCTCTTTCGTCATCCCCAAGGGTCTGCTGCAGGGATATTTTTCCATAAACGTCACCACCGGTGACAAGTCGGCAGACGGAACTTCCGTCCGCTTCATGGTGAGCGACTACAATATGCCCGGATTTATGGTTGACTGCAAGCCGGCCCTGCGTGATACCCCCGAAAAAGGCGCCATCACGCTTACAGGCAAGGTCTCGACCTATAGCGGAATGCCCCTTTCCGGCGCCGAAATCTCCGGTAATCTCTCGTCATCATCTATGCCGTGGTGGTTCCGATCTACACCCGGAACGCTTTTCTATACCTTCAAGTCGTCCACTGATGCTGACGGTAATTTCTCCGTTGTCATTCCATCCGACGTCCTTGATGCCGCCCCGGCCCCGCGTGGACTTTTTACGGCGGTAATCTCCGCCATGTCGTCCTCCGGCGAGAGTCAGGAGACAACCCTGACGTTCCTCCGCGGTAGCGCCCTGCGTATTGTCAGCGAACTCAAGGGCTCTCTCGACGTTTCCTCTTCGCCCGTTCTCCCCGTCAAAGTTATCAACTCATCCGACAGCATAATAGATACTCCTCTCTCATATACCTTTGTTCCTTCATGGTCAGGAAATACCGCTTCGGAACTTACCGGTTCTTTCCCATCCTCATCACCGGTTATCGACTGGGCCAGGATACCATCCGGACGCTATCGACTCGCATTTAAAATCAATGACTCTACGGCCGATTCCCTTAGCGAGGAAATAATAATCTACAGGCGCACCGACAATAAAATGCCAGCCGGAGTATCCGACGTTCTGTGGACTCCTGCCGGGTTCGGAGGCACACTCAGTTTAGACCGTGGCGGCAACGGCTCTTTGCTGATTGCAGCCGCTTCAGCTCCCACCCATTGCCTCTATGTACTGTCCGATTCCTCACGCGTCATAGAACGCAAATGGCTTGAACTGGCAGAAGGATTCAACTCAATCCCAGTCAGCGTCAACCCTGATTCTCCCGCGCCGCATCTCACTCTTTTTGCTGCCTCCGGAATGAAATCGACATTGCTGGACTACACCGTGAATATTCCTCATCCCGAGCGCGAACTCACCTTGAAAGCAGAGACATTCCGCGACCGCCTGGTTCCCGGTGCTACCGAAACCTGGAAATTCACCACCGTCGACGGTGATGGTAAACCCCGCCGCTCGGCCATCATTCTCGACATGTACAACTCGGCGCTTGATGCTCTCGCCAAGGCATCGTTCTCTTTCTCGCCCATGCGACCTTACCTCCCGTCGCTGTCTTTCTCCACCGGCCCGATATCCAGCAGCATTTATCTCTCACTCCGCGCCCCCTATCCCTCGCGTGGCGATTATGACATTACCATTCCCGATTTCCTTACATACGGTTATTCCCTTTACTCGCCGGTGCTGAAAAACGTGGTAATGCATCGTACTCTCCTGGCCAAGGGAGTCGAATACGATGCCGGAGCCGATGGTTTTGGCGCCGTACGTGCTGTCAACGAGGCTAAAATGGCCGCACCCGCAGTAATGAGCGCCGTGACGGAAGAGTCTGTTGAAGATGAAGCCGTGGGAGGAATGGAAGAGTCTGCATCTCAGGAATCTTCCGGAGAGAAAACCGCAGCAAAATCTCCGTTTGAGTATCGTTCAGGCAACACAGCGCTTGCATTCTTCCACCCCATGCTCACCACAGATGCAGACGGTTCTCTTTCTTTTACATTCAAGGTTCCCGACGCCAACACCACATGGGCATTCTCGGCTCTTGGATTCACCGATTCTCCTGTGTCGGTAGCTTCCTTCTGCAAGAAGGTGATCGCCAATAAACCGGTGATGGTGCAGCCCAATCTTCCGCGTTTCCTCCGCACCGGCGATTATGTCACGGTGGCGTCCCTCATCATGAATAATTCCGATGAGAATCAGACTGTTTCCGCTGTAACGGAAATCTTCGATCCCGTCACCAACCGGATTCTTCAGACCTCCGACACTACTCTGACGCTTTCGCCTTCCTCAAACGCATCAGTGTCCGTCTCCTTCCGGGCACCCGAGTCCTCTCCGTTCATAGGCTTCCGCATCAAGGCGTCAACCATCCTGTTTGCCGATGGCGAACAGTCTCTTATCCCCGTGCTCGAAGCAGCTGAACCTCTCGTGGAATCACTTCCATTCTATCTCTCGCCCGACTCCACCGAATATTCGCTTAGGCTCCCCGAAATTCCTTCCGACGCTTTTGTCTCCCTGCAATACTGCGAGAATCCCATATGGTACGTTGTCACCGCCCTTCCCGGCCTCTCCGACTCTGATCCGCGCACATCCATTGAGGCTGTCGACGCCTGGTTCTCGGCCGCTGTGGCCAAAGGCCTCCTCCGCAAGTTCCCCGAAATTTCCCGCGCTCTCAGCGGCTGGTCGAAGTCCGATAAATCCGATTCCACCCTCGTCTCCATGCTTGAGCGCAATGCCGGGCTTAAGACAATTCTCCTCCAGGCCACGCCGTGGATGCTTGATGCCCGCAGCGACACCGAACGCATGCAGCGACTCGAGCTTCTTCTCGACGGCTCCAATATCGAACGGGTGATGTCGCGCTCCCTATCCTACCTTAAGACCACCCAAAGGAGCTCCGGCGGATGGTCGTGGACAAAGAATTACACTGAACCTTCGGCATGGGTTACGGAGCGAGTGATCTCCCGTTTCGTCGAACTCCGTCATCTCGATTTCCTTTATAACGAATCTGATGTATCCCCGATGGTCAGCAACGGATTCAATTATCTGAACCGCAACCTTGAAAAGTACCTAAAGAACGATAAGAATTACACCGACGCTGCCTATGCGATGCTCAGGACTCTCTGGCCGGGTGCGCCAGCATCCACCTCTTCACGAAAAGTAATGGCAAATACCATCCAGCATATCGTTAAAAACTGGAAGCGTTCGGGCGTGACGGCCAAAGCGGAATCAGCCATAATCCTGCGGGCAAACGGATATTCCTCCCTCGCCTCGCGCCTTGTGGCGTCGCTCGAAGAGTTTGCCGTCTCCACCCCCGAAAAAGGAATGTGGTGGCCCTCTTCACAGTCTCCCGACGATATAGCCACTCTTTTTTCTACCGCCGAATGCCTCCGTGCGCTACGCGACAACAACGCGCCCTCCTCTAAAATCGACGCCGTGGTGCAATGGATGATTCTCCAAAAAGAAGCCAACAACTGGGGTTCTTCAGCTGCCACATCCGTGATATGCACCTCCATTCTCGATGCAGCCTCCAGATGGCTCGTCCCGGCCACACCGGCATATTTCACTCTCGCTGACAAACCCCTTGACGTGAAGTCTTCCGATTCACGCCTGGGCGAAGTCCGGACGCAGCTTGACGCATCCCGTGCCTCCGGCTCGATGCTCACCATAAAACGAACCGGTTCCACTCCCGCGTGGGGCTCCGTGAGCTGCCGGTATAAAATGGATATGGCCGCTGTCCCTGGCTATTCTATCCCCGACCTGAGCATCACCAAGTCCTTCCTCAAACAGGTAGGCACCCGATGGGTAGAAGCTACTGATCTGAAAGTGGGCGACCGTGTAAGGGTAAACCTCACCATAGTTTCGCGCCGCGCCATGGATTACGTTGCTGTGACCGACAACCGCGCCGCCTGTCTGGAACCTGTGGAGCAGACTCCCGCTCCGGTGTTTGCCGACGGATTATGTTTCTATCGTGAGAACGGCGATAACGCCACCATGCTTTTCATCAGTTCGCTCCCTGCCGGAACTTACCAGCTGGGCTATGACTTCTGGGTGAACAGCGCTGGTTCTTTCGCCTCCGGCACTGCAAACATCCAGAGCCAGTACGCCCCCCAGCTTTCAGCCCATTCGTCCGGCACTCTCCTCAAGGTAATGCCGGCAGCAGAATAAAAGATATATTGCTCTAAACAAACTTAATGCCTGAGACGTCCGTTTCCACGTCTCAGGCATTAAAGTTATCAAGGAAGCTTAAAAAAATCGTTTATCGGATTGTCAGAAGCCAAGCAAACCATCCTCCGGCGAATACGGAACGTATTCAAAATATTCCATATCGGTTTCAATAGGATGACGCTTTACCTCATACGTTTCGCCACATCCGTTCAGCAAAATCAGATCGGGTTCATATGAAATAAGCGACCAGTATATGCCTCCGTCGGGAGCGAACGTGCAGGATTTTGGCTGGAACTTGGTGTTGTCTATTTCAAGGTCTGCGCGTGAGAAACTGTAATTGTCCGGCTTGATATCCATGGTATATTCCCCGGTATTATTGTTCTTCATCATACGGATATTCTGAAAAAACAGAGAGCCGTTATTATTGTTCCTCGTAGCCGCCGCCCGTATATAGACCATGGAAGGACTTATCATATATACAAACATGTGCCTGTTGGTATTTATCTCACAGTAGACCATATCGTCCGAGACGCCATATCCCGCGCCAAGGCGCCATTGCTGCAGGCACTTCCCGACATCGAATTTTGACTGGCACTGGGCCAACTCATACGGTCTCACCACCTTTATTTCCTCAACTTTCTTGAGAGAGTGGCCACAGATATCCAGTACGCCATTTGACTCGGAGATTATGAGTGGGCCGTTGTCAGTGGACGTTGTCACGGTTCCACTCTTTGCAAATACCGTCTTGCTTGTGATACCTGCCGACGGAACCTCCAGAAACGCCTGCATTGTGCTGTCGGCCTTACAGTAAAAGATGCAGATCGAATCCGTAAGCACCGCTTCTGCGTCATCACTGCTCCAGACACCCTTGTATGCTGAAAATTTAGTTGCAGCGTCGGCCGGGAATAATGCAGCCAGCATAATGAAGAGATAAAAGAATTTTTTCATACTTATGTTTTTGGGGTGAAAGGCACAGAGTTAGAAAATAATATCAGAAACAGTAATATCTCAGAGGTGCTTAATATCACCGGTTGAGTTTCCGGGCCCTTTCCTGCGCCGCGCGTTTCAGTTCTTCATCTATAGAATTGATGGCTGCTTTCTTATCCTGAGTGGGAGGGGTGGTGATAATGCGCGAATCTCTCGCATCTTCCCTGTATCTCTGTAGGTCATTACGTGCTCTTTCCATATCACGTCTGGCCTGCTCCAAGGCCTTCTGCACTTCACTCTTCACCTTTCGCTTCTCCTCCATAGTAAGACTTTTTTTATTCTTGGAGCCTCCGGAAATCACTATCTGATTTTTGTCTCCCGAACTTACCCTCACAAGAAACTGCTTGCCGTTCTTGCCAAGTTTCTGGAGTTTGCAGCTCCATCGCCGCCCGTTGTCGGTCATGCGCAGGGTTATCACCTTGTTCTTGTTGCCGGTTTCGGAGTAAAAATCCACATCCGAGGCATGATTCATGAGGGTTTTCTTGACCGTATCATAAAGTTTAGCCGACGTAAACCTGAAATCATACGTGGCATTGGTTATCTCATGAGTGGTGACGTCTCGGTTCACCGACACACTCTTGTCCACCCCTTCAGAAGAGTTGAGAACGTTGATGAGCGACTCACACCAGTTTTTTGCAGCAGCCGTGCCAACACACACCATCACAGCCACCATCGCGATAAATATTCTTCTCATATCATTCGATTATTTTCTCTTCATTAAGTTTTTCTATACTCATATCTATTTCCTGTTCCAGACAGTTGCCTTCTATTATAGTAGCTTCTATGTCATCCCCTATTTCATCCATACCGGTAATGACATTTCCGCTTCTTACAATGAAATTATCGGCATAATATGGAGCCTGCTCCAGCTTTGCAAGCCGGGAATTCCATCCGATTCCTATCATAAGAGTTATGACTGCCGCTATTGAGCTCCACCAGATTATAACATCCGCTGAAATCCGGCGGCTCTTTATGGGGGGAGTATCTTTCGAGGGCAGACGGTTCTCATCCATTCCCGACGAATACCAGCCGAACATCTCCCTGTAGCATTCAAACTGTTCGGGAACGTCGCCCCCTCCGCAGAAGTATTCTTCAAGGGCTCTATCCTCGGCATTCGTTGTTGTTCCGTCAAAGAACCGGTCGAGCAACTCCGCCACATTATCTTTATTTATCATCATCTTTGCCATATTTCAGTTTGAAGGGTTATAATATTCTCGTATCCGCCGACGCGCTCTCGACAATGCGGTTCTGACCGCGCCGGGTGTTGAGTGGATCATTTCGGCTATTTCCTCTGTCTCGAAGCCTTCCAGATGCTTCATCCTGAGAACTGCCTGTTCGGTATCGGGAAGGCGCGCGAGTGCCTCCGTCATTTCATCACTGAGGCTTTCCTCCCTGTCATAGGCGCCTGTTTCAGGAAGCACACCTGTATCTATAGGGCTTAACGCTCTGTGTCTCACAAGATTCAGACTGAGATTCCTCACTATCACTCTTGCGGGAGCCTCCACACTCTCATATTCATGAAGCCTGTCCCTTAAAAACCAGAGCTTAAGCAATGTTTCCTGCACCACATCCGCACTGTCTTCCTCATTTCCGGTGATAGACACAGCTACCCGCAGCAACATGGGGCGTAGCCTCCCGGCCTCACTCTCGAAGCGGCTGCGGGTAAACACTTGTGTCATAATTATCGGGTATTGAAAAAAACTGTTTCAGATTATTTCATCAGAGAGGACGCACTCCGTCTTTACGGTTGCTTTCGATCTTTACTGTTGAGGGATTTCCGGCATATCTTATCTCTCCAACGCTCGACCTGCGGGCAACCAGGCTGTTTACGGCGTAGCAGGTAACATTACCCGAGCTGCTTACGGAGGCATCGACATCTTTGGCTTTCAAACCTTTGGCATTTACATCTCCTACACTTCTCGCCGAGAGATTGGCAGATGAGCAAACACCACTGAGGTTTATATTGCCGGAACTACCGCTTGAAGCGCTCACATCATCCGCTTTGAGCTCGCTCACTCTTATATCTCCTGATGAATTGGTGCTGATAGATGCAGAAGGAGCAGAAACAGTGGTGATTTTTATATCGCCGGCCGAATTTGTGCTAAGCGAAACCATTCCTCCGGCCACTATTTCCGGCACATCCACATCGCCGGCCGAATTTACTGATACACTTGCTTTATTGCGGGCGGTTACATTTTCGGTTTCTATATCGCCTGCCGAATTTACCATAAGGAAAACATTCTCAGCCTTCAGGCTTCCGGTCTCGATATCGCCTGCCGAGTTGGTCTGCAGTCGGATCTCGGACGCTTCAATTGCTTTGGCCGTAATGTCGCCGGCGCTCAGCACTCTCATCTCCACCGTCTGGTTGTTGAGACGTATGGGGCTTTTTATATCGATGTCACCGGCCGAGGCGGTGGTAAATTTGTTCACATCCGGTGCCGATATCTTTATGTGGGATTTGTGGCTGCCATGGATATTCATGTTCTCTTTATAAGAGACGATCAGCTCTGAGCCTTTTATCGCAACCTGTATATAGGGCATGAGATTGTCGGGCGCATAGATTTCGATATTCCGCGGACCCACGGTATAGACTATATCCAATGACGTATTTGTGCGGATGGCCGTGAACGCGCCCGAATTGACCTTGCGGGTTATATAACGGTTGCTCGGAGTTACATCTGCGCCCTGGGCGGCAAGCGCACCAAAGGCCATGAGTGCTATTGCAATTGACTTTAATGATTTCATGATTGATTTATTAATTGTAAAACTACTAATTTTTTTTGACGTCGTCACTATAATGACACATGGAACACGCCAAACGTTACATCAATAACAAAAAAAATTTCAGGCCGGAAGATACATGGCTTATGCTCAACACCCTCCGACCTGATTTTTTTATAACCTGCCTTGGCAGGCCGTACACATTTTTATTTATTTACCTGCCGCCTTGGTCTGTTCCACTCCCGAAGAAGTGTTGGCCTTTCGGTCTATGCCATTGCGTTTGCGGCCCCAGTCAATTTTGTAATTGAAACCGACTGACACTGTGCGCGCAACCGGGGTACAAAAACGGTTTTTGCTCCACGCTATCGGTCCGCGCTTCTCGATTTCCTGGCCACGGTATTCTCCTATAGGATTGAGCCATGTGGCAATGAACTCGAAATTACGGTAGCGGTATGACAGGTTCATCATATGGAAATCCTCATAGCGGGTTTGAGTCTGTCCCCAGAGATTACGGCTGCTTTTCTTGGCGTAAATGGATAAGGTAAAATTCTTGTGGGTGAGCTGTGCCGTACCTTCGGCATATATACTGTTGCTGATGAGCATATAGTTTGGACCGTGGTTACGGTAGTGGCAGAATGAAACCGTGCCGTTTATTGTCAGCAGACCCGGTACCACGGTGATTCTTGGCGAGAAGTCTATGAAATACTGGGTATAACCCGTAGAATTGGCCCAGGTATTGAAAATCATGCCCTCGGGTGTATAGCCGTTGTATTCCATTATAGCACCAGGAGAGCGGCTCCATCGTGCGCTGAGGTTGCCGGCAAAACGCGGAATGCTCCATCCGTATGAAAGCTTGAGACCATAGGTGGTGAATGGCTTCAGATCCGGATTGCCCCGCTGCACCTGATAAGCGTCAATCTGCTGCGTCACCACAGAGGTTTCAGTAAGTGAAGGCGTGGTGGAGTAAGAGCTGTAATTGAGTGTAAGATTCGACCCGGAACCCAGATCCCAGTTGAACGTGAAATCCGGAGTAAACATAAAGTCATTGGTCGATTTGCCGTTCTCCACATATTCGCTGTGCCAGAATTCTCCGCTCACGCCGCCTCTCAGAGTTATCTTACCGAGACGGTGCATATACTCTGAGAATATCGTTTCCACACCCTTACGCTGATGAAACACACTTTTCTCCCCGGTATTATACTCCTCGCGGTTACGCGCCAGGTTATAACGCACTCCGGCGGTGAATCGCGATGCATCCCATTCTTTCATATACATTCCTTCGAGCGCCAGGCCGGCATTACGGCTGCGGATTCGGTTGTTGACCGAAACCAGAGTCTCATGCTGAGGCAGAGTCTCCTCATGATTCAGTCGGTTGCTGCGTCCAAGTCCCAGACTACCGTCGGCATCGAATATAAGCGTCTGTTTTCTTCCAAGATTGTAGTCCATGTAGAAATGCAGTTGCGGAGTCGAAACCGGATTGAAACTCTGGTCAGTATAGCCGGACATATTTTCATCGGCCTTTGTTCTGCCCTCGTAATAATACGACTCAAAATTCCTGTCGAACCCAAACGAAGTATATATGTTGATTTTATCCGGCCGGGAATAGCTGTATGCCGTGTTGATGTTGGCCCACAGCATTTCAGCATGCCCAAGGGTATCAGTAAGTGCGCGTGTCACGCTGTGTCCGTCGCTCAGAAGGAAGCGCTCGTTATATAATCGTGTGGGATGGAAGTTCTTGCGGATAGAATAGTAGCCGTTGATATCAAACTGGGAATATCCGTGGTTAAGACTTACCGCTCCATCATAATTTCCAAAATTAAAATCGCTGAGCGCCTGCTCACCCGATATTTTCATGAAACCTCCCGAGTCGGGGTTCCTGACTATGATGTTGATTACCGCCGGCACTTTACCGTAACGCACACCGGGATTGGTTATAAGCTCCACGCGCGCTATATTGGCCGGATCAAGGGCCATCACCTTTTCTATGGTCGTGCGCCTGTTGTTGATACGCAGCTCGGGGGTCTCTCCGTTTACCTTAATTTCCTTCATGAAGGTATTGATGCCCACACCCGGCATCTGCATATTGTTCAGCAGCGCGAGGCCTCCCCCCGAACGCTCCTTAGTAGCGGCCGACGGCATATACACGTCGCGGTCACTCTTGCGTATTACAGGGGTGGCTTTCACTGTTACCTCCTCCAGGTCAACCGACAGGGAGTCGGGCACCGGCGGCTGTGCAAAAACTTTACATGGGGCACCAAGCATCAGTGCCATTATCGATGATATGATTAGTCTCGAATACATAGATTTTCTTTTTTGATTTGGAATTTATCAGCTGATTCATCCCTTAGACGTATTCCGGCATGGCAAAAGTTGCAGTCGCCCGATTTTTTTCAAAAAAAACTTTCTTACCTTTGCCATAAGTTTTGGTTCGCGGAAACGCGATTAATAGGGAATCCGGTGAAAATCCGGAACAGACCCGCTACTGTAAATCCCCCAGAACTCATCAGCATTATGTCACTGTCGGAGTGTCCGGTGGGAAGGCGTTGATGAGGGGATAAGTCAGGATACCTGCCAGAGCGACATACTGTTTTGTAGTTTTCGGGTAATATTACCACAAACAGCCTCTCCGTTCTCTTTCCGGGAGAATTGCAATGGTTTGCTGCGTGATAGTATGCCGGTTTTTAATTTTGCAGCAATAACCATGTCAAGTATCAGAAACAGAGTTTTTATTATCATAGGGATAGTCGTCATTCTCGCATGTTGTGCCTACGCTTCCTATACTTTGTGGTTCCGTCCCACCACTGTCCTTGTGGTCAACGCCCTCCCCGCCCAGGAAGCCGAAATAGTGCTCAACAACGACTGCCGCGATATAGAAATCACATGCAAGTCAATGGAAGAAGCCGGGGAATTCGAGAAATACGATGCTGTCCTGATGTATGGCCGGGGGCTTTATCTCGACTCGCTGCAGTTAGCCTCCATTGAAAAGGCGGCTTCAAAAGGAGTTCCGGTATTCACCAATACCTTGCGTAATTTCAGCGTTGCTGTAATGCATAATCTTGATTCCGTGCAGTGCCGTCAGCTGCAGTCCTATTTTTCCAACCAGTCAGGACGCAACTACCGGAATCTCGTCAGATACATAGCTTCCGTAGCGCGCCCTGCCAGAACCGGCAGCTATCCTTATGAACCTCCGGTGGAAATGCCGTCAAACATGTTTTATCACATAGAACCCGGTAAATATTTTGACAGTGCCGGTGAACTGACGGAATATCTCAGTCAAAAAGGAATCTATACCCCGGGAGGAAAGAATGTGGCATTTGTGTCGGGCGTGAATTTTCCGGTTGAGAATAATCGCGCTCACATCGACACTCTCATGTCGCGCCTCACCCGCGCCGGCTATAACGTATATCCTATTACCGCCACGGGCCCCCGACGGGCAAAAATGATAAAAGAGGTAAAGCCCGAAGCGATAGTCTATCTTCCGATGGGGCGTCTGGGTAATGACTCCCTGATAAATTGGGCTTACCGGAATCAGATTCCGTTGTTCATGCCCTTCCCCCTCATCCAGCCACGGGAAGAATGGCTTGATGTCAACAAACCTCTGGGTGGAGGCACACTCAATGCCCGTATCGTAGTGCCGGAAATAGACGGCGGCATGACTCCCCTCTGCATTTCCACCCAGAATCCGGGCCCCAAAGGGTTTCTTCTGTACACACCCGAACCCGAACGCATAAACGCTTTTATGGAGCAGTTTGACCGCTTTATGCGCCTCCGCACGATTCCCAATCGCGATAAGAAAGTGGCGATAGTCTATTTCAAGACACCCGGCAAGGACGCCTTGCTTGCCTCAGGAATGGAAGTGGTGCCTTCGCTCTATAATTTCCTCAACCGCCTTAAACAGGAAGGGTATGATGTCACCGGTATGCCGGCAAGTATCGACGAATTGAAACGTCAGCTCATGAAGCAAGGCAGCGTGATGGGCTCGTATGCTCCTGCCGCTCAGGAGACGTTTATGAACGAGGCCAGCCCTATATGGATTGACAAAAACCTGTATGAACAATGGGCCAGGAATGTATTGCTGCCTGAAAAATATGCCGAAGTAGAAGAGCGCTACGGCAAAGCCCCGGGAAGCCTGTTGTCACGTGGCGACAGTCTGGCTATGGCAGGGTTGCGATATGGCAACATTCTGATCTTCCCCCAGCCGCGGCCGGCCTTGGGAGATGATGACTTTAAGCTGGTTCACGGAGTGGAAGTAGTGCCTCCCCACTCCTATATAGCGCCGTATCTCTATATGCAGAAAGAGTTTGAGGCCGATGCCCTTATTCATTTCGGCACCCACGGCAACCTTGAGTTTACTCCTGGTAAGAATGCCGGATTATCGCAGGCCGACTGGGCGGAGGTATTGGTAGGCAACCGTCCGCACTTCTATTTCTATACGACCGGAAACGTGGGCGAAGCCATCATAGCGAAACGCCGTAGCCATGCGGTGATTGTAACTCATCTTACCCCTCCCTACGTAGAGAGCGGCCTCCGTGCGAAATATGCGTCGCTTATAGAGGATATTCATGAGGCCATTGCCACTCCGGCTCGTAACAGCAATGCCCTGAAAAGGAAAATTCTGGAGTATGGTTTGCATAAGGATCTCGGCCTTGATTCCATTCCCTCGGGCATCTATTCCATCGACGAACTTAAAAAAATCGATTCGTTCGTCGAGGAGCTTGCCAATGAGAAAATCACAGGCGCCTATTATGTGATGGGTGAGCCATATTCCGCCGCCGACATGGCCACGAGTGTCAGTGCCGTCTGTGCCGACCGTCTTGCCTATGCTAAAGCGAAAAAGGATTTCGAAAAAGGCCGGATTTCCGAAGAGAACCTTCATGATTTCACGTTTATCTCCCACCACTATTTCCCCGCGGCTAAAGAGGAGGTATCACGAACCCTGAACGGCATGGGCCACTCTGACTCCGATAATGAAACGGAGATTCTTAAATACCGCCGCCTGCTTACAGAATCGGCCGGTGCCGAAATCAACAGTATGGTAAATGCTCTCTGCGGAGTTCCGGTGGCTCCCGCTCCCGGCGGCGATCCGGTTCTTAATCCCAATATCCTTCCCATGGGCCGCAATATGTACAGCATAAATGCAGAGGCCACACCGGGTCCTAAAGCATGGAACGACGGAGTGGCGCTCGCCGAGCAGACCCTGAAGAATTATTTTGAGAAACATGGCGAATATCCTAAGAAAGTAAGCTATACGTTCTGGGCCGGAGAGTTCATATCTTCGCAGGGTGCCACGGTGGCACAGGCCATGAGAATGCTTGGCGTAGAGCCCGTAAGGGATGAGCAGGGTCGCGTGATGGATATAAAACTGATACCATCCGAGACGCTGGGACGTCCGAGAATCAATATTCTCGTACAGGTGTCAGGCCAGCTTCGCGACATTGCTTCCTCCAGGCTGAAAATGCTGACGGATGCCGTGGCGCTGGCAGCCGGCTCTAATGATGACAAGTACCCGAACTATGTGGCGGAAGGCTCTTTGGAGCAGGAAAAAGAACTTGTGGAGAAAGGCGAAACGCCCAAGAGGGCACGCGAGCTTTCCAACATGAGAATTTTCGGCCCCGTAAACTCGGGATACAGCACAGGAATGCTGCGCTATACAGAGAGTTCCGGTGACTGGGACGACCGGCAGGAACTTGTGGATGGCTATCTGAACAATATGTGCGCCATGTATGGCGATGACGACAACTGGGGCACCATGAATAAAAAGCTTTTAAGTGCGGCGATTACCGGCACGGATGTAATTGTGCAACCGCGCCAGAGCAATACCTGGGGTCCGATTTCACTTGACCATGTCTATGAGTTTACCGGCGCGTTGTCACTGGCCTCCACGGCCATAAACGGGAAGGAACCGGATGCGGTGATGGCCGATTATCGCAATGCCTATCTCCCCCGCCTTCAGGACACGCGCGAAGCCGTTGCTGTGGAAACGCGGGCCACCATACTGAATCCCGAGTTTATCAGACAGCGGATGAAGGGTGATGCGACCACCGCACAGATGTTTGGAGAAATTTTCAGAAATATCTTCGGCTGGAGCACTACAAGAAGCAGCGCCCTACCCGAAAATATTTATGACGACCTGTATGAAATATATGTCCTTGACAAAGAAAATCTCGGAATTGAGGACTACTTCGACAAAACCAACCCGGCAGCAATGCAGGAAATGACGGCAACCATGCTTGAAAGTGCACGCAAAGGGTTCTGGAATCCAGACAAGGAGCAATTGCAGAACACGGCTGCGCTCAATGCCCGTATTACGGAAAAACATGGCGCTCCGTGTACTGAATTTGTCTGCGCCAACAATAAATTGCAGGACTATATCACCTCAAATCTTGAAAGCAGCTCTGCCGAGCGCTTCAAGAACAATATGGCAAAAGCTACGGCCATTCCCGCCGACGCAAAAGTATTGAAAGAAAGAAACAACCGCTTATCCACTGATTACGAAACCAATCACCTTCCGGAAATCGCCATTGCAGTGGCCGCAGGCTGTCTGATTTTTGCCATTGCAATCATCATAGCCCGAAAAAGAAAGAAAAAGTGATATAACCTCACTTGAGCTTTCCTACCCTAATGGGACATTTGTCACATCGAATATCGATTATTCGTTGTAACTTTGCGTATGGCAACACTCTGTATGATATTGATTCTGTGTGTTGGCTTTGCTCTCTCCTGTAATCTATGGGCGCAAAGCCTATGGTTAGAAAGGAGGCAAGCGATGAAAAGATTTGGTAAAATAATCGCATATTCAATTGCAATTGCTTTTGTGCTGATTGTAGCCTTTGGTATTATTGCAACTTACCTTATGGGACATAAGGTGCCAGCTCGAAGAAATGTCGAGATTGACTATCGAGATAAAATCGTCGATAGAATTGAATCTTATATTTCAGCCAACGGACGGCTGCCCGAGTCGTTATCCTGTGTAGGGTTTGAACAAACCTATGGGGGATATGCTTATAAGGGCATTGTCTTTGATTATATTAGACTGAACGATAAAGAATATGTAGTGGGATAGTATCAGTTACAATCACTCACAGATCTGTCCGATAGGTGATTACGTCGGTATGCCTGACTCTATCGCATACATTCGCTATCTGTATAAAAATGGCAGCACACGCAGTGAAGGATGGATTACATACTCCGACAATCCGGAAAATGATTTCAGCAATGAGTTTGGAGAGTGGAAATATTACGACGAAGAGGGTAACTGCTATCGAAGATTCTGGAATTACAAACAAAACGGCAAACTGATATATGAAACTGACGGATAAACGATTTGGGATATTTGAGGCATTGGCAATATTGTCAACAGCTACAACCATAGGTATCATGCAAGTCTGTTTGGGTAGATTTGAATTGGATGGAGACTCCATGCCTATTTGTTGTATTATTTTGACTTCGTATTTAGTCGGGCAAACGGTTGCTTGGAAAGTATCTAAATATCTTAAATGGCTGAAACTTGGCCTGTCAACTTATTTTTACTCCATTATTTCTTTTGCGTCGATATTTGCATTTATAATTATTCTTGATTATTTGGATCGAAAGCCACTTCCTGTTGATGTCTCAGCAGATACACATATTGGTTTTTCTACATTCAGCATATCGTTGGTGGCAGTATTTTTATGGAGTATAGTTTCCTTCATTCCATCTATGCTTACGGGATTTATTGCTTCATTATGTTTAAGTTCTAAAAAGTCTAAAAGTGATAGAACATTAAAGAGTGTATCTCTTGAGCTCTTAGGCGTTAATGGTTTTGCATATCCGAGAAAAGAAGCGCTGAAAATAGCGAATGGGTACTTTAATTCAAACAAGCCTATTCTTGGTGGTGATGTTTATAAGCTGGTTAACGGACGTATAGAATCCACTTCCGACAGTTGGTACTGTGACAAGAAAGAGTCTGAATCGTCGTATGATTATGTTGTCCGCAGCTATCACATTGCTTGCGACTATATAAGAGATTATCCGGGCAAAGCAAATACTTTTTTCAGCATCGTTATAGAGCAAATAGAAGATGAAATCTGACAGCAAAATATATCGGTT
>LUJP01000041.1:56859-57065 GCA_001689535.1 Bacteroidales bacterium M5
TTGCCATTTGGCGCTATGCTGCTGATTCTTGTGCCTTTTTTTATTGGGGGCCTATATTTCCAGAATCGCAAATACAATGCTTTGTTGGCAAATCCGGAACATACATCGACTGTGATTTCAGATATCGGCTATGTAGGCAACAGTGGTCCTATAATACATTACAAATTTACAGTGAACGGTGTAACATATAAAGGTGGTATGTATGC
>LUJP01000082.1 GCA_001689535.1 Bacteroidales bacterium M5
ACTGCCTAACTTCGTTGTTAGACAGCCTCCTGAGAGGAGGGGAATGTGGCGATAAGGATATCTCGGGTTTTATTTGCGGCAGCCGCAGTTTAGGACGTAGCCGAAGCTGATGCTGAAGCGGGTGGGGCCTATCCAGCGGGAGGAGCGCCAGCCGCCTATGGGGCGATGGCGGTAGGCACCGCCGAGTTTGTATTTGTGATAGCGCATGTGCACGTAGCCCACGCCGAGGTTTATATCCATCTGCCAGCGGTCGTTGAACTTGTATTTCCAGCCGCCGCTCACACCGCCGCTCACGCCCCATCCGGCGCGGCGGAAGCTCTTGTCCATGTCGTTGTGGCGGTAGAGGCCTATGTTGAAGTCGCCATACATCAGATAGCCTCCCATGTACCAGCCGTGGGCCATGCGGCTGTCAAGGGTCTCCTTGAAGTAATAGCGGAGTTCGCTCGTGATCTGGAGGCTGCGGAACACCTCCTCGTGTTTGTCGCTCATGTAAGGGAGCCAGAACACGTCGCCCGACAGCGCCAGGCGGTGGTTGAGCTGGTGCTCATAACCCAGGTTGGGGCTTCCGCCGAGGGTGAGGGGTGCGTTGAGTTTCAGCATCTGGCCTGAGGCAAGGCCGGTGCCTGCCGATATGGCGGCTATGATTATGGCGATATGTCGCGTAATGGATTTCATGACTTGACTGGTTGATTCTGATTGAGTGTGGTTGGTTTATATGATTTATTGGCGCAAGAGGCGGCCGGCAGTCAGGAATTCGATTTTTTGCCTCCGCCAAGGTCCGATTCGCTGCCGCCGATTGTCGAGTCCCATCCTATCAGACTCACGGTGATACCGTTGTTGTTGATGTCGATTATGGCGTGGTCGCCGGGAGTGAGCACCAGCGGCGAGGCGTCGGGCAGGCGCAGTCCGTGGATGTAGTTGGCCAGTGAGTTTCCGTTGCTGTCCGAGAGATGGAGCACGAGGTCTAGTACCGATTCCGGGGCCGTGGGGAAGAGATAGGTGGTGAACTGGAAGATGGCTCCGTCGGCATCCACGGGATATTTCGTCGGGGAGTGGAAGAAGTAAAGCGCGTGACCGTCGGCAACGGCTTCGGGCACAGTGTCGGCGGCGAGGTGCTGCACCGAGGCCACATTGTTGATGCGCACAATGGCTTTTTCCACCAGGTCGGCATCTACGTCGGTGGCGCGGTAGCGAACGTCGATGCGCGCGGGATATCTGAAGATGGCTGCCGTGTCGGTGATTTCGGTGGCGCCGTCGTGCGGACGGTCTATATAGTCAAGCCGCAGGTCGCCCGGGCCTTTGGTGAATGGCGGCTGGGGGTGCGACATTAGCTGGAATGCCGCCTGCTCGTGCACGGGGTCAGGATTGAAGTCCACGCTGTCGGTATTGGCGAGCACACACACCTTATAGTCACCCTTGTCGAGTCTGAACTCGAATATTCCTTCGGCTATCTTCGACTGGTCGGTGGTCGATTGGCCGCCCCGGGTGTAGCCCTGCGCGGTCAGGGCGCCTGTTGCGCGGTCGTAGATCAGCACGTGGCAGTTGTTGACTATATGGTCCCTGACTTCGGGCACAAACACGCGGTAGTTGATCGTGCCCTCGAAATAATTGTAGGTGCATGAGGCCGAAGCCAGCAGCATAAGCGCGGGCGCGCAGGCCAGCATACGCTTTATTATTGTTTTTCCTGACATCTGTTCTGGAGTATTGGATTGTGTGAATATATATATGCCATGGGGCTTCAGAGTTCCACGTTGGTCACTTTATGCACGGGGTTCCAGTCCTGGGGTTCTTTCACCACTATGGTGAGGGTGCCGGAATTGTCGGGGCGTGTGGGCACTTCCATCTGTCCTCCGTCCTTGAAGGTGACGTTGACCTCGCGTATCTTGCCCGGTTCGAAGGGTTCGTTGATGTAGCCCACCCAGTAGATGGTGTGAGGCTCCGTGAGCACTCCTTCCTTGCACTCGTGTCCCGGCAGACCCATGGCGGATATCACCAGCAGATAGCGGTTTTCGTTGATTACAGGATTCTCAGGGGTGAGCATGTGGGCCTTGTGGTTGGGCATCACCAGTATGTCGCGCCACGATGTGGCTGAGTACGGGTCGGCGGGAATGTTCACTATGTCGCCGGGGAAGCCGGCATCAGTGGCATAGCCTTTCTTCACATAGCCTTTGGTGGGGTTCTCGTCGTAGAAATGGCGCGTAACCTCGTTGTTGATCGGTTCCGTCACCAGAATGTCGGTCTGGTTCATCACCGGTGATACGCCTTTGTAATAATTCACGCCGTCTATTATCATGTCGTCGTGGATGGGGAGCATCACCGACGGCAGTGTCACCACCATCACCATTGCATGTGACGAGAAGTTGAGCTTGCCGCCGTCGCGCAGGTTCACGTCGGCGTTGTTCAGGTTGTCATCCTCACCGCCAAGGTTCACTCTCAGACGCATCATGGACACCTGGCGTTCAAGTTTGATTTCGGCATGTACCTCCTGTTCGGCTATCACCTGCACCATATCCGGGAATTCGCCGCCAATCTGCATGTCGGTCTGGTGTCCGATGCCCATGAAAATCTCGGCCGGGGCATGGAACGGCAGCGATGTGCGGGTCACTCCTGTGGCGGCGAGGTCATCGAGATAGAAGCGGGGGAATTCATAGGGCTTGTGCTCGATTCGGGCGCGGTGTATATACGTTTTCAGCACATTGTCCTGATTCCAGCGCATTGCCAGTCCGTTGAGATAGGTCACCACGGGCTCTGTGGCGCTGTTGGCGTTGGCCACGGCCACAAGATGGTATATTCCGTTAGGTACGTTGGCATAGGTGTAGGTGATACAGCCGGTGTTGAAAGGGTCGGTCTCCAGCGCCTGCTTTATCTCGTCGCCGGAGATGTAGCGCGAGAACACTATGAAGTTGTTCTGGTCATAGAGGAAAATCTGGAGCGAGTGTATGTTGTCCCAGCTCGTGAGCGGTATGGCGTCGGATATAGCCGTGGTCGGCGAGCTTCCGGTTGTACGGTCACCGCTTCTCGGGGGGGTATCGGAGCGGGAGTCTGCGGATTTGGCGAAATCTATGGTGAAGGCAATGGTACCCGTGCCCTCCTTTTCCTCGGCAGGGCCGGGTTCCGAAGAGTTGTCGGCGCATGAGCCGAACAGGGTTGAGGCCGCGAGGAGGGCCGTTGCCAGGTAAAATACACTTTTTTTCATGCCTGATATCTGAGTATGACTGCTTTTATGTCGGAATTATCTGTCGGATGGGAGGAGAAGCTGAGGTGTCGGCGGTCGGGAATCAGTTGTGCCTGATGACCACGATTTCGGCCGATACCGGAGCGTCGGCTGCATCGCCGCATGTCTTGTGCATGCGTGCCGTGTTGTTGGTTCCTTTGCTGATGTGGAGCCATGCTCCGGGATTGTATTTGCTGTTGATGTCAGTAAGGAATATGGTTGACGGCACCACGGAGGTGGCCACGTCCTTATTGTTGGTGAGGCCGAACCAGATGGGTGAGGTCTGTCCTTGCAGGCCGTAGACGCGCCAGTTCTTTTCGCCGGGATTGATGAGGCTTACCGAATAGGTGGTGGCCTTGTTCACGTCCACGTCGTTGAAATGCCATTTCACCTTGATTGGGAGTTCCAGGTTGTCGGCCACCACGGTGAGATTGCCTTCATGGTCGGCATTGTCCTTGACGAAGTCGGCTGTTATCACATATTTCTTATTGCCCGTTGGGACTATGCGGATATTGCTCAGCCAGGGATATGAGGCGGCGGTTTTCACCACCGGTGTGGTGGGGCCGGTGTATTGTATCTCGGCAATCTTCACGCTGGGAGTGGTGGGGGTTGTGGCGTTGGCGCCGAAGAGCTCGAAGGTGTTGCAGGGGAGGCAGAGCATATACTGCTGGTCGGCCGCCACGCCGGAGTAGTCGCCCGAGCTCTCGGTGACGGTGGCGCGCAGGCGGTTGTTTGTGGGCAGACCGTTTATGGCGGTTGAGAGGTCGGCATATCCGCGGTCGGTCACGCGGGTGATCTTGAGCAGATAGCGGTGGTTGCGCACTATGCTGTAGGGCGTTCCGGCGGCGTTAGTCATCAGAATCTTGTAGTAGCCCGACACGCCCTTGTATTTGGCCTTTATTATCACGCTCATGTAGGCCGACGAGGTGCATGTGCGTTCATAGGCGTAAAGTACCGGAGTTGAACTGTAGACGGGCCATTTGTAAGGGTCGGTGCCATATACATTGGTTGGCCGCGGCACGGTGGGATTGGCCGTCGGGGCGGTCGTCACGTTGTCGGTGGGCGTGAGATAGCCTGTGGCTCCGGGGTCGCAGAGCGAGGCTCCTTCTATCTCGAAGTCCGAGAGGCCGTTCTCGGGAGTGCCGGCGTCGGCGCTCACCACGATAGAGGCCACTGTACGTAGGAGCTTGCCGCCGTCCATGGTGGTGTTGGTGACTATACCGTTGTTGAGCACAATGCGTCCCCACATCACCGGGGGCATAATCTGCGGCTGCACCATGCGGGTCTCGTCGACGGGCTTGGTGATGAGATTGCGCACGTTGGCCTCCGGAGCGCCTGGCGTGAGGGCCGAAAAGTCGAGGCGGTCGGCATCGGTGGCGGCGTCGCGGCTGTTGGCCACCAGATGCACGGTGCGCTTCTGGGCTATCTTGTCGAAAAGGAGGGTGGCGGTCACCTTGCCTCCTTCGCCGCGCTCAATGCGCGTGGCCTGCAGGCGCTCTATAAACTGCCCGTTTTCGTCAAACACCAGTCCGTCGAGAGTCAGGATGTCTGACTCGGGGTCGGATGTAGCGCCATCTGCGCGCGAGTCCACCGGGTCCTCCGTATGCTGAGGCATCTGCACGGAAATCGTTGCCTCCACCTTGCCTTCGTGCTCGGTGGGAGCTGGTTCGCGCTCCTTGGCTCCGTCAGTCGAGCAGCCTGCAATCACAGTTGAGAGCAGCATAGAAAGCACAGTTTTTGATTTGAGCAAAGTTCTCATTTATATATCTTTCTTTTGATTTTTACGTTTCAATAGATGCATCACAGAGAATGGGATTAGCTTGCATTTGCACCTTTGGTAAATCGGGCGGTGTGGCGTTTTCGGTCGTATTCCACCGTGCAGAACACCTCTCCCGGATTATATCGGGTTGATGTTATTATTCTAAAGGACTGTCTTTTTACTTCTATGCCTCCGGAGTTGTTGAAGTTGGTTCCCACCTTCACCATGGTTCCTCCGCGATAGAAGTAAACTGTGCAGGTTATAGGTCCACTTCCCCCTTGGGTATACCATCCGGCACGGCATTCAAGCTTCATGACACGAGGAATCATTTTGTTTTTCTGAGCATCTGTCAGGCCGTTGAGCTTCATACCGGGATATGGGAACGTATTGAGTTCTTTGGCGTTGAAAAACACTGTCTCTCCTTGTCCTCCGGTGGCGTCTCCGCCCCATCTGAGACATTGTTTGCTGGAGCCATCAATCAGTGTTATATTGTATCCGTTGGCATTATTCTGACTCCAGCCGCACCATTTATTATTAAAGCTGCTTACATTGGGCAAGCTGTAAGTCTGGCCGTGATAATTCTGACTATTTGGATTACCAGTAAATCCCACTCTGATATCAACGTCTTTAGAAGCCCAAGTGAATTTCACCACGAAGTAGTCGAATTCAGGGGTATTCACCATGATAACCTGATCGAGCCAGAGAGTCACCGTATAGTCCGGGTCGGTTTCATGAGCCAGAGTAATGGTATCGTAACGGTCGTCGCCGGAAGGATTACTCAATGACCTGAAATGAAACAGGCCTGTGTTTTTGTCATACCAGGAATAGTTTTGGTCGACAAAGTTGGGATATTTCGATATGGTTGCTCCGCGTGAGCCTCCGGCAACCTTGATAAGGTCGGTGGTTATGTCTTTGTAGGTAGTCCCCTCTGGTTGCTCGAGTTCCACAATATCGTCTGTAAGACCGATAAAGAGATTGTCTACCCATATCGAGGCCGTGTCGAGGGTCTGGGTGTTCATGAAAATCACGCGCTCACGTCCGAAAGCCTTGTTGTAGTCGGAGAAGTCTACATCACTGTCGTTGAATCGGGTAAGTGTTACATTTTCCGTTTTGCCCGCATCGCCTGTGGGTGTATTGTACACGCGTAGATTAGGCAGGATTTTCCATCCGCCGGATATGGATGTCACATCGACATTACGTGTGGGATGGGGTGGAGATACCCACATCTCGCGGTTGCTTACAGTGCCGGTTTCATGCACTTCGATGGTGCCCTCGTCGGGGCGCTGGGTCACGGGGATGCGGCGCTCGAGGTTGCCGTCGCGGAGTGTTATATATGATGAGCGGGGATGTCCGACTTCATATGTGGTGATATCGGCCTCGAGGGCATACATCGTATCGCTGATTTTCTTGACGGTGAGCCAGGATGCGTCGCCGGCTTTGGTGAGGGTCACGGGCCGGCGCGAGTCTATGCGGATGGTGTCGCGGTAGGCGAACTCGACCTTGGGTTTGTCGGTGACGATTTCGGCGTTTGACACGTCGGCGTCGGCGCTTTCCTCGCTCCAGGGAAGAATCTGGGCCTCAACGTTGAGCTTGCGTTTGTTGTAGCTCACATACACGTCGTAAACGCCGTTGACGCGCGGCGCATATCCCAGCACTATATTGTTTTTTACCACGTGAGTGCCGTCAAGGCAGGTGAAGTCCACGTTGAGGCGCAGCTTGCATGTGGTGGTGTCAACGGGATTGGAGGCCGAGTAGTCGAGGCCGCGGTGGGCGGGGATAATGTAGGTGAACTCCTGGTCCGAGACGGTCTTGTTGGCCTCGGGAGTGGTCTCGTAATGCACGTCGAAGGCGCCTCGCAGAGGCTGGGCGCTTATCTCGGGATTGTCTTTGTCGGGATAGAGGCCTCCGCGCCAGTTGAGGGTGGAGGGAACGTTGGTGATGGTGAAGATCTGCTGTTGGGATGGGTCGAGGTCTTCGGAGCTTTTGAAGCGTACCACTACCTTGGCCACGTTGCGCACCATCTGGGCATCGACGGTGTAGTCACGGTCTGGCACGAATTCGTCGATATTGTAGTCGGGGTCGGTCACCTGCCATTTGCCGCTGAATCGGAAGTTGTCAACCAAAGCGGTGAAGAGCTCGGGGGCGTTCTGAAGAGTATTGTTTTCCGAACGCATGGAGTACATAGGGCAGTCCTGGGCTCTCTTGCTGTATTCAGGCTTGGTGATTGTTCCTTCTTCAAGCGGCTCGCGCGATGACACAAGCGAGAAGTTCCACACGCCTTCGCCGAGATTGAACGTGAGACGGTCGTCGCCCATAGGGGTCAGAGCAGGCTCCTCCACGAAGCCTCCGTTGCCCAGGCCCACACTGTCGGCGTGAAACTGGAAGAGGCGGGTGTTGGCTGCGAGGTCGCCCGAGCGAGAGAGCGTGCGTCCGAGCCTGATAACCATCTGGCCGGGGTTTACCTTGTTTTCCGGTGCCACGCCGTCGGCGAAGTCATCGCTGCCGTCGCTGCAGGCCGCACATGCCATAAGGGCCGAAATCATAACATATCGTAAGCTTTTCATCTTAACGTGTCGGTATGAGTGGTTGTTGTTGGCTTAATCAGTGGAAATATAGAGGAGATTATTCTTTTACGCATCCGCAGTCAAATACATAGCCGAAGCTGATGCTGAAGCGCACGGGCCCTCCCCATGGTCGGGTGTGCCAGGTTCCTATGCGGAGAGCCTGCGGATCGTCGAGACGGTATTTGTGATACTGGATATGGGCGTAACCCACACCGAGGTTTATATCCATCTGCCAGTGGGAGTTGAAGCGGTGTTTCCAACCGCCTGATACGCCTGCGCTCACTCCCCAGCCTTGACGGCGGTAGGAGGGGTCGCCGTCGGTATTGTCGCGTTTGAGGCCTATGTTGAAGTCGCCGTACATGGCATAGGCTCCGAGATACCATCCGGCGGCGAGGCGCTCGCCCGAGGCTTCTTCGAAGTAGTAGCGCAGTTCGCCGGCAAGCTGAAGGCTGCGGAACACTTCGTGGTCGTGGCCCCATTTGTAGGGGAGCCATAGGAGGTCGCCGGCAGCCGACAGACGCGGGGTTAGCTGGTGCTCGTAGCCGAAGTTGGGACTTCCGGCGAGAGCGGCCGGAGCATTGATTTTTACCATCTGCGCTGAGGCGGGAATGCATGCGCCCAGGGCTGTGACGATAAGCAGGATTATACGCGCTGTCGTTTTCATATCTGGCGGATTGAGTGTAAGCGGGGGGTGAATATATGTTGTGGTAAGCTTTATTGTCTGTTTTAGGAAAGCGGGGGCCAGGTGGCTGATTTAGCTGTCTAAGCTGATTTTAACCTTCCGGCTGCGCTTTGGCGGGGAGAGTCTTTTGGTGGAAGAGAGAAGAAAATTCCGGGGGCGCAGAGCCTGTGCGGAGGTGCACGGATCGCGCCCCCGGAATAGGTTTTTTTTTGCTTCAGGTCATGGAGTGTTGCCCTGGCCTTTTGCGTGGATTAAAGTTCGATTTTGGATGCCTGGATGTTCTGATCCCAGGGTTCGGGCTGGGATACGGTTACGGTGAGGTTGCCAACATTGTCGGGACGCTCGGGGAGATCCTCTGAACCACCGTCGCGGAAGGTCACGTTGACCTCACGGATTTTGTTTGACTCAAACGACTCGTTGATGTAGCCGACCCAGTAAACGGTCTTGGCTTCGGTGAGCTCGCCTTTTTTGGTCACGTGGCCGGGAAGACCCTTGGCCGAGATGATAAGGAGGTAACGGTTCTGCTTGAGGATGGGGGCGGCATCGGTGAGCTGCTTGGCCTTGTCGTTGGGCATCACGATGATATCGCGCCATGAGGTGGCCGAGAAGGGGTCGCCGTCGATGCCTATGATTTTACCGTTTTCGCTGTAGCCGGATGTGGGATTGGCGTCGTAGAAGTGGCGTGTGCCGTTCACGGCCTCAGTAACCAGAACCGAGGAGTGAACCGAATAGGGAGCAGTTCCGGCATAGTACATCGAGCCGTCTACGTTCATGGTCTTGTTCATGGGCAGAATACCGTCGGGGAGGGTTGAGATCATGATTACGGAGTTCTGTGAGAAGTCCACCTTACCGTTGGGGTTGATGTTGACGTCGGCATTGTTGGTGTTGTCGTTGTCACCTGCCAGATTCACGCGCAGACGCATGAGCGAGACCTCGCGGACGAGCGCAATTTCGGCATTGACAGTCTGTCCCGAGATAACCTGCACGGCGTCAACGTCGGTGCCTCCCACCTGCTTGCCGGCTCCTGCAAAAATCTCGGAGGGTTCGGCAAAAGCCTTTTCAGAGCGGGTTATGCCGCTGGCTGCCACCTGGTTCTGATAGAAGATGGGGAATGCGTCGGCTTTGTGTTCAATGCGGCAGTTGAAAATGTAGTTGTTGAGCACGTTGTGGGCGTCCCAGGCCTCGTTCATGCCGTTGATTTTTGTGGAGATTGCCTGCTCGGCGCTGTTGGCGTTGGCTACAGCCGAGAGGTAGTAGTAGCCTGAGGGAACGTTGCCGTAGGTGTAGGTGATCTTTCCGGTTTTGTGGGGGTCGGCCTGAAGTGTGGCGCGGATTTTGGCAGCGTCGACATAGTCGGCGAACTGTATCACACCGTTACGGTCGTAGAGGAAGATGTAGAGCGAACGGATGTTGTCCCAGCTGGTTACGGGGATGGCGTTCGATACAGCAGTTGTTGGCTCACTGCCGTTGTTGGTGTTTCCAGGAGTGTCGGTTGAGGACGTGCGAGAGCTCATTTTCGAGAAGTCGATTGTGAAAGCGAGCGTGCCTGTTTCCTGGTTGTCAGGGTTTACGGGCTCGTTATCCTTGCTTGAGCATGACGAGAATAAGCCCATGGCGAGCAGAGCGCTCAAAGCCATAGAAAAAACACTTTTTTTCATGTTGAAGATTGTGAAAAAAGTTTGGTAAATAATTATGAATAAATGTTTTCTGTAAAAGACACGATTAAAAATCGATGACACAACATGCGTGGACAGGGCGCAAGACCGCGAGCATATATATAGAATATAGGCCTACGCTTGAACTTCCCAAATCACTTTTCTGTACTAACTTACACTGTTGATACATTCGATATATAACTATATATATTGACGGTAGCGCAGTGTTGCCGAAACAATCGGACGCTGGACTTGCCGGGAGCGAATAGCACCCGTAGTATTTTTGCCTCGGAGTAACTTCCGGTCGGAAGTCCAACTTTCTCCGCGGCCGCCGGAGCAGCTTGTCATTGCTTGTAGCTCCGACCTAAGGCGGGTTAGAATTAGGTTAATCGATGCTGAATCCTGTATGTTTATTCAGCTTTGAGGAGAGACCAGACACAATACAGATTTTAACATATTGTGCCGTTTTTTACTTTTCGTTCACAAAATTATGTAGCCCGTTTGGAGATAAAAGTACTTATTAAGTTAATAAATGTTATTGGGGGGGGGTAGTTTAAGAAGTATTAACAATGGCAACGGGTTTGTAACTTCTTTGTAGTGATTTTGCCTTAATTCGGGGCCGGGCGGGTGAGTTGAGTCGAGCCGTCGTGAGGCGTGAGGAGTGCCGTTTTGAGCGGTCCGGAATGCCGTCGTGAGGTGTGTGGCGTGCCGTTGTGAGGGGTAAGAGAAATGGCGACCGGGGTGTCCGGCCGCCATCTGGGTTTGGTTGGTTTGTTAGGTTGGTTGGTTTGGAAGAGAAGGTCAATGGATGGCGTAAGAGTTGCTTACGGGTGAGAGCATGAAGGTGAAGCGATAGTCACCGTAGGGAAGCAGATATTTCTCAAGGGGCCATGCACCCCAGCTGTCTATGCATCCCAGGCCCATCTGAGCTTTGTCGAAGAGCAGGTTGGTGAGGTCGGCCTCGGGCACCTGCTGCGAATGGCGCTGATGCTTGCGGGTGCCGTCGTCGAGGGAATCGATGGTATAATGGAGCGCGGAGGCCGAGAAAGGCTCGGATGCACGTATTTCAAGGCCTTTGCCGGCATGGTTGAGCTGACGCCAGTAGCGGACGTCGGTCTTGTTGCCGGTTTCCTGCGGACGGATGTAGGGGTAGAACTGGTCGGCCACCTTCTGGCGGTATATGCCGAGGTCGGCGCTCTGATTGCGGTCGGCGTAGTTTTCGCCGGGGCCGCGGCCGTAGAACTCGATAGTGTCAAAATCCTTGGGCATGGGCATCTGCATGCCGAAGCGGAACAGATGTGACACCTCGGCCGACTTGTCGGCGGTGAACTGCTCGTCAACAAGCACGGCGCCCTCATTATTTATGGTGTATGTCATGGCAAGCTGTCCGTGAACGGAAGGCATGTCGTATTCGGCCTTGACCACGGCCATGCTGTCGGCGTTCATGGAGGCGGTGAGCGATTTGAGCTTCATCTCCGGTTTATGCCATGCACGGAAACGGTTCTGGAGGCCGGCACCCATGTCGTTGTCGGTGGGAGCGCGCCAGAAATTGGGAGTGAGCGCTTCGCCGTCTTTTATCATGTCGGTGCCGTCAACGCTGTATTTGGTCATGAAACCGGTGGCGCGGCGGAACTCGATGTCGAAACCGGGGCCGGATACAATGAGGTAGTTGCGCTCATTGTCTTTGATGGCGGGAGCTGTGGCCGGCTGGTTGGTAGGCTTCACGTTGGCTATGGCGGGAAGCCCGGCTGGAGCCTGCGAGAGAAGAATCTGCTGGCGCGCTACCTCGCTTCCGGCCGGGAGAAGGCCTTCGGCGTCCTTGAGTGTATAGGCTACGTTGAGCACCCAGTCGGCACCGGGTTCAATGGCGGGGAGGGGGAGGGTGACGCGCGCGGTCTTCTGTGGAGCCACGTCGAGGCGCTCCACGCGACCCGAACGGACAATCGTGCCGTTCTTCATCACGTTCCAGTTGAGATTGCAGTTGGATAGATCCTTGAAGAAATTCTCGTTGTAGACGTCGAGCACACCTTTCGCAGCGTCTACGGGCGATGTCCAGATGTTCTGATAGATGCGCTGCACCTCGTAGGCGTGGGGGTTGGGTACGCGGTCGGGGCTTATGAGGCCGTTGTCGCAGAAATTGTTGTCGGAAGCGTCGAAGCGATTGAAATCACCGCCGTAGCCGTAGATTTCCACGCCATCGGCGTCCTTCCAGCGGATTGACTGGTCTACAAAGTCCCAGATGAAACCGCCCTGCAGATTGGGATATTTGCGGATGATGTCCCAGTATTCCTTGAAGCCACCCTCGGAGTTGCCCATAGCGTGGGCATATTCGCACTGGATGAGCGGACGGGTCTGCGATTTGTCCTTGCCATACTCCTCCATGCCCTGATAGCCATAATACATGGGGCAGAAAATGTCGGTGTGGGCGGCGCGTTCGGCGCGTTCGTACTGCACGGGACGGCTGCCGTCCATATCCTTCACGAGACGGTAGGCGGCCTCGAAGTTGGGACCGTCGCCGGCCTCGTTGCCGAGCGACCAGAAAATCACCGAAGGATGGTTGAAGTTGCGTGCCACATTGCGCTCATTGCGCTCAAGGTGGGTTTTCTTATAGGCCGGGTTCTTGGCAAGAGTGCCCTCGCCGTAATACATGCCATGGGACTCGATGTTGGCCTCTGCTATGACGTAGATGCCGTAACGGTCGCAGAGGTCATACCACAGATTGGAGTTGGGGTAGTGGGATGTGCGCACCGCGTTAATGTTTAGCTTCTTCATCATGGCTATGTCCTGAAGCATACGCTCGCGTGAGACCACATAGCCGCCGTCGGGGTCGAGTTCGTGGCGGTCGGCGCCCTTGAAAAGAACGGGCTGGCCGTTTACGAGCACCTGGCCGTGGGTAAGCTCTATCTTGCGGAAGCCTACGTTGACGGGGATTACCTCGCCGCCTTTGGAGGCATAAAGAGTATAGAGATAAGGGGTCTCGGCCGACCATTTATGCGGGTTCTCGACATTAATTACGGTAGTTCCCGAGCCCTTGGCCTGCGCCGATGCAACCTCGCGGCCGTCGGCGTCGACAAGGCGGAGATCAACCGGACCATTGCCTTTCAGCTTGAGGTCGACGGAGAGCGAACCATTGCGGTAATTGCTGTCAAGGTCGGGAGTAACGCGGATATCCTCGATGCGGTTCTTGTCGCGGGCATAGAGATAGCAATCGCGACCCACGCCGCTGAAACGGAAGAAGTCCTGATCCTCGACATAAGTGCCGTCGCTCCAGCGGAATGTCTGGAAGGTGATGAGGTTGTCCTGGCCGGGCTTGATGTAGGGAGTGAGGTCAAACTCGTTCTCGAGCTTCGAGTCCTCGCCGTAGCCCACGAACTTTCCGTTGACCCACAGATAGATATTGGAGGTGACGGAACCGAAATGAGCAATCACATCTTTTCCCTTCCAGTTGGCGGGAATGCGCACCGTGCGGCGGTAGGAGCCCACATGGTTGTTCTCGACGGGAACGTAGGGAGGATTGTTTTTGTAGCTGTTGCGCCAGGGGTAGCCCACGTTCACGTAGATGGGGTCACCGTAGCCGTTGAGCTCCCATACGGCCGGCACCATGATTTCGTCCCAGCCGCGGTCGTTGAAATCGGTGCGCCAGAAATCGGTTGGGCGTTGTCCTGCGTCCTTCACCCAATTGAATTTCCATTTGCCGTTAAGGCTCATGTAGTTGTCGCTCGAGGCCATATCGCCTGAAGCTGCCTTGGCGGGATTCTCGTAAGCGAAATAGGCGGCATGCATTGGCATGCGGTTCACACCGTTCACCTGCGGGTCCTGCCATTCCTTCATGGTCTGCCCTCCGGCAGCCAATGCGGCAAGCGAAGCCACGCACAATGTGATTGCTTGTTTTTTCATGTCGTTTTTAGGTTCTTATTGTAATGTTCCTGTATTTGCTGCAGAATAAAAACGTGGTGGGAAGTCGCGCAGGGGCCGTATTCCCGACATTGCAAAATTAATCAATATCATCGGGCCGGAAAATGTGTTTTCGGCTTATAGTCATGGACTATCTTGCTATTTTGTGTCCTCTAAGCTCCAAAAATCGCCGATAAATTCGTATCTTTGACTCCGTCTTAGATACTCTCGCTCGGCAATGCCCAAATAAATTTGGCATTGCTCTCGACTTATTCGTATCTTTGACTCTGTCTTAGATACTCTCGCTCGGCAATGCCCAAATAAATTTGGCATTGCTCTCGACTTATTCGTATCTTTGAACCCAAGAAACCAATCAAAACCACAAAATACCGATGAAACGAATCGCGATAGCGCTTGCCGCGCTGGCTCTGGCCGCCCCCGCCTGGGGTGTGAAGCCCAAAGATACAGGACTGAAAGCCGTAAAGAACGGAAAAGTGACTGAACGCCCCGTAGACAAAGGCTATGCTTCAATCAACGAGATGACCGCCCGCGGCCACATAGGGTTTCTGGCAGCCGACGAGCTTGAGGGCCGTGAGGCCGGCTACAATTCCGGCCGCATTGCCGGGAACTATGTGGAGGCTTACCTGCGCACGCTCGGTCTCGAGCCCTGGAACGGCACCGATTACACCCAGCCCTTCGAGGCCTACCGCATAGAGCGTCAGAAACGCGGACGCTATACCGTGCATCCCGATTCGATAGCCAAGCTCAAACCGGTTGTACACCAGCGTCTGCCGCTGAAAAACGTGATGGCTAAAATCACCGGCAAGAACCCCGACGAGATTGTGATGATAGGTGCCCATTACGACCATCTGGGCGTTGATCCGCTGCTTGACGGCGACAAAATCTACAACGGCGCCGACGACAACGCCTCAGGCGTATCGGCAGTGCTCCAGATAGCACGTGCATTTGTGGAGAGCGGCGTGCAGCCCGAACGCACCGTGATATTCTGCCTGTGGGACGGCGAGGAAAAGGGACTGCTCGGATCCGAATACTTCATGCAAACATTCTCCGAGCCATCGAAGATAAAAGGCTACCTGAATTTCGACATGATAGGCCGCAACAACAATGAGGCCAACCCCGAACATGTGGTCTACTTCTACACTCAGGCACATCCCGCCTTCGAGCAGTGGCTTCGCAACGACATAGAGGAGCGCGGTCTGCGTCTGAAACCCAACTACCGCCCCTGGGACAATCCCGTGGGCGGAAGCGACAACGGCTCGTTTGCCAAACGCGGTGTGCCCATTATCTGGTATCACACCGACGGTCATCCCGACTATCATCAGCCGAGCGACCATGCCGACAAAATCAACTATCAGAAAAACGTGGACATAACCCGCGCCGCATTCCTCAACCTCTGGAATCTGGCAAACGAAAAGGAATATTGAACTCCCGGAACACCAAATGAGCAAAGACCGATTTACCGACGACACCGACGAAGATGAAATAATGGATGCCGCTCCTCAGAGCAACGACCCTGAAGAGGAGGATGCCGCCGAGGCCACCGAGGGTGGCTTCGGCTCCATGTTTGTTGACCTGAACGACGACGTGGTGCGTCAGCACCTCAGGGGCATGTTCCAGAGCTGGTATCTCGACTATGCCTCCTACACCATACTTGACCGCGCCATCCCCCACATAAAGGACGGCCTCAAACCGGTGCAGCGTCGCATACTCCACTCGATGAAGACGCTCGACGACGGACGCTTCAACAAGGTTGCCAACATTGTGGGCAACACCATGCAGTATCACCCCCACGGCGACGCTTCGATTTACGGCGCGCTCGTTCAGCTGGGACAGAAGGAGCTCCTGGTGGAGACCCAGGGTAACTGGGGCAACATCCTCACCGGAGCCTCCGCGGCCGCCGGCCGATATATCGAGGCACGTCTTTCGGCGTTCGCGCTCGACACCCTGTTCAACTCCAAGGTGACCGAGTGGACTCCCACCTACGACGGCCGCAAGCAGGAACCGGTGACACTCCCTGTGAAATTCCCCTTGCTGCTCTCGCAGGGAGCAAGCGGTATCGCCGCAGGTCTCTCGTCGCTGATACTGCCCCATAACTTCAACGAGCTTCTTGATGCCTCCGTGGCATGTCTGCGGGGAGAGGCATTTACGCTCTATCCCGACTTTCCCACCGGCGGTCTGGTAGACGTGAGCCGTTACAATGACGGGCGCCGCGGCGGACGCGTGAAAGTGAGGGCCAAAATCGAAAAAATCGACTCCAAGACACTTGCCATTACCGAGATTCCTTTCGGCCTCACCACCGACTCGCTCATAGAGTCGATAACCAAGGCCGGCGAAAAGGGCAAGATAAAGTTGCGCTCGATCGACAACAACACCGCCGATACCGCGCTGATAATCGTGAATCTGCAGGCCGGAACATCGTCCGACAAGACAATAGACGCCCTGTATGCCTTCACGGACTGCGAACTGTCGCTGTCGCCCAACTGCTGCGTGATTTCCGACAACAAGCCGGTGTTCACAGGCGTGAGCGACGTCCTCCGCGCGAGTGTGGAATCCACACGCGATATCCTGCGCCGCGAACTGGAGATACAGATGGGCGAACAGCGCGAACTGCTGCACTTCGCCTCGCTCGAACGCATATTCATAGAGGAACGCATCTACAAAGACCGCGAATTCGAGGAAAGCTCCTCGAAAGAGATGGCCATAGAGCATATCTCGAAACGTCTCGATCCCTGGCGCGAAAAGATGATACGCGAAATCACCTTCGCCGACATGGAACGCCTGCTCGAGATAAAAATGGGCCGTATCCTCAAATACAACTCCGACAAGGCCGAGGCCGCAATGGCTGCCATGCGCGACAAGATTGCCTCGCTGCAGCACGACCTCGACAACCTCACCGACTTTACCATAGCCTGGTATGAACGTCTCAAGGAGAAATACGGCCACGACAGCACCCGTCTCACCGTCATCCGCAACTTCGACACCATCGAGGCTTCGAACGTGGTGGAGGCAAATGAGAAGCTATATATCAACCGCAAGGAAGGATTCGTGGGCACGGCGCTTAAAAAAGACGAATACCTGTGCAGCTGCTCCTCGCTCGACGACCTGATAATATTCTACCGCGACGGCCGCTACCGTATATCCAAAGTGCAGGAGAAGATGTTTGTGGGCGACGGCGTGCTCCATGTGGGCGTGTTCCGCCGCAGCGATTCTCGCACCATCTACAACGTCATCTATCAGAACGGCAAGGGAGGTCCATATTACATGAAGCGATTCAGCGTCACTGGCATCACCCGCGACCGCGAATACAATATCACGCAGGGTCTGCCCGGCTCGCGCGTCACCTGGTTCACAGCCAACCCCAACGGCGAGGCCGAGGTGGTGAAAGTCACTCTCAAGCCCAAGGGAAGGCTCAAGAGCCTTTTCATTGACGTGGATTTCAGCAAACTGGCTATCAAGGGCCGCTCGGCACTTGGAAATCTCGTGACCAAGAACGAGGTTCACCGCATGTCGCTGAAAGAGAAAGGCACCTCTACCCTGGGCGGACGGGAGGTATGGTTCGATCCCGATGTGCTGCGCCTGAACTACGACGGCCGCGGTGACTATCTGGGTGAGTTCGGGCCCACCGACCTTGTGCTTGTGATAATGAAATCGGGTGAATTCTATACTACCACCTTCGATGCTGGCAACCACTTCGACGAGGGGATAATGCGCATAGAGCTCTTCCGCCCCAAGCATGTGTGGACCGCTCTGCTCTACGATGCCGACCAGAAAGGGCTGCCGTATATGAAACGGTTCACCTTCGAGCCGTCAAACCGCCGCCAGAGGTTTGTGGGCGACAGTGCCGCATCCACTCTCATAGCTCTGAGTGATGCTCCAGGAGCACGTTTTGAGGTGGTGTTCGGCGGAGGCGATTCGTTCCGTGAGCCATTGGAAATCATTGCCTCGGAATTTATTGCCGTGAAATCGTTCAAAGCCAAAGGCAAACGTATCACCAACTACGAAATAGCCGAAATCCGCGAGCTTGAACCGCTGGGCGGAGGCGAGGAGGCCGAAGAACCGGATGATGCTGAAAATCCTGCCGACGCTCCCGAAACCACTGATATTCCGGACGTGGACGACGGAAAATCGGAAGAGGAAGTCCGCGACGAAATCACCGGCCAGCAGCGTATATTCTGATGCTTCCGGATGGTTCCCACCGCATAATCACCATAATGCCAAAGCTATAAAACAATGTCAAAGCGTAGATTTCTGACACTGCTCCTGACGGCCTCGGCCGTCTTGCTTCCTGCCGCAGTGAGGGCGGACGACGGCGAGACCGTGCGACCCGTATTCTCGGCCTATACCCTCGAAGCCGGTTCGGCCCATATTGCCGACACCTACCTTACGCCCCTTAAATACAACGGGCAGCATTTCGGCCTCGACTACCAGCGGTGGCAGGCCATGAAGTTTGATCCGCAGCGGTGGGTGATGCAACTCGATACGCGCCTTACGCTCAATCATACCGTGAATCCGGCTGGAAACGCCACAATGTGGGACGCCATGCTTGAGTTCCGCTGGGGCATGATGCGCCGCTGGAGACTGCCGCAGGGCTTCTCAGCAGGTTTCGGCGGCTCGGCATCAATCAACGGTGGCGCCCTTTATCTCGGTCGTAACGGCAACAATCCCGTCTCGGCAAAGGCGGCGTTCACCGTCAACGCCACAGGCTACGCGGCGTGGAACGGAACAGTCCTGGGGCGGCCTCTGACGCTGCGTTACCAGCCCGTGCTCCCGGTGGCCGGCGTATTCTTCTCGCCCGATTACGGCGAACTTTATTACGAGATTTACTTAGGCAATCATTCCGGACTGGCTCACTTTGCCTGGTGGGGCAACTACTTCCTGCTCGACAATCATCTCACTGCCGACCTCGCGCTCGGGGGCACATCGCTTCGCCTGGGATATTCCGGACGCATTTTCTCCTCAAAGGTCAACGATATAGTGACCCATGTGTTCACCCATGCTTTCGTAGTGGGTATTTCGGGCGAATGGATGTCGCTCAATCCGCGTAAGGGCCTCTCAGCCGATGCACGTATAATCTCAGCCACTTATTGAAAATGAAGACAATTTATAGAATAATGGTGGCTATCGCCGCTGTGGCTGCACTCTGCGGCTGCCACCATATCGACGAATACGAGAACGACAACCGCGGCAACTTCGAGGCTCTGTGGACGGTGCTCGATGAGCATTACTGCTTCTTCAAGGAAAAAGGAGTGGACTGGAACGAGGTCCACGACCGCTATGCGTCACGTGTGTATCCAAAGATGCAGCGACGTGCGTTCTTCGACCTCTGTGCCGAGATGCTCGACGAGCTGCGCGACGGCCACACCAACCTGAGTTCGCCGTTCGCCACCTCTTATTACCGCGGATGGTGGAGCGGCTATCCGCAGAACTACGACGCCCGTCTGATACAGCAGCATTATCTCAACTTCAAGTATATATCGCTCGGAGCGATTGACTATGGCATGTTGCTCAACAATATTGGGTATATGCATTATTCGTCGTTCACTTCGTCGCTCGGAGAGGGAAACATGGACTATATAATGCTGTATTTCGCCGGTGCCGACGGCCTGATAATCGACGTGCGCGACAACGGCGGGGGCGACCTCACCAACGTGGAGATGTTTGTGAACCGGTTTATCGACAAAAAGACCCTCGCCGGCTATATGCAGCATAAAACCGGACCTGGACATGACGATTTCTCGCGCCCCGAGCCGTTCTATTACTATCCTGCCGGATCGGCGCATTTCGGATGGGCCAAGCCTGTGGTGGTGCTTACGAACCGCTCAACATTCTCGGCCGCCAACAACTTCGTGTCGATAATGAAGTATATTCCGGGCGTGACCATAATCGGAGCCACTACAGGCGGCGGTTCCGGCATGCCATACAGCTCTGAGCTGCCCAACGGATGGGGAGTGAGATTTTCGGCGTGCCCGATACTCGACGCCATGGGCAATCCCACGGAATTCGGCGTGGAGCCTACCGAGGGTTTTGCTGTGGATATGGATCCGCTTGACGCCCTGCAGGGCCACGACACCATTCTTGATACCGCTATAGAATTCCTTACTTCTTCGAAATGAGTCCATGGGTAACCACCATAATACTTCTGATAGTATCAAACGTTTTCATGACCTGCGCATGGTACGGTCATCTGAAACTCTCGCAGACAGGCGTGTCGGCCAACTGGCCTCTCTACGCCGTGATACTGTTCTCATGGCTTATCGCCTTGTTTGAATACTGCTTTCAGGTTCCCGCCAATCGCATAGGTTTCCAGGGCAACGGCGGCCCTTATTCGCTGATGCAGCTCAAGGTAATCCAGGAGGTGATAACGCTCGTGGTGTTTATTATCTTCAGCATGCTTGCATTCAGCGATTTCCATTTGCGGTGGAACCACGTTGCCGCCGCAGTGCTGCTTGTGGGCGCTGTCTATCTGGTGTTTCTGGAGTGAGTCAGGGCTCGTGCATCCTCACTGTGCTGTCGGCTTTGAGCGTGCGGCCTTTCATGGCGCCATGGCTGAAAACCTCGATCATGTCGGTGTAGATGATGTCATCGCTGGTGGCTACGCGCTTTCCACGGGTAAGCGGCACCATGTAGTCGCCTCCGTTGGCCAGATAGTCTATTGTGGCGAGTGTATACGTGCGTTCAGGGTCTATTTCTTTGCCGTTTATCCTGGCCGAATCCACTTTATCGCGGCCCGAGAACACTACCTCGGCCTCGCGGCTTAGTCCGTTGCCGCCGGTGCGTGTCATTAACCTGAGGTTGTCCAGAAGGTCGGAACCCTTGATTTCAAGTACCACTATCCGGTTGTCGAACGGGAACACCTGCATCACGTCGCCTACGGTTAGCGCTCCGCGTGAGAACGTGCCGCGCACGCCCCCTTTGTTCACAATCGCCAGGTCCACTTTCTTACCCGTGAGTCTTCTCGCTTCCGAGGCTACGAAATCGGCCATGAAATTTGTCATTTCGTTCTGATCCATATCGCTTTTCACGGTGCCGATGCGGATAGCCATCACCGAGTCGACATCGGCCCGGTATGGTTCTATTACGGCCGTAAGGGACGAATCAATGCGTGAGTCGAGGCGGAAATCGACCGGAATGAGGCGGTAGGAGGGGAGTGCGCCTATGGAGTCAATGGTAATCTCGCCGAGGAAGCGGCCCGATTTGCCCGTCTGGGTAATGAGCACGGGTTTCCCCAATGAGTTTTCAACCACAGAAGCGGGCGAGAGACTGTCGGCAGGATTAATGGCCGTATGGCTGTGACCGCCTATTATAATGTCGATATCGCGGCTGGAACGGGCCAGTTCCACGTCGGAAACACGCTCAGGGTCGTTATAGCCGATATGAGTCAGCGCCACCACAAGGTCGGTTCTCTCGATATTCCGGAGCACCCATGCCACTGCGTTGGCGGCTTCGATGGCATTGATATAGCGCATTCCCTTGAAGTTGGTATCGGCAACCATCCCATGAGGGTCGAGCCCTATTCCCATGAAGCCTATACGGTGTCCGGCTATTTCTTTTACAGCCCAGGGTCGGAAAATGCCTTCTGCAGGGGTGCCGGTAAAGTCGTAGTTGGTGGCGAGGGGAGTGGCCTTTACGCGCTTCCAGTAACGGGCAAACTCCTCAAGTCCATTATCAAACTCATGGTTGCCGATTATCTGAAAATCGTAGTCGAGAGCGTTCATGGCATCACTTTCGGCGTTGCCTTTGAACAGGGTGAAATATGCAGTGCCTTGCACTGCGTCGCCGGCGTCGACAAGAATGGTCGCCGGATTCACGGCGCGCACGCTGTCGACCAGTACCTTCCGTCGGGCTATGCCCCCGCGGCCTTTGTCATCGGGCATCAGCTGGCTGTGAGTGTCGTTGGTATGGAGTATTACAATCTTATCGGAAGCGGAGCCCGTGGGCGCAAACGCCACGGCGCAGGCAAGCATTGCGGATACAATGATTCTTTGCATGACAGGAATAATGACAATTCTTTACTGACTTATGCGCAAAATTAGCGAATTTTTTCAAAAATATTTGCTTGTTTCAAATCAAACGCGTAACTTTGCACTCGCAATCACGAAAAAGATTGCACGCCCGAAAGGCTCCTTAGCTCAACTGAATAGA
>LUJP01000071.1 GCA_001689535.1 Bacteroidales bacterium M5
CTAAAACTTGTTAGACAGCCTCATTTTTTTATTCAGTAAGATTACTCTTCGTTGCGGGGCTGGCGGGGTCCGCGGTCGCCGCGCTCTCGGCGGTCACCGCCTTCGCGACGGGGACGACGGTCACCACGGTCGCCGCGTTCTCCACGGGGCTGACGCGGTGCGCGCTCACGCTCCACATATCCTTCGGGCTTGGGAAGAAGCGCACGCATCGACAGACGGTATTTACCGGTCTTCTTATCGATTTCTATGAGCTTCACTTCCACCTCGTCGCCTTCCTTGAGTCCGGATGCCGACATGTCGTCGAGACGGTTCCAGGAAATCTCCGAGATGTGCAACAGGCCGTCACGGTTGGGCATGAACTCTACAAATGCGCCGAATTCCAGTATGGAACGCACCTTGCCTTTGTAGACCTTGCCTTCTTCGGGAAGTTCCACTATGGCGTTGATCATGGCGAGAGCCTTGTCGATCGACTCCTTGTTGGAAGCGGCAACTTCTATGTAGCCGCCATCCTCTATCTCGTCGATGCTTACGGTGGCGCCGCTCTCCTCCTGGATACCCTGGATCACCTTTCCGCCCGGGCCAATCACAGCGCCGATAAGCTCCTTGGGTATGAGCATGGTGACGATGCGGGGCACGTGAGGCTTGTAGTCCTCACGCGGTGCAGGTATGGTATCGTTGATAATGCCGAGTATGTGAAGGCGTCCGTCGCGGGCCTGGTTGAGGGCGCGCTCGAGAATCTCATAGCTGAGTCCGTCGCACTTTATGTCCATCTGGGTGGCAGTGATACCGTCCTTGGTTCCTGTCACCTTGAAGTCCATGTCGCCCAGATGGTCCTCGTCGCCGAGAATATCGCTGAGTATAGCATATTTGGTACCGTCGGAGATTAGACCCATGGCTATGCCTGCCACAGGCTTCTTCATCTTCACGCCTGCGTCGAGCAGCGCGAGGGTTCCGGCACACACGGTTGCCATGGAAGAGGAGCCGTTTGATTCAAGGATGTCGCTGACAATGCGGCATACATAGGGGAAATCCTCGGGGAACATGCTCTTGAGGGCACGGTGGGCAAGATTGCCGTGGCCTATCTCGCGGCGTCCCACGCCACGCTGGGGCTTGGCTTCGCCGGTGGAGAAGGGCGGGAAGTTGTAATGAAGCAGGAAGCGCTCACGGCCCTGATTGATTACGTCGTCCACAATCTTCTCGTCGAGCTTGGTGCCGAGGGTCACTGTGGCGAGAGCCTGAGTCTCGCCGCGGGTGAACACTGCCGATCCATGAGGGCCGGGGATATAGTCTACTTCAGCCCAGATAGGACGGATTTCGGTGGTCTTGCGGCCGTCGAGACGCATACCTTCGTCGAGCACGCAGCGGCGCATAGCCTCTTTCTCAACGTCGTGGTAATAGCGCTTTACGAGCGGAGCTTTCTCCTCGCGTTCCTCTTCGGGAAGCGATTCTATGTATTCCTCGCAGATGGCGTCGAAGCTGTCGTTGCGCCAGTGCTTGTCGGCGCTGCCGGCCTTGGCTATGGCGTAGGCTTTGTCGTAGCATTTGTCGTGCACGTCCTTGCGGAGGTCCTCGTCGTTCACCTCATGGCAGTATTCGCGCTTCACAGTGGCTTTTGCTTCCTCGGCAAACTCCATCTGAGCCTTGCACTGCTCCTTGATGGCGTCGTGGGCGGCTTTCAGGGCAGCCAGAAGTTCCTGCTCGGAAACCTCGTTCATTTCGCCTTCCACCATCATGATGTTGTCGTAGGTTGCGCCTACCATCAGGTCCATGTCGGCTTTCTCAAGCTGCTCGAAGGTGGGGTCGATAACGAATTCGCCGTTGATGCGGGCCACACGCACTTCAGAGATGGGCCCGTTGAATGGGATATCGCTCACGGCAATCGCGGCTGAGGCTGCGAGGCCGGCGAGAGCGTCGGGGATATCGACGCCGTCGGTCGAGAAGAGAGTGATGTTTACGAATGTATCTGCGTGATAATTATCGGGGAAGAGCGGGCGCAGAACGCGGTCTACAAGACGCGATGTAAGGATTTCGTAGTCGGAAGCACGGCCTTCGCGCTTGAGGAAGCCGCCGGGAAAACGCCCGAACGATGAAAATTTCTCTTTGTACTCTACTGTCAGGGGCATGAAATCAACGCCTTCGCCAGCTTCCTTGGCTGATACCACGGTGGCCAGCATCATGGTGTTGCCCATGCGCAATTCTACCGCTCCATCGGCTTGTTTGGCCAGCTTGCCGGTCTCCAGCGTGATGGTGCGGCCGTCGGGAAGCGCGATGGTTTTTTTAATTGGATTAAGCATAAACTTTCTTATTGTTTTCTATTTTCGTAGTCTTCTCAAAAATTCGCACAAAGTTACTAACTATTTATGAGATATTTAACGAAATCCCTAATTTTGTGCCCTCATTTACGGTGTTCCCCCGCATCTTTTTGCTATTTTTGAGTGTTATTAGGTAAAAATCCAACTTTTTCACTTCCGTTTCCATCATTTAACCGCATTTTCACAGATGTTCGGCTTCAAAATATCCCGCACTCCCCGACCTAAGTTCCGTGTTGGCCTCGCCCTCAGCGGCGGCGGCGCAAGAGGCTTCGCCCATCTAGGGGCGATAAAGGCCCTTGACAGCGTGGGACTAAAGCCCGATATTATCGCCGGTGTGAGCGCAGGCTCCGTTGTGGCTACAATGTATTCGGCCGGAATCAGTCCCGATGAGGTGTTCGAGAAGTTCAGTTCCGCCAGGTTCTCCGACTTCTGTGAATTCAACGTGCCCCGCTCCGGCTTTTTCAATCTTGGCAGATTCCGGAAATTCATAGAGGATACTGTTCCTTACCGGAACATCGAGGAACTGCCGATACCCACGGTGGTGTGCGCCACCAACTACGACACCGGCCGCCCGGTGGCCTTCACCAAAGGCAATCTTGCCGAGCGGGTGGTGGCATCATGCAGCATCCCCATAGTTTTCGATCCGGTGGTGATAGACGGCGTACGTTACGTTGACGGCGGCCTGCTCCACAATCTTCCCGCATGGGCCATACGCAACAAATGCCGCTTTCTCATCGGCATCAACTGTTCGCCTCTGGCTCCTCCTGCCGAGAAAAAAGGCATCGTGTCGGTGGCACTCCGAAGCTATGAGCTCGTCACCAAGACAAACGCTCTCGGCGACATGGCCCTCTGCGACATGATTGTGCGCACCGACGACATTGCCCGTTACAAAGTGTTCGACCTAAAAGGCATCGAGGATGTTTACGAAAGCGGTTATCGCGACACCCTCAGTTTCCTCAAAAAACACGGCATAGAATCACGCGGCTGAAAACAATCGCAAACACACACATCAACACACTGAAGTATTTGCATGGATTATGTGGTTTTGCTACATTTGCATATACAACAAAACCATTATTATCACCATGAAAACAAAATTGCTTCTGGCAGCCGTTTTCTGTGCCGTCAACTTTTTATCGGCGTCGGCTGTGTCGCCGGGTCTCAACGATGCCTACAGCCGCGAGTCATTCACCGACAAGGCCGGAACCGTCCTGTCCTACCGCATGCTGAAACCTGAAAAAATCAATCCTGAGGAGAAATACCCTCTCGTGGTGTTCCTCCACGGCGCCGGCGAGCGTGGCGCCGACAATGAGTCGCAGCTGTTTCATGGCGGCTCGGTTTTCTCCAATCCGGTAAACATGACTAAATACCCGGCATTCGTTATCTTTCCCCAGTGTCCGGCCGGCGAACGGTGGGCTGAATATAACAAGCAGAACTCCTTCAACGACAACGCTGAGACACCGGATGAGAGTAAGAACGAAAAAGCCATCATATGCCTGATCGAAAAACTCGTGGCCGACTATCCTATTGACACCGACCGCCTTTACATTACGGGGCTTTCAATGGGAGGCATGGGAACGTTTGACCTCGTGTGCCGTCACCCCGATCTGTTCGCAGCCGCCATACCGATTTGCGGAGCTGTGAACCCCACGCGTCTGCCGGCTGCCAAAAATGTCAGATTCCGCATATTCCACGGCGCCAACGACGATAGCGTGCCCACCATCTGGAGCAGGAAGGCTTACAAAGCGCTCAAAGATGCGGGTGCCGAAGTCGAGTATATCGAATTTGCCGGAACTCCCCACGACTCGTGGAATCCGGCGTTCAACCGCCCCGATTTCCTTCCATGGCTTTTCTCCCAGAAAAAGAAATAAATCCGCACCAAATCTCTTACGGTAGCCGCCAATGTGAACCGTTATAAAAATTGGGCGGAGAGTCCGAATCCGGTGATTTTGACTCTCCGCCCAATTTGTTTTCAATTACACACGTCTATCGCTCAATGATACGGCGGGCTATTTCATGAAGGCGCCTGTCGGAAAGCAGGCGCGAGAGTGTACGCGCGGCCTCGCGCAGATCGGCCTCGGAATGCAGATTCTCAACCACACTTTTAGCCTCGACGAGCATCATGAACAATGCGCCGGAAGTAGTCAGAAGCGGCATTACGGGTATGTTCCATCCGGTCATAGAGCGCAGACACATGGCCGACAGCGACATAATCACGTCGACGAGCGTCAGCGACAGAAGAGTGGCAAGATAGCGCAGACCTTTGTCGACTGTCCGGCGGTAGCCGCGCGAAGTCCTGGGCTGGCCGAGTCGGGATGCCTTGCGCAGACCGCTGTGCAAATCCACGCACACAGCCACAATCACACCCAGATAGTCCACGGCAAGGAGCGCGAGCAGCCATGCGAGGCTTCTGAGCAAGTCAGGTGAAAAATGAAATGTTTCCATAGCGGTTACTATTGATTAAGCAACCGCTAAGTTACTGCCGGCCGACCCCTGCAGCCTGATCAATCACCACATGTGAATCCTGCCAGACGTGCCAGATACTTCCCTATTATGTCGAATTCCAGATTCACCAGCGAGCCTTCCTGAATACTACGGAAATTGGTATGCTCGAAAGTATAGGGAATGATAGCCACGCGGAATGAATCGCGCTCTGAATCACACACCGTCAGGCTTACGCCGTTCACCGTCACCGAGCCTTTCTCCACCGTCATATACCCCTTGGCGGCAAGCTCGGGAGTGATATTATAGGTAAACCGGAAATATTTGCTGCCGTCCACTTCCTCCACTCCGGTGCATGTGGCCGTGCAGTCCACATGGCCCTGCACTATATGGCCGTCAAGCCGTCCGTTCATAATCATGGAACGCTCCAGATTCACCAGCGACCCCTCGGTGAGAAAGCCCAGGTTGGAGCGGTCAAGTGTCTCCTGGATTGCAGTCACGGTATAGGATGAATCCTCGGGATGAAGTTCCACCACTGTCAGGCACACACCGTTGTGTGCCACCGACTGGTCTATCTTCAGCTCATCGGCGAATGAGCATTTCACTCTCAGATGGCGGTTGCCGCCTTCATCGTGCACGCCCGTCACAAGGGCAGCCTCTTCTACTATTCCTGAAAACATAATTATTTCGGACTATATTCAGTTTAATTGCTATTATTATCACAAATATACGGATTTATTCCATATATTTGCGAAACACCTTAATCTAAAAACTGTATGCTGAAACGTATCCTACTTATCATCACACTGCTTGGCGCATTGAGTGCTTCTGCCCAGTCTATCGTTGTGGATGGCAACCTATTGCGCGGTGAATTCAATTTCAATGCCGGACTGAACACCGACGGCTATCAGCTGGAAATGGGCATAGGCTATTTCCCTTCCGACTGTTTCGGTCTGCGCTTCACATTCGGAACCAACGGCGAGATAAAGGCGTTTGACGACTGCGACTGCTGGAGCAACCCCGACGACTACGCCATCCGTGTCCGTTTCACTCCGGCACTGGTGTTCCGCACCCCGCGCATCGTTCCATTCCGCGAGCCTGATTCGGGCCTGTCCCTGTTTGCCGAGCCCGGACTCACGCTCTCTCCCGGCGCCAGCGGAAGCAAAGACGCCCGCACCGTATGCTGGGACGTGAAAGCCGGCTTCAATTTCCAGTTCGGGATAGGCTTCTTCGTACTCGGCTATGAGTGTACCAACTTCTCCCTATACTCGGGGCGCCCATACAGCCGCTATGACCAGCCCGTGGACACTGACCGTCTCACACACTCCGTCTACGCTGGCATCGGCATCAAATTCTGAAAACTCCGACACCGAAAAAAAACGACGGCGGCCGGTTACCCGAAATTCCGAGGTAACCGGCCGCCGGTTATTTTTATCCCACTCGTTTATCAGTCGATGTTGGGATTAAGAGTATGCCACTCGCTTACAGGGGGCAGAATACCCATGCTGATGATTTCATCGCGCATCTTGCAGAGGTGCTCATAGCTTGCCTGCAGTGTTGCCATCTCGGCGGGAGTGCCTACGATGGATTTTGCATAGACGCCGTCCTTGGTAATGCATGTAGGCATAGCCATCATCACGTGGTTGAAACGTGCGGTGTCGGCATAGCAGCCTACAGGATATTCAAACTCTTCGCCACCCATTGCAGCCTCTATCATCTTCACAGAGAGATAAGCGGGGCTCTGGAAGGAGCTGCGGCGACGGAGCTCGATGATTTTGGCACCTCCCTGGGTAACTTCCTTCTGCATCTGCTCCCATTCGATCTCGCTGAGACCTTTGCCATTCACTTTCTCCTTGCCGGCGATGATGTCAGTGAGTTTCACACCGTCAACAGTGGTGGGAGTTGCGAATACGGCCATCTTTTCGCCGTGTCCACCATAGGTGTAAGCATTCTTGACCACGCTCTGGCCAACACCGAAGTGGAGGGCGAGAGCCTCTTTGAGACGGGTTGAGTCAAGAGCGGCGAGAGTAGCCACCTGATTGGGCTTCAGACCGCTGTGGATAAGGGCCACAAGACCGGTGATGTCAGCGGGGTTGAAGATAACCACGAGGAATTTTGCATCGGGGCAATACTTCTTGATGTTCTGGCCAAGCTCCTCTGCTACTTTGGAGTTACCTACAAGAAGATCCTCACGGGTCATGCCTTCCTTACGGGGAGCACCGCCAGAGGAAATAATGTATTTGGCACCGGTGAATGCCTCGGCGGCATCGGTTGTGCTGGTGATGTTGGCCTCGTCAAAGCCACACTGACGCATTTCCTTTGCCACGCCCTCGGCGCTGAAAACGTCATAGAGGCAGATGTTGGGAGTAAGGCCGAGCATAAGTGCCGTCTGGGCCATGTTGCTGCCGATCATGCCGGCAGCGCCTACAATCACGAGTTTGTCGTTGGTTAAAAATTTCATAATAAGTTTGTTTAGAGGTTATTGTAGTTCTTGAATTCAGGTCATTTTTATAAGGTGGTCACCGCATCAGCAAGCCTGCCAAGCTCTGCAAGGTCACTCTCCTTCATGGAAGACCGAATGGTCACCACAGGATCCAGAAATTCCATTCCCGGCTGATCCTCAAGCATCTTGCGCATCACCGAGGCGGCTACCGGAGCCCATGAACCGTTCTGCACCAATGCTATCCTGCGGTTGCGGATACCTTTCGACACGAGCCGGCTCAGGAAGTTTTTCATCGCCGGATATACTCCCGCATCGTATGTGGGAGCGCAGAGCACTATTGTGCCGTAGCGGAACGCGCGTCCCACGGCCTCGGAGGGTTCGCCCACGGTAAGGTCGGCGGTATACACCTCGCCGCAGCCACGCTCACGCAGCATCTCGGCCAGCCGAAGGGCACAGGCCGCGGTGTTGCCGTAGATAGAGGCGTAGGCCACCATCACCCCGCGGGTTTCCGGAGTATAAGTGCTCCAGCGGTTATAGAGATCCAGTTCACGGTCAACCGGAGCCTTGAGCACCGGTCCGTGAAGCGGAGCGATATATCGGATTTCCAGACCGGATACTTTCTTGAGCAGCGACTGCACCATCGGGCCGTATTTCCCCACTATGTTGCAGTAGTATCTCCGGGCCTCGTCAACCCAGTGCACTGGGTCATACTGCAGCGACCCGAAGCGGCCGAAACCGTCGGCCGAGAACAGCACCTTTTCGGTCTCGTCGTAGCTCATCATCACCTCCGGCCAGTGAATCATGGGGGCGGAGATAAAACGCAACCGGTGAGTTCCCGCATCAAGGATATCGCCCTCTTTTACGGCACGCGTACGCCCTGAAAAATCAAAAGCGGGGTAGAAATTGGAAATCATGTCCAGGCATTTCTGCGACGCCACAAGCGTGCAGCCGGGCCAGCGCTTCAGCGCTGCCACTATATTGGCTGTATGGTCGGGCTCGGCGTGATGGGCCACAAGCCATCGCGGAGCCTTACCTCCCGTAGCCTCCTCGGTCTGCCTTATCCATTGTTCTCCGGAACCGGCCTCCACACTGTCGAGAACAACGATATCGTCGCCGCCCTCGCCGAGCAGCGCATACGAGTTGTAGCTCATGCCATGAGGCAACGCATACTGATTCTCGAACAACCGTGCATCGGGATCATCCACCCCGACCGACACAATCGTATCACTTATATTAGAGGTCATCTTGATATTATATAACAACGATTGTCAAAGATAACTACAATTTTCGAGATTGTAAAGTTCAATTTCTCTCCGACAATTTATTATGACCGGTTTTCTCTCAGCCCACGCGGTTCTCGCCGCCTTCGGGGCGCAGCACGTAAGTGTTGCGCAGAGTCTCGAATGCGCCGGGATCGCGCCGCAGGGGCTCGCTGTCGGCAATCGGGTCGTAGCTTTCGGCTATTTCCTGTGTAGTCAGGTCGTCGGGAGCATACGGAGCCACAGGCTCGTCGATAGAGAGCCCGGACAGTCCGAAATGTCGGCAGATTGCCTCAAGGGCAATCTGTGAGGCCCTCGCCTTTCCGCTGCGTGTATATCCGGCGATATGCGGTGTGGCCACAAACGCCTTATGCAGCAGTTCGAGGGATATCTCGGGCTCACCTTCCCAGCAGTCTATGGCGGCTTTGCCCACAAGGCCACTGTCAAGAGCCTTCAGCAGCGCCTTATTGTCAATCACAGCGCCGCGGGCCGTATTGATTATGAGCGGCTTTTTCTGCAGGAGGCTGAAGAAGCGTTCATCGGCCAGGTGCCAGGTAGCATCCTCACCCTCATGCGTCATCGGCACATGGAATGTTATCGCGTCAGCCCGGGCGGCGACAGTGGCAAGATCGGTGAAATCACCACCATCGGCCTTTTGTCGGGGAGGATCGCATTCAAGAACCTCCATTCCCGCCTGACGTGCCCAGCGGGCAACTATGGAGCCTACATGCCCCACACCTACCACTCCGAGCGTGCGCCCCGATAACTCCGGACCGAAAGCGGCCACAAGCGTGGATATCACATATTGGGCAACCCCTGGCGCATTACATCCCGGAGCATTTGCCACTTCTATGCCTGCGTTGCGGCACCACTCGCAGTCCACATGGTCAAGACCTATCGTAGCTGATGCCACGAGCGTGCACCGCGATCCTTCGAGCAGCGAGGCGTCACAGCGCGTACGGGTGCGCGTCACCAGCGCGTCGGCATCGGCCATGGCCGCGCGGTCAATCTCTCCTGCGGCCAGTTCCGTGACGGTTACTCCGGCTTTACGGAGCGCATCGGCTATGAATGGAACGTTGCGTTCCACCACTATTTTCAAATCCATATATTCCATATATATAACACCGCGCATACACCGGCGAGCGAAAGCACCCAGATGTAGCTGCGGCGTTCATAATTTATTCTGAAGAACAATGCCGTCTGAATGGCAGTGAAGCACATCAGCGGAGGCAGATAGCTGTCAGGAGCACCGAAATACACCACGGCGAGCACCATCGTGGCCACGGTCATGGAGGCCATCAGGCCGTTGAGTGCGCGCGCGCGGGCATTGTAACTATAAACGCGGTAGAGATTGTGCATCAGCATTATCGTGCACCACACCAGCAAAAACGCCACAGTAGCGGCCAGCGGACTGAGGAAATCGCCCGTCAGGAACATCGACGGCGAGAACCATACGTCAGGCAGATAAAGCCCGCGGAAACCTTCCGGATAAAACCCGAGCAGAAGCCAGAAGGGAGTGACTACGCCAAGCGTCGCGCCCACAACCGAGCGCACAGTAAAGCTACGCATCTGTATGCACCCGGCAAGCAGCACCGGAAGGTATATCAGGGCGGCAGCCTGAACCATTGATGCCGCCGTGCACAGAAAGAACGCGAGAAACACCGTCTGGGTTCGGTCAGGCCGCTGATAACATGAATAAAGAAGCGCAATTACCGTGAGCGCGAGCAGAGCAAGCGCCGTGCCGGGCACAAACCGCGCCGACACCTCAGGCACCGAACACTGCATCAGCAGATACAGTCCGCCCAGCAACACGGAAGACGTACGCAGAAGATTGAACGTGCGGTTCACCAGCACCATCATCACAGCCACGGCAACCATCGCCACAGCCGAGAGCGCCAGCGAAAGTTCCGCCGTCATGGAGGGGAGCCCCGAATGCACGAGCAGGCCGCCGAAGTCGGCGGCCGCTGCCTTTACGTCCGTAATCCATCCGCACAGCGCGGCGGCGCATGCACCTCCCAGTCCAACTGCCCCGATAAGCAAAGAGCCTCCCCGGGAGCGGAGAAAACGCGATATGTCTTTTTCCTTCCCGGTCATCCTTTCGCCGGACTTATTTCAGATTCATCAGGTCGCGACCTATGTCGCGGCGGAAATATTTGCCCTCGAAATCCACAAGGGCTACCGACTTGAAGCTGCGCTCCACGGCATCGGCAATATCCTTGCCAAGTGAGCTCACGGCGATAACACGTCCGCCGGAGGTTACCACAGTGCCGTCGTCGAGTTTCTTTGTGCCAGCATGGAACAGTATGGAATCAGTCACTTTATCAAGACTGGTTATCACCTTGCCTTTGGGATAATTTCCGGGATAGCCCCCGCTCACAATCATCACAGTTGCTGCGGTTGCCGGATTGTGACGGAGCGGAAGATTGCCTAAATCGCCCTCGGCGGCAGCTTTCATCAGCTGCACCAGATCGGAATCCACGCGCAGCATCACGGCCTCGGTCTCGGGGTCGCCCATGCGCACGTTGTATTCTATCACCATCGGTTCCCCCTCTACGTTTATGAGGCCGAGGAATATGAAGCCACGGTATATGATGCCTTCTTCTGCAAGGCCCTTTACCGTCGGCTCTATGATGCGTTCGGTCACTTTGCGCATGAACGTCTCGTCGGCGAACGGCACGGGGCTGATGGCACCCATACCTCCGGTATTGAGACCCGTGTCGCCCTCGCCTATGCGCTTGTAGTCCTTGGCTACGGGCAGCACACGGTAACCGCCGTTGCCGTCCGTAAGCACGAATACCGAACATTCTATACCCTTGAGGAATTCCTCTATCACCACCGTTGCCGATGATTTGCCGAACATGCCTCCCAGCATCTCGCGCAGGGACTTCTTGGCCTCATCAAGCGAGTCGATTATCAGCACACCCTTTCCGGCTGCGAGGCCGTCGGCTTTCAGCACATAAGGGGGCTTGAGCTCTTCCAGGAAGCGGCATCCTTCCTCGGCCGTCTCCTGAGTGAAGGAGCGGAAACGGGCTGTGGGAATGCCGTGTGCGGTCATGAATCGCTTTGCGAAATCCTTGCTGCCCTCAAGTTGCGCGCCGGCTTTCGACGGGCCTACCACGAGCAGTCCGGGACGTTTCCCGGCAAAATAGTCGTAGATGCCGGCCACAAGAGGATCCTCGTTGCCTACTACCACCATGTCTATGCCGTTGGCGCCCACAAAGGCATCCACGGCCTCGAAATCGAGAGGCGAGAGAGCCACATTGGTGCCGTAGGCTCCGGTCCCACCGTTGCCGGGAGCTATAAAGAGTTTGTCACAAAGTTCGCTTTGGCTTATTTTCCAGGCCAGAGCCGATTCGCGGCCGCCTGAACCGAGCAGAAGAATGTTCATATATTATCGCAAGTTATTCGTTGTTATCGTTTTCGGTGCTCTGATTTCCCTGCGCTCCCGGGCGTTTCCAGCCGCGGCGCGGACGCATCATCGGGCCTTCGCTTTTGGGGAGCGACGGCTTGCGGCCTATCAGGCTCTTCAGCGCGGCCTCGTTGCGGCGGCGTGCCAGCGGGTTCTCCGAGAATTCCTCGCGGGAAATCTCGCGCCGTTCCTTACGGTCTTTTTTACGGTCCTGGCGGTTGCCGGCATGATAGCGCTCTTCAAGGGCCGACAGCTTGCGGCCTTTGTCGGCAGAGCGGTGCTCCTTGCCTCCCATGCCTGAACGGCGTGCGTCGGCAGCCCATTTCTCATCGCTCTTGTAGCGGAATTTCGGTTTGCAGTCGGCACCGGCACGCTCGCCTTTCAGCTTGCCGCCTTCGGAGCGGAAGTCACGCATATTGCCGTCGAATATTATATACTCGCGCAGCTCGCATTCCAGCGATCCGTTGAGCAGAGGCATCTTGACCGACGGTGCCAGGCCTATCTTATGGAAGTATTCCTCACGGTAGCCGATTATCCAGGCGTGATATCCTCCGAACACATGCTTGAGCTTACGGCCAAGGAGCGCGTAGAGTCCCTCCATGTCGTCCACGGAGATACGCTCCCCGTAAGGGGGATTGGTTATGAGCACTCCGTCGGCCGGAGCCTCTTCCCAGCGGGCGAGAGGCTTAACTTCCAGGTCTATATACTTCATCATGCCTGCGCTCTTTATGTTCTCGCGGGCTATGGCTATGGCCTTGGGCGATATATCGGCGCCTATTATGCGGTGGGTGAAGGTGCGTTCCTGCGAATCGTCGTTGTAGATTGAATCGAAAAGTTCGGCATCGAAATCGGCCCACGATTCGAAAGCGAAACGACGGCGGTAAATGCCGGGATGAGTACCCGTGGCTATCATGGCAGCCTCGATGAGGAATGTGCCGCTGCCACACATGGGATCTACCAGCGGGCAGTCGCCGCGCCAGCCGCTTTTGAGTATTATGCCGGCGGCAAGCACCTCGTTTATGGGTGCTTCAGTCTGTGCCACACGGTAGCCGCGCTTGTGGAGCGACTCGCCCGACGAATCAAGCGAGAGCGTTACGCGCTCACCCGAGATATGCACATTGATCATCACATCGGCATCCTGCAGCCTAACGCCGGGACGCACATCCGGTCCGAGACGGTCGCGGAACCAGTCCACGATGGCATCCTTCACCCTGTAGGTCACGAAACGCGAATGGGTGAATTCCTCCGAATTCGCCACCGTATCGATGGCGAAAGTCTTGTCGGGTGACAGCACCTTGCTCCACTCGAATTCCTTCACGCCTTCGTAGAGCGCGTCGGGAGTGTCGGCGATAAACTTATATATAGGCTTTAGAATCCGCAATGCCGTGCGGCAGCACAGGTTGGCTTTGTACAGCATCTCCAGATCTCCTTCAAATGAAACCATGCGGAGCCCGGGCTCTACATTCAAGGCTCCGAGATTGCGGAGCTCCTCTGCCAGCACATCTTCCAGCCCCTGGAAGGTCTTGGCTACCATTTCAAACGTTTGCATACGGCTTATTACGGTAAAAATGTCAATGATTATTCTGCAAAAGTACCAAAAAGAAAACAATTCCGAAATCTATTCCCCCATTTCATTCACCCCTCACCCCAAAATTTCAATCGAGACATTGCTACGTCGCGGAGCGACGATTTCTTTCTAACCCGTTGCGCCAGCTACGGGTAAAGGACATTCCTATTCTCTCTGCGGCAAGCCTGGGAATGGCGCCGCCGCAGAAAATGCGCCAGCTTGGGCCCCAAGTTATTTGGTGGATTTAATAGAATAAAGCAAGATGCTCTCTCCAAACAACACTTTCACATCAAAAACGCTCTTTAGAAAAAGCACTTTTCAGAAAAAAACGAGATAAACCTGAGCCTGAATAACGAGTGCCGTCGATAAGGATATCGACGGTCCATGGGTGCGAGGGCAGACATCGGCCTGAAAAAAGGTCTACGCGGTTCTGCCGTTCCCGCGCGGTTCTGAGTTTCTGACACCCGTCGGGGCGCCGTGGAAACACTCAGCGCCGATGGAGGGTAAGGAAGCGGTAGGAGGCGCCGGAGCGCGGGTCGGTGGCGGAGTCGGACTGCTCGGTGACGGCCCATTCCTCGCCTACGGGCGGGAAATGCACGTCGGCGTCCGGCACATCGGCGTCAATCGCCGTGAGTTCCAGCCTGGTTGCAAGCGGCATCGCCTGACGATAGATTTCGCCGCCGCCGATAATCATCACCTCCGGAGCGCCGTCGCACATCCTCAGAGCTTCTTCAAGCGATGCGGCCCGCTCGGCACCGTCGGCCGCAAAAGAAGAGTTGCGCGTCACCACTATGTTGCGCCGGCCGGGCAACGCGCCTCCGGGGAGCGACTCAAAGGTGCGCCGTCCCATCACCAGCGGCTTACCCATGGTTATCTGCTTAAAGCGCCGCAGGTCGGCGCTGATGTGGAAAGGCATATCGCCCTTTATGCCTATGGCACCGTCGCGCGCCACGGCTGCTATCACGGTCACTTCCATAACATGCGCGGTCATACCGATACTTTGCCGGCGATGTGAGGCAGCGGATCATAATCCTCGAGCCTGAAATCGTCGTAGGTGAAACCGAATATATCCTTCACATCGGGGTTGAGCACCATCCGCGGCAATTTGCGGGGCTCACGACTGAGCTGTTCCTCCACCTGACTGAAATGGTTGCTGTAGATGTGGGCGTCGCCCAGCGTATGGATGAACTCACCGGGCTTCAGTCCCGTAACCTGCGCCACCATCATAAGCAGCAACGCATAGGAGGCGATGTTGAACGGCACGCCGAGAAAACAATCGGCCGAACGCTGATAGAGCTGGAGGCTAAGCCGTCCGTCGGCCACATAGAACTGAAACAGAGCGTGACACGGAGGCAGCTTCATGTCCGGCAGGTCGGCTACGTTCCAGGCGCTCACTATTATACGGCGCGAATCGGGATTTTTCTTTATCGTCTCCACGGCCTCCGTTATCTGGTCGATGAATCCGCCGTTGTAATCGGGCCATGAGCGCCACTGATAGCCATACACGTGGCCCAGGTCACCGTTCTCGTCGGCCCATTCATTCCAGATTCTCACGCCATTGTCCTGAAGGTATTTCACATTAGTGTCGCCTTTCAGAAACCACAGAAGCTCATGGATTATGGATTTCAGATGCAGTTTCTTGGTGGTTAGCAACGGGAATCCTTCCGAAAGGTCGAAGCGCATCTGATAGCCGAACACCGAGCGGGTGCCCGTGCCGGTGCGGTCGTTTTTGTCTGTGCCCTCTTCCATTATATGGCGGAGCAGCTGAAGATATTGTTTCATTTATCCTTGATTTTTTCGTTTTCGCAGGTGGGTTGCAACGGGTCGCTTAGTGTGGAGGCCGAAAGGCAGCCTTCCTTGTCGAGCGCCGGATCGGGACGCTTGGCCAGGCCGCTCACTCGCTGCATGAGCGGTGTCGACAGTCTGTGACGCCGCGTGGTATAGCGTATGGCGCGGTTGGGACAGATGTCCACACAGTCAAAGCAGTTCACACAGCGTGAGCCGTCCACCACATGGTCCGTGAGGTCTATGCACTGTCCTTTGCATACATCCTCGCATTTACGGCAATTGATACACAGATCCGTGTCGATGTCCATCTGCAGAATCGAGAAACGGCCCACGAATCCCAGCATGGTACCGATGGGACAGAATGTATTGCAGAGAGTGCGTCCGCCCGATGCCGCCGCTACCGACACGCCTATGAACAGCACGAACGCCAGCGCCGTCGAGGCGGCCGATGCCGTGAATATCTCTACCGTTTTCTCAGGCGCGATACCCATATAGCCTGCAGCCCATTCGAGAGAGCGGATAGCCGGCGAGCCTATGCCGCGACAGATATGACGATAGATCTGCGCGGGATCGAGAATCGACACTATGGCCGACATTCCCAGCACCGCCATAGCCACGGCAAGCGCCAGAAAAAACAGCCGGGTGAAATGACGCGGGGGGCTCCAGCGGTAATGCCGGTGTCCCTCCCGCGAAGTGCCGAAACCGGCCACTCGGGCCACAATGTCCTGGAGCGTGCCCAACGGGCAGACGCTCGAGCAGTAGACGCGGCCGAACACGAGCGTGATTATCACCCACACCACGAAGCTGAAAACCGTGAGCGAAGCCACTGCCGTGCCTATCTGAGCCTTGAGCAGGAACGGCCCTATAACCGGCACCGTGAACGCCGACGACGACATCATGAGCGAAATTATCACCCATGCCACTATCGAGACCACTATTCGGGTTGTGCGTAATATTCTGTTCATGTCTCAGGCTGCTGTTACCGACTGCAAACTTAGCGAAAATTTGGCAGTTTCGGGGAAAAAGGATAATTTGCAGTCAAATTTTCAGCCAAAGGACACATGCCCGGTCAAAGAGCACCACGCAACCGCACACTGACTCTCGGCGAGGATGAGATTCCCTCGCTCGAGCCCCTGATATCTTCCGCCGACGATCTCCGCGCGGGTTATCACGACGATATGATTGTGAACGCCGACCTGTTCGGCTGCCTCGACCTGATTCCCGACGGTTATTTCAGCCTCATAATCATCGACCCGCCCTACAACCTCTCGAAGGATTTCCACGGCCGGAAGTTCACCGCCATGAAGGATGATGATTACGAAAGCTATCTGCGCGGATGGCTGGGCCGCGTGGCCCGCAAACTCGCGCCCGACGGCTCGCTCTACCTGTGCGGCGACTGGCGGTGCGGATCGGCTATGCAGCGTGTGCTTGAAGAACACCTCACGGTGATGAACCGCATCACCTGGCAGCGCGAAAAAGGACGCGGAGCCGCCGCCAACTGGAAAAACTCTATGGAGGATATATGGTTTGCCGTGAAGAATCCTTCAGACTATTATTTCAACCTCGAAGCCGTGAAAATCCGTCGCCGCGTCATTGCGCCATACCGTGTCGACGGTCGCCCGAAAGACTGGGAGGAATCTCCCGAGGGTAATTTCCGCGTCACATGTCCGTCCAATCTATGGGACGACATCACTGTGCCCTTCTGGTCAATGCCCGAGAACACCGACCATCCCACCCAGAAGCCCGAAAAACTCTATGCCAAACTCATTCTCGCCTCGTCGCGCCCCGGCGACCGCATTTTCGACCCCTTCATGGGCAGCGGCACAGCAGCTGTGGTGGCCCGCAAGCTCGGCCGCCGTTTCTGTGGCGTGGAAGTGAACCGCGACTACTGCCTATGGGCCGCCAAACGCCTCCTCCGTGCCGCCACCGACTCCACCATCCAAGGCTACGAAGATGGCCTCTTCCGCCCCCGCAACTCCTGATTCCTACCATTCGCGCACTGGGAGGATCGGCGTCCTCGCCGACCAAAATATTCAACTTCTCAGACCGACGGCCAGAGGCCGACGCTCCCAGACATCACATGTTCATTATTTGCGGCGAGCGGCGAAGAAGGTCTTCATCAGGGCCGCGCATTCTTCTTCAAGCACTCCGGCGGTCACCGTGGCCCGCGGATGAAACGGGCGGAGAGTGAAGGCCGAGTAGCCCCGACGCGGGTCTGCAGCGCCGTAGACTATGCGCGGACACTGGCTCCATCCCAACGCTCCGGCGCACATCAGGCACGGTTCTACGGTAACGTAAAGCGTGCAGTCCGTAAGATATTTGCCGCCGAGGGTCTGCGCGGCGGCGGTAATGGCCTGGATTTCGGCGTGGGCGGTCACGTCGCTGAGGGTTTCGGTGAGATTGTGGCCACGCCCTATTATGCGCCCTTTGCACACTACCACGGCTCCCACGGGAACCTCGCCGGACTCTGCGGCATGCCTGGCCTCGTCGAGGGCAGCGCGCATGAAGCGCTCGTCGGATTCTCTGGCAGTTGTAGTTTCTTCATTCATAGCAGATCCAGTTTCATTCCTTCGGCGGCCGCAATCACTGAGGGGAATTCCTCGCGTGCCTGCGCGGCGAGAAGGTCGGTGGTGTCATATCGGTTGGAGTAATGCCCTATCACAAGCTGCGACGCTCCGGCCATTGCCGCTATGCGTCCGGCCTCGCGGGCTGTGGAGTGGCCGCGCTCGCGGGCCTGTGAGGCAAGCGAGTCATCGTAAGTTGCTTCGTGATACAGCGTGTGGACGCCCTTCACGGCCTCGGCCACGCGGGCGTCAAACATGGTGTCGCTGCAATAGGCGTAGCTCACCGAGGGGTCGGCCGCGGTGGTGAGGCGCGAGTTTTCTATCACCGTACCGTCTTCCCTCACGAAATCGGCTCCGTATTTCAAGGCGTGGCGCGCGGCCACCGGCACACCGTAATGCTCGAGCATGGCGCCGATGAGGTGGCGCGGCTTGGGCTTCTCGGCAAAGAGGAAGCCGTAGGCGGGGATGCGGTGATAGAGCGGAAACGAGCTTATGGTCAGTGCGGGAGTGTCGATTATCACGCCTCCGCCGGCAGGCAGCGGCTCGAACACTATGTCGTAAGGGGCCTCGCGGCAGAAGTAGCCAGTGACGGAGCGCATGAGCTCCAGCCCCGATGCTGGCAGATGGACGGTGACGCGCCCGGATTTCTCATGCAGCGCCAGGGTGGAGAGCAATCCCGGCAGACCCAACACATGGTCGCCGTGCATGTGCGATATGAATATATGGCTCAGACGACTGAATTTCAGGCTCATGGCGCGCATCATCTTCTGCGCGCCCTCGCCGCAGTCAATCATATAGAGGGTGTCGCGGAAGTCAACCACCTGCGCCGAGGGATTGTGACGCGGAGTGGGGGTTGCGGAGCCGCATCCGAGTATGTTGATTCTGAAACGTGCCATGTACGGGGTCTGTCGGGTGTCAGTTCTTGGAATTGTCGTCGCCGCCGGAGATAAACATTCCCTCGCGCGACAGCTGATGGTCGAGGTTGGCGATGCCGTAGGCCACTATGGCCGTCACCATGGCGGCATGCTGCTGATAGCGGGGATTCTCGCGGTTGAGGATGTCGTTTTCGGTATGCCAGATTTCGCCGTAGCTGAAGTTGGTGCCGTCAACGTCGGACAGGCGGAAATAGTATGTAGGCACTCCCTCCACGGCAAACACCGTGGCGTCGTTGCTGCCGAACTTCGTGGGACGTTTGCGCGGCTCGGCCACGGTCACCTCGAAGGGGAAGTCGGGGTTGATGCCCGCTATGGGCTCGCACACCTTCTTCATGTCATCGACCATGGCGGCGGAAACGGCTATGCCCACGGGTGGCTCCGGACCGCCGTCGCGATTGAGTACCAGCGATATTTTGTCAAGCTCCTTTTTGTGTTTCTTGCAATAGGCCTGCGCTCCGAGCAGGCCGAATTCCTCGGCTGCGAAAGCTATGAAGCGTATGGTGCGCCGGGGCTTCGCTCCCGCGTATGCAAGCAGGCGTGCGGCCTCAAGCATCGGACCTATGCCCGTGCCGCAGTCGATGGCGCCGGTGCCAACGTCGTAGGCATCGAGATGACCGCTTATTATCACGTATTCGTCAGGCTTTTCCGTGCCCTTTATCTCGGCTATGATATTGTGGTATTTCACCGGCCCGAGACGGAAATGGTTGCGGATGTCAAACTCCAGCATTATGTCGCGGCGCTCGCGGGCGGCGCGTTCTATCAGGGCAAACTGATGCTCGTCGAGCTTTATTTCAGGCTGTGTAGGCAGATGGTCGAACGTGGTGGTGGTGTCGTTCACCAGCGGACGGTCGTAGAGAGCCCTTATCGGTGTCTCCGCGGCCTGGATGAAGCCCAGCACTCCGGCGTCGCACATCTCGCGGTAGAACAGCGCCGGCTCCTCTTTCAGCGCTATCATGGCGCTATCGGTGCCGTTGCGGTAGTTGTTCATCATCATGCGGCGATTGATTGCCGACACCGAGTCATTGTAGTGGCGCGCGGCCGCACGCAGAGAGTCGCCCTTGGCCGACTTGTTGATTGGGAAACCGTTGCTCTTCCCTTTCAGGAGCACCCAGGCCCCCTTGAGTTTGCCGTGCATGCGGTCAAATTCGGCTTTGCTGCCCGGCTCTATGAGCACGTGGCCCAGCTGACGGCCGTGCGTTCCCGAAGTGTAGGAGGGAGTGGCGAAATGAAGATGGTCCACGCCGTCAACGCCGTAGGCCCTTCCCTGCCAGTGGTCGCGGTTGAAGCCCACCGGCACCTGTCCGGCCTCTTCCTTGCGGGCCGGTATGCCCCAGCCGGCATATTTGTAAAGCATCCAGTCAGCGGCATCGTCAAACGCTGCCGATCCCACCAGGCGGCCGCCGAAACGGCCTGTAAGCACATCCAGATGGTCGCCCACCTGCGGATTCGCCGTTCCTTCGGCGATAATCTTCTCCACTGTCCGGTCCTTGGCCTGCGCCATGCCGGCAACCGCAGCCGCCAGAGCCACGGCCGCGTACATCAAAATCTTATTCATAAGCACTATTTGTGACATTTCAGGCAAATTTACTCAATTTTCCCGAATTGCCCCCAATCTTCCGCCCCCGACTCCCGTAACGGCCAGCCATAAAGGTCCACACCGAACCGGTCAACGTCCCCGCACTGGGAAGGTCGGCGTCCCCGCACTGGGAAGGTCGGCGTCCCCGCACTGGGAAGGTCGGCGTCCCCGCCGACCCAAAAAAACAAATCCACCGATCGACGGCCAGAGGCCGACGCTCCCAGTCCCCGACGCTCCACGCCCTCCCTCAAAAGCCATAGCGCGAGGCCAGAACAGCCACAAGCATCCACGGCACCAATAGCCACGGATCCCTTACCTGCATCAGCGCCACGCCTGCGGCAAGCGCCACAGCCACAGCAGCAGCCGCAGTGACTGCCTTATTTTCCCCTGCTACCGGCATATTTCTTCCACAGAGGCCGCGAGAGACCCCATATCATATAGCCTATCATGGCCAGAAACAGCAGTTGCATCACAATGTTGCGCAGCAGCGAGAATGGGGGCGTCATTCCGTTGCCCAGATAAATTATGAGCCTTTCGGCCTCGGCCGGGAACGACTGCGCGAAACTCCACAGAAACATCGGCAGGGCATAGAAGAAATAGAAGCCCATAAACGCGTTTACGGCCACAGCATACACTCCCATCAGCCACTTGGCGCCCCTGCTGAGCCCCAGCAGATAGGGCCGGGTGCCCTCCGGCTTGCGGCGCAGGCGGCGCCACAGCCAGCCTATCAGCTCGCGCGAGCGCTGCCGCAGATTCGGCACCCCAAGCGCGTCCGACGCTATCCAGTAGCCGTCAAAGCGGAAAAACGGGTTGAGCGTCAGCACAAATCCCAGATTCATGGTCAGTATCAGATAGCGGGCAACGTCGTCAGAGGCGCCTCCGGCGTAATACCACACAAGCAGCCCCGCCAGTATGAAGCACTGGAAATACACTCCGGCCAGGTTCACCACCAGCCGCTTCCTGCGCGGAAGGCGCCACACGCGGCTCACGTCGGTGTAAAACACCGGAAACGTCAGATACATCCCGAAGCCGATTCCTCCGTGGGCCACACCCATCCGCTTGCAGGCCGCCGCGTGGCCCAGCTCGTGAAGCATCGACGAGGCACACATAAACACCATCAGTCCAGCCACGCCGTAGATACTCACACCACCGTCCACCCTCAGCAGATTGTCGGCCGTGAGCATGAACCAGAGGTCGGCACCCAGCGCCAGCGTCACCGTCACCGCCATCACCCACGGGGTGAACATAACCGCCAGCGCGTCGCTCAGCCGGTCGATGGCCCGCGCCGGAAGCAGTTCGCGCTCATAGAGGAACTGCCGCGACTTTCCAGCCCCGCCGCCGGCCACTATGGGCCGGAGCCGTTGAGCCACGAAAGCCTCCACCTCGTCGGGCGAATATCGTCCCCCGCTGCGGGCCGCATAGTCGGCTATCGCTTCGGCCTCGTCGGCGTGGCTCTGCAGAGTGCGCAGCAGCTCCACCACCGTGGCGTTGGCCTCATAGTGCCTTCCGCCGTGGCTCAGCACATACCGCGCCCCCTTTGCCGAACTCTCAAGCTCGCTGACCTCTATGTCTGTGTATGCCGCCATCGTTGTTTATTTCAGGATACTGCTGTCTATAGAGGTGTCGGCCTCCATGCGCTCGCGGTTCACTTTCTTACCGAAGTCGAAGCTATAGGTTACCTTGACCATAGCCGCGAACCGTCCATGCATCCGTTGCGACATCTTATATGCGCTTACATCAATCCATTTTCTCACCTTAGCTCTTTCGTATGTATCGAACCAGCCATCTATCCGCCAATTACGGTGCATCCACGCCATGGAAAATTCCACACTCGCTGGGTCAAACGTACGTTGGTAGTTAGACACAAAGTAACGACTGGTGGAATTACACCGCAAGTTGAAAGACAGGTTTCGCCAGTAATACATCAGACTAACCATTCCGGTAGCGAAATTGAACGGTTGTTTTTCAAGCTTGTTATCGTAGTCAAAATGACACAGAGAACCTCCGGTCTGTAAGGAGAAATTATCGCTGACCTTCCATGTCACCATCGGAGTAAAATTCACTGATTTGTAATCTCCATTGTAAGTTGTCAATACCAACTTGTCGGTCTCAGGCAGATAAGCGGTGGTCAACGCATTGTCCTGATATGTGCCGGTAAGATGCAACGCGAGATTCACGCGCCTGATTTGAGTGCTGTAGGTGAGATTGAGATTGTAGTGCTTCACATCTTTTAGCGACGGATTTCCTCTCCGCGACATTATCATGTCGATGGGCTGCTCGGCTTCAGTACGGTCCGAAAGTGATGGAGACGAATTTTTGATTTCAAATCGAAAATTAAGTTGTTGCGAACGTGTCGGATTGTAAGTGAGCTGAGTGTACACAACCGGCGAAATGTAATTTTCGTGGTCATAGTTATGGAGACCGGTGTTTATCATGGATAATCCGGAGCGCAGTGTGAAACGTAGCTGCTGGCTAAGACGATGGGTGTACTCTGCAAGCAGGAGCATGTCGGAGTTCCACATGTGTTGCCATGAACCGTATGTCCCGATGTAATCTGTCGAAGCGACCCTGAAATTATCTTTCAGAGAAAACAGCAGACTGTTGTTGTGTTTGAGACCCATTCTATACATCACCTGTGCGCTGAGATTGTAGGTCTTATCTTTCGTATCCGAGAATACGCCATCCTCGTCTGCCCGATAACGGTAATTATATTTGCTATGGGTATACGAGGCATTGAACGACGTCACCAGTACGTTATTTTCCCTCACGTTGAAATTGCCGTAAAAGCTCATTCGCGGACTCAGCGCAGTGTTGGCAGTCCGCGAGTTAGTAAGCTGAGTAAGGCTTATGGGTTCGGAATACACGGTGCGTCCCGAAGATGTCGCCACGGAATGCGCACCCGTAAGCCCGGCCGTGAAACTCACCTGATGAGCTTCTCCGCTGTTCTTCACGGTAAGCTGTCCGTATTCCCCGTAATTTCTGTTGCGGCCGCCGATGGAATTGAAAGTGCGTTCAATCGAGCGGGAAAGCAGATTGAACTCCTCGTTTTTTTCCATCTGAACTGCAGCCCCGTTGTGCATTCTGTAGCCTCCGAACACATAATAATTCGTATTACCTTTATTTATCTTTCCGAAACCGTTGTATATGCCATCCAGATATCCGCATAGACTCTGCTGGGCGTCCAATGTCACATAACCGCCAGTTGTCTGCTGTCGGGTTATGAAGTTTATTGCGGCGAAGTCGCCTGCATAACGCCCTACCGGAGCATCATGGTATTCGATTTTCTCCACGTCCTTGGGTTTGAGATTCTGCACCATGCGGTATTCGGCCGGTTCGCCGTTTATGTAAAGCGACACGTTCTGGCCGAAAAGTGTCACGCTACCGTTGAACGGATTGACAACAAGACCGGGAAGCATCACATTACGGAGCAGCTGATAGCCCGTTGCTGCGTGCTTTACCTGCAGCTTTTCCGGTATAATCTGCAAATAGCCGTCTACTCGGGTCATGGACTGCCCCTTTACGGTCACTTCTCCCAAAGTACGCGCTTCCGGTAAAAGAGTTATAGTTCCAGCATCAATTACGCCTCTGGCGATATCCATATCAACGGTTTTTGGTACAAAACCCATGGCCGACACTATCACACGGCAATTTCCTGTCTGATTGTTGCTGATCTCAAAACGCCCCTCACCGTCTGTGGCCGACCCGCCTACAAACGTTGAATCCGCTGCAAGCAGCCTCACGGAGGCAAACTCTATGGGTTGACCGTCCGCTGACACTATTATACCTTTCAATGTGTTCCCTTTATGCGAATCCGTCGATACTGAGGCAGATTGGGTTGCGCGCTTGAGTTCTATTATCATTTTATCGTTGATATCCCCGTCCTTCACGTTAAGTGTTCCGGTAACCGTCTCAAAACCCGGAGCCGAGATTCTGAGTATATAAGCTCCATCATCTATCGAGAACTTACAATATCCTTTATTATCTACAGAACGTGTGCCTAATACAGTTGAATCATTTTTCATGATTTCCCACTTGGCTTCTGTAACAGGTTTACCTGTGGACGCGTCCTGTACAAATCCACCGTATGTGCCCTTTCCGGAAGCACCCACGGCCACAAATATCAGCAGAATTGTCGTAATAAATCTCATACCTAAATTGATTATGATTGGTTGTTTTTTATATGACACATAACGATGCTCAAACGTTACATCACCTTCTGTATTTTAACCTTAGAATTAATTACAGAAATTAAATTGGGGCAATACGCATCTGTTATCAACAGGTGCATATTGCCTCTATTTAACTCCAGTGAACACCGTTACAACCACAGCGGGCATCACAGCCACAGATATATGTGCCATCGCACTCACATTCCGAATTGCAGCCACAGATATATGTGCCTCGACATTCACAACTATCCATTACATCATCTATAAGGTCAATAAGACCTCCAGGAAGCAATGGATCTGTTTCAAGACGGACTTCAAGTTCCTCCAGAAACATGCTGTCGTACAAATCGTCATTTAACGAAATAATACGCTCTTCTTTTTTAGGTTTTTCCATTTGTTAAACTTGTTTATTATTACAAAATTCTGAATATGCCTTATTTACAGCATCATTCAGTATCGAACTATAACGAAAACATAACTGTGTCTCTCGTTTTCCCTCAAACTCCTTTATCGCACAGTTACCACCACAAAAAAGTGCATATTTACAGTCTCGACAATTGTCACTATTGCCTACATGCTTTCCAAACCATCGGCTGCGGGCTTCCGTCCACTCTATTGCCGGACGGTTAAAATAACCTATTGAGTGTTCCTTCTTCCCCACTGTTTCAAGACACGTATATATTCCACCTTCCGGCGCAAACAGATGAGTACCGGTCTGGCCTGTACAAGCTTCCGCAACAAAACTAAGGCGTTTTCTTCCATTAAAATACCTACTGAAACTTCGGTGGATTCTTTCTTCACGGGAATGTGATAATCCGGATGAGGATGCCTTGAGATTTGCAAGAAATTCTTCCTTCCCCATGTATTTTAGAGATTTCGCTTTATTTACCCCTTTTATTTCATCTATGTTAGCGACATACATTTTAAAACGGGGATTATCATGATATCCTATTTCTTTGAAGTATTCTGTAAGCCTGTCAATGTCTTTAAAATTACCTCTTTCAGTATTAACACGGACACTTACCGGAATATCATGTTTCAAAAGCAATCCAATATTTGACATCACCTTATCGAAGCTCCCACCTTCTCTAAAATGATATTTACGTCTGTTATGATACTCTCGCCAACCATCTATACTGACCTGAAAATCAATAAAATTTTCTATTGTCAATAAATCTTCGTAATAATCAAGATCATAACCATTAGTTATAACACTGAATCTGTAACCATTTTCAACTCCTTTCTCAACAATATATTTTACTATATCGTGATTTTCACGCAACAATGGTTCTCCACCATATAAAAGGATAGATTTCTTATGAAGTTCCTTGCGCGGTTCAATCTCGAGCATCGCTTCGAAAGCACGGTCTACCAGTTCCGGCGTCATAGACAGCTTGGACCATGCTGTACCATGCTTGGATATAGCATTTTCAAAACAATAAGGACATCGGAAATTGCAGTCGTATGTAACCACAAAACCAAAATTCTTTTGCAATTTTAATCTTGACTCATGAAGCTTTTCAGCAAACTTTGCAACATAAGCTCGCTCCTCTTCCGTCGTTTTCGATGTGAGATATCCTCGCTTTCCCAACAATTCGATTTCTTCTGAACTTAAGTTGTTCCCATTCGGAAAATCCTTAAGAGTCTGCCACAGCTCACTGTCCACCACGTCGATGGCTCCCGTATAGCCGTGAACAAGCAAAGTCTTGCCGGGTTCTGCCTCAAGTGCAATAGGTATGGTGTAATCCGAGAGTCGGAGTGAATTGTCTAATGCCATATTATTTTGTTGTTATCTGATACTTCAAATATTCTTTCTTCCCGCCCACCCGTATGGTCGTGAAGCCACAGTAAAGCTCCGGCAGGAACTCCGGCAAACTTGATTTCATCGTCAGCCGGGGCAATCTGCCTTCCTGCCGACAGCCATTTGCCATCGGAAGCATAAAACAATTCATACTCATGCCCCCGGCGTATACCATTGTCGTCATTACGTATAAGGAAGCGGATAGCACTCACCTTAGCCGGAGCGGGCAGTTCCAGACCGCCCCACGACCCGAGGTCGGAGGTATGGAAAAATGTAAGCGCGTCGCCGTCGAAAAGCATCCCGGCTCCATTGCGCGGATAGTAAATGCTTGGTTTGTATCCGCCCATGACCTTGCCGCGGAGCGCCTTTCCTTCCGGATTCAGAAATTCCACCTCGGCCATATTGCCGTATGTGCTGTCGGAGGAAACGTAGCGCAGATAGCGGAACTCGGGATTTACAGAGGGGAGGGCCACAGGTGTGTAGCGAAAATCGGGAGTATCGGCTATGACATGGAGCACCGTGGCGTTTCTGAACCCGGGATTGTCCGCTCCCTCAAAGCGCCCTCCCACTATCGATGCCGGATAATCTTTCAGAGTTTCCGAAACGGGATTTTTCCGCCATAATATCACGTCACCCCGCTTGCCTGAGATTTTGAATTCTTTTATGTCGCCGCTCTGCCCGAGAAGAAATGGATAACCGAACGGCCTGATCTCGCCCTCGGTATATGTAGCGGGCTGATAGACTATGTCTGTACCTACGTCGGCGAACCGCGCCTCGCCATGGGAGTTGCACGCCCATGCCACCGGCTCCCAGCCCATAGGGGAAAACACGCACAGATACACGTATTCGGCATGCAGATTCCGCGGCACTTCCACCGTAACATCGGCCACCGGGACAGCATCAAAATCGGCCGTGACATCCACCATCGAGGGGCTGCGGAAGAGCGGAGGAACCGGCTCTCGGCTCACCGCCGCCAGTGAATTGGGGTTTATGCCGTAAGCCTGACGGTATATTTTTGTAATGCCGGAACTGAAGCGGTTAAGGTGATGGTCGGGGTTGTCCTCGGCTCCGGAGAAATCATGCCATCGCCCGTCATTGTCGAACACGGCATTGAAAGCATGCGAACCGTTCTTACGACCCCACCGCGGAATGAAATTAAGCGTTACAGGAATGCCCACTGCCCTCATGGCAAAAGCCGCCAAGGCAGCGTAATCGCCGCATACACCGAATTTTATATTAAACAGCGTAGAAGGCCGCATTGTAACCGGGAGAACCCCGCCCAATGCAATATGGGCCGGAAGCCGACGCAGCGAATCATTGATGGCTATCGCCGCCTCGAGGGCGGTTGCCGTATCGGCCACGAGCGGTAAGAACCGGGCGGCATATACCTCTCGCCAAGGCTGCGCTTCTTCACTACCCACGCGGTAGGGAAGCACGTATTCACAGAACTCTGCGAACGACAGATGGCTGTTCCATGGCTTGCCGCGGAGAGCCATAGCCCGGTCTACGTTGTCTATAAGATAGGATGCCGGAAGCGTGGCCGCGTCAAGCCGCTTTTCGAGCGGCGCGTCGGCATACCGGGCGCCGCTGCGAAATTCGGCATAGATTGCCGGAATGTCGTACTCCGGCTGACGGATGGTATATACAGAGTCAATAAAGGCATAGAATTCGTTGACCGCAGGCCCTGCTACGGTGCCTTTGCCGGCCATGTTGGCCACAAGGAAATGCATGGCGGCCGCGTGGAGCGAATCGCCGGGAGCAGAGTAATGGCCCAACGCCTCGCCGAGTTCGCGGCCGTTTGCACCGGCCTGGTGCATCGTGGCCTCGAGGGCGTCGCTCACCGGGGCGCGTCCGCACGCGCCCGCAGCCACCGCCACAGCAAGAAGCATCAGTCTATTTCGAAGCTTCCCGACCATTGACGGCTCCCGATAATCACAATTAAAGTGTAGCTTTCGCCGGGCATCAGCATCCGGCCGTCAATACGCCCCAGGCGGTCGCTGCCGGTAGTGATCTGCTGCACGGCCACAATGCCGTTCTCATCGGTTATCTCAACAGAGACGTTCTGCGAAGGCAGAGTTGTATGGATATAGACTGTGCCGCCGTCGAACCATGCCGTGGGAATCACCGGGGGCATCCGTCGGGGATCTTCCGGCCTCAACGGTCTTTCATCGGGGATATTTGCAATAAGATTAATTGCAGTCTCAGCCATACATCCGAGGCCGGTGAACGCTGCCAGCAGTGCGATAATGATTGCTTTCATATTGAAAATGTTTTCCGCAAAGAAAGCTAACCCAAAATTACCCTGCAAATTTCACGATTAACAAAAGATAACAAGCTGTGAGACGACAAAAACCTCACATTAACATGGAATTAACAACGACTGAGGATCAGCCATTTGCACCTATCGTAACACCAGAATCAGAGAGACCGCAGGAATTCGTCCCAGTCGGCCGACCGGTCGCCCTTGCCATACCTACGGCTCAGACGCAGCCTTGCCATACCGACTCCATGTGCGCTTCCGCCAATAAGCACGGAGATACTCTTGTTGCCAAGATCAAGGCGCGCCAGAAGCGACACACGGTATTCCCGTTCCGTGAGCCCCAACGTGCGCAGCCGCGTGCAGAACCCGGGCAACGTCACATCCAGTGCCTCTTCAAGCGATGACCAGTCTGAATCAGTCATTTTTTCCACGCGGGAGCCTTCCAGCAGCGATTTAATTCTTGATGTGGCATCCTGAGCGCTTAGCTCGCGGTCTGCGCGAGCCTCAGCCTGTTTCTTCATCTCCGAGCGCAATTCCATACTCTCCATACCGAGCTTCCGGTTCTCATCCTCCAGCTCACCCATGGCTTTCTCCATACGCAGTTTTTCAAGTTCAACACTGTAAGCTCTGGAGCGCTGACGGTAGTAGATTCCCAAGCCAAAGCCCAGCAAGCCAACAACCAAAGCCATCAAAGCAAACACGGTTCGCCTGAGGCGGTCGCCTGCCACCTGTAGCTCGATATTATCGCGCTCGCGTAGCGAATAATCGTAAGCCGCCTCCACACGCAGCGAAAGGGCCTGGTTTTATTCCCGTCGCAGAGAGTCGATCATATTATGATAGGTATAAATATGCTTAAGCGCCTCGCGGGGCTGACCATGCGCAAGATAGTACTCGGAGTAACAGATGAGTCCGAACATCTTTTCATAAGGATTGGCACCGGTAATCTCAAGATTGGCATAGTGGAGACAAGAATCCCATTGCTTTGTTTTAAGATAATATCCCGCAAGAATAGAATTGCGGGTATACCTTTCATTATGATAGATGTGGGTTGGGAAATGGTGACGCAGTATCGAATCGGCGCTTGCATAGCGGCCGGTCTCGTAGAAAAAGTTTATGAGTTGAAGGCGCAATTTGTCGCATCGATGGGGGTCTCCGAAAGCTTCGGCGAGTCGCCAGGCATTGCGGTAGCATGCGGCTGCACTGTCAGGCTTATGCAACGAGAGCAAAGCTCCTCCAACAATGCTCCAGCCCTGAATTATACCCAAGGTATCGTTGGTATGTAAGGCTATGTCGAGCGAAGCGCGGGCGTGCTCCAGTTCCTTGGCATAAAGAAATTGTGAGCCATAAATCCAGCGCATCTGGTCGTGGATTATCGACTGGCGCACGGAATTGCGGCCGGGAGACATGGCGGCGAGGGCGCGGCCGAAGTAATCGAGGGCGCGTGGATAGTCGCCCATGTCGGAGTAAACGCGGCCGGCATAATAGAAGGCCTCGGGGCGGAGAGTGTCGGAGGTGCGGTGAGTGTAGTAGTCCAGGGCCGGGCGCAGAAGCGAGTCGGATGTGTGGGTGAGATATGCCTTGTCGGCCGCCTTGACCATGAGCAGACGCCAGCGCATGGCCACATCCTCGGGCGCATCGGCCATAAGCGGCTTCAGCACCAGCAGCACACGCGCAGCCGAGTCGGGGCCCGCATGCTCGGCCAGCGAGTCGGCCAGATCAAGCTCCGCGTGGAGGCGCGAGCGCCCGCAGCCGCAGGCCGAGGCCAGCAGCAGACCCAGAAGAAAAATTATGGCAAGGCGCGAAGTGTTCATAAACCGAAAGTGTGTGTGGCGCAACTGTGTGGCCTCAAAGATACGACAACTCCCCGGCACCGCCAAATTTATCTGCCCCTCCCCAGCGCGGGCATGCGGAAAGGAAGTTACACAAATTTCAAGGTGATGCGTTGCGCGTGTCGCAAATAATAGCTACTTTTGCCTGAAATTGCATGGTAGCGCCTATGCGGAAAGTGCAGCATCCGGCGCCATCGGCAGAAACGGCACCCAGCGCCACGGGACGCCACAGCCCCCGCAAGCCCCGGTAGTTCAACGGATAGAATAGAAGTTTCCTAAACTTTTGATAGCAGTTCGATTCTGCTCCGGGGTACCACAACAATCAATCAAATATCATCGGAAAAACTATGGACTCAACCCGGCAGCCGGCTGCCCGCAAGACCTCTCCCCTGGCATGGGTGCCCTCGGTGTACTTCGCCATGGGCCTGCCTTTCGTGGCCCTCAATCTTGTGGCCGTAATCATGTTCAACAACCTCGGCGTGGACAAGGCCCAGATTGCATTCTGGACCTCACTGCTCACCCTGCCCTACACGCTGAAATTCCTCTGGAGCCCGCTGCTGGAGATATACTGGACCAAAAAGAACTTCGTGGTGGCAACGCAGGCCATCTCGGGCTTCTGCTTCGCCCTGATAGCGTTCCTGCTGCCGCTGCCCGACTTCTTCAACTACACCATAGCCGTGATGGCCGTGATAGCCCTCTCGGGCGCCACCCACGACATAGCCACCGACGGCATCTACCTCACCGCCCTCGACAAGAAGACACAGTCAACCTATATAGGCTGGCAGGGAGCCTTCTACAACCTCGCCAAAGTGCTCGCCAACGGCGGACTGGTGTGGCTGGCCGGCGTGCTGATGACCCACTACAAGGCCACCAACCCCGAGCGCGCCCCCTTCTATGCCTGGATGATAATCATGGGCATACTCGGCGCCCTACTCATCTGCGTGGCCGTGTACCACTACTTCGTGCTCCCCACCGGCTCCCGCGCATCCGACGCGCCCAAAGGCACCTCCGAAGCCATGAAGTCGATGGTGAGAGTGCTCACCGACTTCTTCCGCAAACGCTTCATCTGGTATTACATCCTCTTCATCGTGTGCTACCGCCTCACCGAAGGCTTCGCCATGAAGATGGTGCCCATATTCCTGCAGGCCCCGCTGGCCGAGGGAGGTCTGGCGCTCAGCAACGAGGAAATGGGAACGATCTACGGCGTGTTCGGCACCGTGGCCTTCATAATCGGCTCGATACTCGGCGGCTACTACATAGCCCGCTTCGGCCTGAAGAAGGTGCTGTTCTCGCTCGTGTGCATATTCAATATCCCCTTCGTGATCTACTTCCTCTTCTCCCTGTTCATTCCCCAGAACCTGTGGGTGATAGGCACCGGACTGGTGGCTGAATACTTCTGCTACGGATTCGGCTTCGTGGGCCTCACGCTCTTCATGATGCAGCAGGTGGCTCCCGGCAAGCACTCCATGGCCCACTACGCATTCGCCTCGGCCATAATGAACCTCGGCGTGATGCTGCCCGGCATGATAAGCGGCTGGATATGCGAGCGCACCGGCTACGAGCTCTTCTTCATCATAGCACTGGTGATGGCCGTGCCCGCCTTCCTGCTCACATGGTTCGTGCCCTTCACCCACCCCGACAAAACCGAGGCCCACGAGGCCGTGAAATCGGCCGTGGAAGGCGAGGAAGACTCACAGTTCTGAACTCCATAAGAGACTTTGGCATGATGCTTCAAAAGATTGCAACAGTCTTCTACTATAATAAACAATAACACCCTTTTTCACAACACATGAAACAGATAGAAATCATCGGACAGCCGCTTCCCGAAATACCCTGGCAGGACCGCCCCGAGGGTTGCAAGGAAGTTATGTGGCGCTACTCGGAGAACCCCGTGATTCCCCGCGACGCCCTGTCGACATCCAACAGTATATTCAACTCGGCCGTAGTGCCTTTCAAGAAAGGAAAATACAACTTCGCCGGAGTGTTCCGCTGCGACGACACCAACCGCCGCATGCGCATCCATGCCGGATTCTCCGTCGACGGCTTCAAATGGGACATCAACGAAGAAGACATCTGCCTTGAAGGCGCCGACCCTGAAGTGGCAGAATGGGTCTACGGCTACGATCCCCGCGTGGCCAAAATCGGCGACCGCTTCATCGTCACCTGGTGCAACGGCTACCATGGCCCCACAATCGGCATAGCATGGACCACCGACTTCGAAACGTTCCATCAGCTTGAGAACGCCTTCCTGCCCTACAACCGCAACGGCGTGATGTTCCCCCGCAAGATCAACGGCAACTACGCCATGCTCTCGCGCCCCAGCGACACCGGCCACACCGCCTTCGGCGACATATTCTACAGCGAGTCGCCCGACCTCGAGTTCTGGGGACGCCACCGCCACGTGATGGCTCCCGCGCCCTTCGAGCTCTCCGCATGGCAGTGCATGAAAATAGGCGCCGGCCCCATACCCATCGAGACCTCCGAAGGCTGGCTGCTGCTCTACCACGGCGTGCTCCGCTCCTGCAACGGCTACGTCTACGCCTTCGGCTCGGCCCTGCTCGACCTCGAGCAGCCCTGGAAGGTGCTTGCCCGCAGCGGCCCCTATCTGATTTCGCCCCGCGAAATCTACGAGCTCACCGGCGACGTGCCCAACGTCACCTTCCCATGCGCCGCCCTCCACGACCCCGAGACAGGCCGTCTGGCCGTGTACTACGGCTGCGCCGACACCGTGACCGGCCTCGCCTTCGCCTACATCCCCGAACTCGTCGAGTGGACCAAAAAGAACTCCATAGTTTAATCCCCTCCCGACCATAAAAACCTCAGCGCCGCAGCCCCGGGCCTCCCGCCCCGCTGCGGCGCTTCCTGTATCCTTGTGAAAATAAAAATTCTGCGGCCTTCTGCTGTTCCCGCGCCGTTCTGCGTGCCTTGTCAAAGGGAGGGATACGCAGAGCGCAGGCGGAAGCAGTTTTTGTCGGGGATTTTATTACCTTTGTGTAGAATTCGAGCCCTTATAGCATCCCCATGAAACTGAAACCGTCATTATTCCCCGCCATACTCCTAATCGCCCTTCTTACCATTCAGCTGCTCCCGGGCTGCGCGCCCTCGCCCGAGCGCTCCCGCCTCGAACACATCGAGGCAATAATCGACGAGCACCCCGACTCGGCAATGGCCCTCCTCGACAGCGTGGACACCGCCGCCCTCCGCTCCGACCGCGACCGGGCTTTATATGATTTGCTCTATAATCTCGCTCTTTATAAATCATTTAACGACAGCTTGGATGAACATGCCTTGAACCGCGCAGTCGATGTCTTTACTGACTGCGGCGAGACGAGCCATGCTATACGTTCTAATTATCTGTTAGGCAATATGTATCGTCTATCAGATAAGATTATACCTGCGGTTGTGACACTCTCGCGGGGATTGGAGCTGGCATCCCAATCGGGTGATAGGTTTAACGAGGGACTATGTGCTTTATCCCTTTATGAACTATATGGAAAAGCCTTTGATTCCAAACGCCAAATAAAATATTCACGTCAGGCTACAGAGGCGTTTCGGGAAGCAGGCAAAACAGACTGGGAACTATACGCACTTCTTTATCTTTCATCAGGTTTTATTAATACGGAACAGTATGATTCTGCATTGATAGTATCTGCAGACATACTCAATAATAAATCTGTTTATTCCGATTCATCTATTGTGGCAATGGCTTCTGATGTAATGGCAATGAGCGCCTCCAAAACCGGAAATATACCTCTTGCGGTCAAAAGCTACGCCAATGCCATAAGATACGATAAGGGAGCTTTATCGAACGGAATCTTCAACATTATGTCACTTCTTGAATTTAAGAATATCTCTAACGCTAATTCCGAAGATGTCAATATCCTTAGAGAATATGTTTCTACGGATACTTCTGCCATTCCTTTTCATGTCCATGCAAAATACGGAAAGTTCCAGAAAGCTTATGAGGAACTCAATCGCTACAGATTAGAACAGGATGAATTTATTCAGAAAATGTTTTGTAGAACAGTCGATTACGCTATTGACAATTATAGGATACAGCAGACAGAAATGCTTGAAAGCAAAGTGAATGAATTATATAAGAAGCGTGTGTATTTCGGAGTAATAACAGTTATGGCAGGCGTTATCCTCCTTTTGTGGATACGATATAGAATGAAAAAGCATCAATACGAATACCAAAGAACCCTGCTTGAAGTCAGGTTACTTACAAAGGCCCTTGAGGAAAGTACGAATAAAAGCAAGCAGCTTTCGGAAAACATTAGAGCTATTACTGCCTCTAAGGCTTCCCTAATTGATCGTTTGTGTTCCTCATATTATAAAGCAAATAATAAAAAAATTGTAAGTGAGGTCAAAAATATTATAGCAGATCTTTCTTCCTCCCCTGAGGCTGTTACAGAAATTGAGAAATATCTTAATCAGAACTCCGAAAACATTCTTTCAAGATTCCGCAAAGAATTCCCTGATCTGACGTCAAAAGACTATTTATTATTTACCTATTCGGTTATGAATTTCTCAACCGCCACCATAGCCATACTCATGAATGAAAAGAAAGAGGCAATATATAACAGAAGATTTCGCCTTAAATCAAGAATCAAAATATCAGATTCCGTATCCAAAGAGGAATTTCAATCGTATTTGGAATAATCTTATGCTTAAAGCAGTGTTTTGATAATTTTTTTCCAAGTTAGCCGATATAATTTTTCTTTAATACGAACCTATTGTCAGTCAATACTATACGCGCGCCAAGAAAAGAAATGAAAAGGCGATGAAAAATATACGAGCGGCTATGCAGGTATAAGACCTTAAATAACACCTATTTACGAAGTGATATGAGAAATGACAATTCATTGTGAGATTAGAGAATAACCAAAAAGACGTTGTATTTTTGGCAAACTCTAAACTTACATGCCATGAATAAAAACGTAAAAAAGTCTCTGATTATATTACTCGCTTCCGCAGCCTCTCTTTTGTCTTTTGCTGAGAATCCGGACAGTAACTCATGTACACTTAAAGAAAAGAAGAATTATTCTGACAAAAAACGAATTCCTTCCATAAGATTCATTCAATGTGAGGCCATAAATGAAATGTTGTTGTTTGACACCAATTTCGATTATGTGTATATGGAAGTGGAGATTTCCGGGCCGGAATCACTTTCTGATATGCTCACTCCGCTACAACCGTACATAGAAGCACCCACTCTTACAGGCACATATACCATCCGCTGCACTACCGATGGCGGAGCTGTATATGAGGGAACAATCACGCTTTAACCTTACAGACATATAAATCGGATTGCCTGCGGTTATTTTCCCGCAGGTAATCCACTTAACATTTTTATTTACAATTTAAACCTTTCAACTACCATGAAGAAACTATTTTTCTTAATTGGCATCGCCGCTACATTTGCGGCAGTATCCACCCTTACAGGATGTACAGACGAAATCGTTCAACCACAGACCAAATCATCCGGCGGCGAACTGCTTTCGCGCGGAGTCTATGACTATCCTGCCGTAGAATGGGACAATGTCGACGGAATCGCTGTGACATGCCAAGCCGTGCCCAACCAAAAATCACTCCCTATCCCCTGGGAAGGAGGCGGAAGCAGACTGGGGGTCCCTACTTCGTGGACTGATGACAATCTGAGGGCCACAGATCCAAAATCACGTGCCTATTCCCGCGAAAACGGCTGGCAAATGGTTTTTCATAATCTTTCGGACTCAAAGGAACATAGGAAGTTTTTCGGACTCTATAACAAATTCACCGGAGTGCTACGGTTATTTTTTTATGAAATGACCGCCGGCACTTCACTCGGGTCATCCACGGCATTTTCCGGCATGACAATTTCGGGAAGCACTTCTCTGCTCAATTTCATCGGGCCTTACGGACTGCCTATCAGTGTCGCTAAAAGCAACCCTCTTATGGTGTCAAGTCCTGAAAGCACCATTTCCTCAACGGGAACGTCAAGTAATATTGGTTATGCACCGAACAACTGGTATGGAATGGAAATTGAAATGGCCTATGACCCCAATGTGACATCAACAAATAGAATATGCACCAGACTCTGGGGACAGAATGAGTATTCAATAAATTTATCCGGAAGTGCAAACGGCTCCATAACAGGAAGCATGCAAACGGTATATTCCAATATCCCGAATCTTAACAGCTTTACCCTGAGCATTGATGCCTCGAACAATCAGAGCACCACAATAAACACCAATGACACCAACGCGAATACCGTATTGAAGAACAAAGGCGGCAATTTCATAAACAAGTTGTGGAATAATATAAAATCCGGGATTCCGGATCTTGCATCAAAGGGACTGTCGGCAGGATTTGACGCTCTGTTCAAAGGGGGAACCTCACTCATAACAAAAGGTCTGTCGAAAATATTAGGCGGGATTTCAGGTAGAAAGACATCATCACCAATGACATCGACAAGCAAAATCGACCTTGGTCTGACATCGACCGTGACAATGAACGGAACCGCGACCGCCAATGTGGTGGGATTCGGCATGATAGGAGATTTCGCTCTGCCACAATACAACAACAGCACCACCCTCTACACCGGCAAACTCGGCGTATGGAACCTGCAGGATTATCCGAATGTGACTGTAGACCTTCTTATGACCTCAATGTATTACCCGAAGGAACTCGTGCCTAACCCCACAAGACCCGTGGCATGCTATCCTACATACAGCTATACACTTTCAGGCGCCACCGTGGTAGTGAATCCGGAACTGCTCACCGGCTATAAAATCGAGAATCAGTCGCAGCAGCTGGTATACACTGCAAATGCGGGAATCGGCCTCGGTACCACAGCATCGGGAAGCGAATACGGTCTCTGCGGAACCACAGAATACTACCGTCCCGGCGGAGCTTTGAAAGTTACCGGTGAGATTATGGATGTTTTCGGCGGAAATTTCAATCCTCAGACATCTTATGCCAGATACTGGAACGGCTACGACAAACCCGTGGCAGGACAAGGCGTAATGTGTCATGTGTATTTTGAGCTTGTCTCCAAGACTGATTCAAATGAGCGATATGCATATTCCAAGTATTTCCCCTGCAAGGCTGTGAAAGGAACATTCAGCCACCGCGAGGAAACCATCACCCAGTAATAACAGCAAGACCGGTAACTGTGGAAGATTTGTCGGCATATATATGTACGGGAACTGCTCTGATACCGGATCGGAGCCTCGGAGAGCGCGATGCCGCAATGCGCGACAGCATGGGCACCCAGGCTCACGCAACAGGCGAGGCGCGCATGCTCCGCAGCTTGCCTCGCACACGGTGGCTGGCATGCCTGTCCGGCAGCTCACGCAACCTGTTATACAGAAACCGCACCTCCGGTGCTCCCCCACGCCGCGACATCCGATAAAGAAGACTGCACCTCCATTTTGTTAAATAACATTAAAAACAAAGACTCCCATGCAGTATTTTCACTGTTTTCCTCTCTTTATAACAGACACCATAACAAACGCCATAAACAAACTAACTAAACACATAAACCAATTTGTTTCACTACTCAATTTTTCTTCCATGAAAAAGTACATTTTCCCACTGCTCGCCCTTTTGGCGATGCCCTTAGTGTTCACAGCATGCAGTGATGATGATGACAATGCCCCTCGCCTTCCGCAACCTATAGAGACGGGCGAGATTCCGGCCAAAAACGTATTTATTTTTGTCGACGGGAAATATATAGCCCATGGTTCGGGCGAGAAAACACAAATCGAAGGCAAATTCAATCCCGCGACTCTCACACAGAACACGGTTAAATTCAGCTGCTCTTCTCTTTTCCTCACTGATCTTGGCAGCAACGGTTTATTTACCTCAGTTCCGGTCTTTGATTTGAATTTAAGGAAAGACAACAACGAAATCTTTATGGCCGGAGAATACTCCGACAGTCATTATAAATACAATGTGACGGGTGAAATCAAACTCAACGGTCGGGGCGAAAACGAGTGGTTTATCAGAGTGAACCGTCAACTTATTCCCGCCGATACACCAATCACCGGCAAAACCTACGAAATCGAATTCAATTCCGACGACATCTATCCGAATATTACCCTGGTCAACGGTACAGAAGACCTGGGCGGGATGTGCACCGACTTTTTCAGCGGAATGGTAGACGTTCTCAAAGAGAATTCGGGATACTCGGGAGCAAAAATCCATTTCACGGACCAGTGGACCTACGACCTGTGGTTCAAAAATTCCGAGACCGGCGAATATGAAAAAGACGAGTCTTCCCACAGATATTTCTGCGGTCTCAACGGCGTAGCGTTTGTCGACGAACCAGCATTCAAGGAAGCGCAGTCTAAGTTTTTCAATCTGGAAAAAATGGACATCGCCGCGGAAGCATTGAAGTCCAATTTCGCACAGCAGGAGGTATCCGTTGACATGAGCGACCCCTCAAAAAAGGAATTAGTCACAGTATTTTCGCATCGTATCAATGATGATAATGAGTTTGTGCTGTCCTACAATCAGTACATCCTGTCTTTCCTTTCCAACTGGCCCACTCCTGATCCGCTGACCACACTTGCGGAAAAGAATTTCGCGTTGATACAGAGCGAGAGCAAGACAGCGATGCTCGTTTATTCGCCTATCGCAGTTTTCCATCCGGCAGACTGACACCGGAATAGTAAAAACGTGTATCATACCCCAACGCCACGCGGGCGGGTGGGCCGGAAGCAGTGAGCCGGGCCATCCGCCCGCGCCGTTTTTTCCCGAACCAGGGACACATCCCGGCTATCGGGCCACCACGCGAGCTATTACGGCGGCGCGGGCGCCGTGGGCGCTGCGACGGATGGCGGCCAAGGCCGCTTGCTCGAACTGGGGCGACACCACCGTGAGCATGGCGCCGGTTGTGGGAAGGGTGAGGGGGTCGAGGCCGGAGAGGGCACACACTGCGGCAACGTCGGCCGACGGAGCGGCGGCTTCCGGATCTATCTCCACGCGCCACGGCGTGTCGGCGGTCATGGCGTCGAGTTCGGCCTGCACGCCACCCTCGGGATAGGCAATGAGCCGTATGCCGTAGTCCTCGCGCAGCAGGGCGTGCACAAGGTCGTTGAGGGGCGCCGTATCATCCGTCACCTGCAGCTCCTTCAGTCCCTTTCGGGCGGCAAAAAGCGCAGCGCCGTGCGCACCTGCCGGAGCGGAGAGAATCACGGCGTCGCCGGGGCGAAGGCTGTCACGGTAATAATCCACATCGGGCGGCATCTGCCCTATGGCAAACACCGATACCTCCACACCGTAGGGCGAGCAGCCGCGGTCAACGAACTCGGTGGAGCATCCCAGCCATTCCGTCTCGGCGTCGACGGCCGCGCGCTCCATTGCCTCGGCCAGCGCGCGCAGCGCCGCCGAAGGAGTGTCTATGTCGATGGTAAACGTAGCGGAGATATAGCGCGGAGTGGCACCCGTGGCAAGCAGGCGGTTGGCGCCCACGCTCACGGCGAGTGTGCCGAGGCTGCATCCGCCCGTCACGAGGGGATTGCGCGGAAACACCACCGTGGCGGTGGCGATAGAGCGGTGCATGTCGGGGTCAACGCTCACCCGCGGACACCGCAGGCTGAAAAGCGGAGGAAGAGCGGTTTTGATTTCAGATGTCATGGCTGAAGGGGCACCGGCCGGAATATGGCCGTGCTATATTTCAACGCCGGACACTGGGTCCGGGTTCACTTGCAGCCTGAAGTAATCACTGGTTTTCAAGCAGGTCGGGGCGCAGACGGCGCGTTCGCTCCAGAGCCTGCTCGTAGCGCCATTCGGCTATACGCGCCTCGTGGCCCGACAGCAGAATATCGGGCACGCGCCACCCCTTGTATTCGGCCGGACGGCTGTAGACGGGCGGAGCCAGCAGATTGTCCTGAAACGAGTCGCTGAGGGCGCTCTGCTCGTCGCCTATAGCGCCAGGAAGCAGGCGCACGATAGCGTCGGTGATGCACGCCGCCGGAAGCTCTCCGCCGGTGAGCACATAGTCGCCTATGGAAATCTCGCGCGTAATCAGATGCTCGCGTATGCGGTAGTCTATGCCCTTGTAGTGGCCGCAGAGAATTATGATGTTCTGCAGCAGCGAGAGGCTGTTGGCCATGCCCTGGTTGAACGTCTCGCCGTCGGGCGAGGTGAAAATCACCTCGTCGTAGTCGCGCTCGGCCTTAAGTGCCGAGATAGCGCGGTCAATCGGCTCTATCTGCATCACCATGCCGGCTTCGCCGCCGAAGGGATAGTCGTCGACCTTTCGGTGCTTGTTGGTGGTATAGTCGCGGAGATTGTGCACGTGAATCTCCACAAGGCCCTTGTCGCGGGCGCGTTTTATTATGGAACAGTTCAGGGGCGACTCGAGCATCTCGGGAAGCACCGTAAGCAGGTCAATTCTCATGATGGGAGGGTTCGGTTGATTCGTAGTTTGACAGGGATTCGCGCAGGCTCTGCGTCATCATGGCGCGGAGCTCCGGAGGCGAGAGCACGGTGATATTCGGCCCGTAGCTCAGCAGCTCGGCCACGAGGTCGGGCGTAAGGCGCAGCGTGAAACTGAATATGGAATACGTGTCGCTCACCATCTCGCTCTGCGAGGGATGCAGCGGCAGCGCGCGGAAATACTTGGCCTGGCGCAGGTCGGTGCGTATCACCACTCGTTTTGGTTCGCCCTGGCTGAACACTATGCCGAAGGAATAGCGGAAATACTCGTCGGGGTCGAAATCCGTGGCGGGGGTGAAAGTGCGGTCGGTCAGCACGAGGTCGGTCATGCGGTCGAGCGCATAGGTCTTGATGGTACCTTCAGCCACATTGCGGCCGGTCACATACCAGCGCAGCTTGAAAATCTTCAGGAAGTAAGGCTCGAGCGTCACCTTCTTCGGCGCGCCGGTGCGCGAAAACGGGCTGTAGCCGAACGTGATGGTGGCCTTCTCCTTCAGCGCCGAGATGAGAGGCGACAGAAACTGGCGCGCCGAGGGCACCTCCTCCAGAAACACGAGGTCGGCCACCTGGCGCGCATCGGCCAGGGCATTGCTCATCGACGCCGTGTTGAGCATCCAGTCGGTCACACTCCCGGCGCGGGAATCGTCGGCCTCTGAAACCGAATACTCATACGTCACCGGATTGCACTCTATGTTTATGCCGAAGAGCTCCTCGATGGCATTGCGGTAATTGTAGAACGTGCGGCGCGGCATCGGGCGCCCCTCGCTGTAGGGCGATAGCTGCCACAGCCGGCTCAGCTCCTGACGCGTGATCGAGCCGTGACGGCGGATTGTGTCCACAATCCAGATATATCGGTTGAGCAGATTCTTTGACATAAAAGCGGAGCCACCCCAAAACCGGCAGCTCCACAAAGATACGAAGAAGTCGGATGCAAAAGCAAATTTATTTGATTTTACCGTCGTCTTCCACACCCCACTCCCTGTTTGGCCTGTTGCCGAGTACAAGTTCAAGCTCGCCGCCGGCCATGATGTCGCGATAGTCGATATGGCATTTGGTATAATCCTTGCCGTTCAGGCGTGCTGACTGGATATAGGCATTCTCTGGAGAATTCTGCAGGGCCGTGATGGTGAATGTCTTCCCGTCGGGCAAGCTGAGCACGGCGCGGTCAAATACCGGCGATGTGATTTCAAAACGGGTCTCGCCGGGACATACGGGATGAATGCCGATAGCCGACAGTACGTACCACGCCGACATCTGCCCCACGTCCTCATTGCCTGTAAGACCTGCCACCTTGTTCTTGTAGGCATTCGCACAGATGAAACGCGTCCATTTTTGCGTCTTCCAGGGCTGTCCGAGACGATTGTAGAGGTACGGGATATGGTGCACCGGCTCATTGGCATGGTTATAATAGTCGTTCCAGAGGAAATGCGACGGCGTATTGGCAAACATCGTGTCAAGATCGGCAAGCACCGCCTCGCGGCCGCCCATCAGTTCGGCCATGCCATCGATATCATGCGGCACGAACCATCCCTGCTGATAGGGATTGGACTCGGCGCAACCATAACTCTGCTGCAGGCGCCCTGCCTCGGGCCACGGATAGAAGCTGCCGTCCTCCTGTCGCGGACGGAAACTTTTCACCTCGGGATCATAGATATTCCGGTAGGAGGAAGAACGGCGCAGATAGGTGTCGCGGTCAACTTTGTGGCCCAGCCAGCCGGCCAGCTGCGCCATACACCACTCGGTATAGGCGTGCTCGAGGGTCCGCGATATGCCTTCGCCCCCGGGAGTAAATCCGCGTTCGCCGTTGCCGAACTTCTCGCTGGTGTTTACGGCATAGCGGTAGGCCTTCTCCACGTCATAATTCCGGATTCCCTTGGCATAGCAGTCGGCCAGAACCGATATGGCAGGATTGCCCAGCATACAGCCGCTGTTGGCGTTCAGGAACTCCCAGCGTTCAAGATATTCGCTTCCGTTCTCTTCCGCCATAGTTATCAGTGAGTTCAGCATATCGCTCACCACATCAGGCCGGATGATGGTGAGCAACGGCATCTCGCTGCGGAACACATCCCATCCGCTGAAGATAGTGCGTTTATGAAAGAGATTGGTCTGGTGCGCCTTATAATCGCCACCCACATATTTTCCGTCAACATCAGTGTACATGCGCGGGTCGAGCATCGTATGGTAAAGGGCGGTGTAAAATACGGTTCTCGTATCGTCGTCGCCACCTTCCACCTGTATTTTCGCCAAAGTATTGTCCCAGCGTTTGCGGCTGTCGGCCAGAATGCGATCGAAATCCCAGCCTTCTATCTCGGCTTTCAGATTCTTCTCCGCACCATCCTCGCTCACAAACGAGATTCCGGCCTTCATCATCACCGCTTCACCCTCTTTCGTGTCAAATTCGGTAAAGAAACCCAGATGCTTGCCTTCGTACTCCTTTATTCCGGTCAACACCTGCGCGCCAGCCGTCATCCGCTGGAATTCCTCGCTTTCGATATCCTGCCGCTTGCGGCTCTGCCCGTCGGGCACCGGAACCGTCCACACGCCATATCTGGAAAGCGGCTTCGAGAACTGTGCATAGAAATAGACGGTATAGAGGCCCTTGCCGTCACCGTTTCCCCAGCCGCCTCCTTCGGGCGTACATTCCATGCGTCCGGCTATGGTATGGTCATTGACCACACGCACCTTCTGCCAGGTCGAGGTGCCTCCCACGCGGCGTGCCAGGTCTATCTGGATACGTGATTCCTTGCTTTCGGGGTAGGTGAACCGCAGCATGCCGCTATGGGGAGCGGCTGTCGCCTCGGCCTTCACACCGTAGTCGCTCAGATACACCGAGTAATACCCTGCCCGGGCCTCCTCCGACTGCTTGTCGTAACGCGAGCGGTATCCCGCATCCGGATTCGCCTCCTTGCCCGAGGCCGTATGCAAAGGCCCAACGGTAGGCATCACCAGGAAATTACCCAGATCGCCATACCATCCCACACCGCTCATCTGTGTGAAGGCAAACCCTTCCATTGTGGTATGCTCGTGGCTGTAACCCGACCCGTTGTCGCCGCCGGTTATGGTGTTCGGACTGAGCTGCACCATTCCGAAAGGTGTGGTCGATCCGGGGATGGTCTTGCCGAGGCCATGATAAGCCCCGGCCTCACTGATACTGGTGCTGGCCCCGATAAAGGGATTCACATAGTCCGACAGCCGCTTTCCGTCGGAAGCCGACTGCTGCCCAACGGCCAGAACAGAGCCTGCCATTGCCATCATCCCCGCACATAAAGATATAGTAATGAATCTCATAAACAACTTCTTTTTTCTGATTTTAGCTTACAAAGATAATTATAGCTGGCAGTTCCTGAGATTAAATTTACGGGCTGAACTTTGCAAAAACCGATATGTTGATTATTTTTGCCGGGAAGTAACCGATTGCCATGAAATACGCTGATTACAAAAATACTCTGAATCTGCAGATGATTTATGCCGGCTATTCCAGAGTCGGCACGGAATGGTGCTACAAGAATGTGGTGAGCCCTTTCACAAGGCTGTTTCTCATAAACGAGGGATCGGCTTCAGTCTACATGAACCAAAAAGAGTATAAGCTGAAGGAAGGCGACATGTTCATAATCCCCAAATATACTTTTCATGAGTATGAATGCCGCGAATCGATGGGACATTACTATATCTGTTTTATCGATCAGCTCATAGGTGGCCGTAATCTGTTTGAATACGCGAATATCGACTATTGCCCGAAGGCCTCGGAGCTGGACGAATATCTGATGAAGCGGTATCTGGAGCTGAACCCGGGGTGCCGACTCACCGACCCCGATCCGCTGATCTACGACAACCGGCCTGAACTGTTTACCATCAACCGCGAAAAACCTACCGGGGAGTTCAACAAGGATATTGAAAGCTCCGGAATACTGCTCATGCTGTTCTCACGCTTTCTCAGAGAAGGCACGCGCCCGTTCTCCAACCTGAGCCACAGGATGATACAGGTGCTCAACTATATCCACAACCACCTGGAGAATCGGATAACAGTGGCTGAACTGGCCGATATAATGTGCGTGACACCCGACCATTTTTCCCGCATATTCAAACAGGTGAACGGGATGACCCCTAACAGATACATACAGCGAAAACGTGTGGAACGGGCGCAGACGCTCATGTTTTCATCAAACCTCGATCTTGCCGGCATAGCATGCAAAGTAGGCATCCCCAACCAGTCGCAGTTCTCCAAGCTTTTCCACCGCCACACCGGCATATCCCCGCGCCTCTATATGCAGAACCGGCATGCCTGAACCACGCCGGCATACACAAAGGCGGGTGTCGCAAAACTCAAGGCAACACCCGCCGAAAATAAGAAATCTATGTATTACTCGCTGCGCAGATGGTCCACGGGATTGCTGCGCGCCACACCGAGGCTATTGAAGGCCACCACAGCCAGCAGCACGGCGAGAATCAGCAGCAGACAGGCCACGATGGTAAGCGGTGCCAGCGACACCTGCTCGGCGAACTGCGACAGCCACCGCCGCCCCACGACTATAGCCACCGCACCGCCCGCCACAAGCGAGGGCAACGCCACCTTGAGTATCGAGCCGCAGAAGAGCTTGAGTATATCGGCAGCCGACTCGCCGTTGACCTTACGTATGGCTATCTCACGAGCGCGCCGCTGCGCCTCGTCGGCCGTATAGCCCACCAATCCGGTCATGGCTATCAGAAGTATGGCCAGTCCGGCTATCAGCACCGAAGTGGCGAAACGTCTCACAGGCTCCGTCATAGCCTCCACGTCCACCGACATCGGTGTGACATAAAGCTCCTTGTCGGGAATCACGCGCGAAAGCACTTCCTGTGCCTGGTTCATGGTTTCCGGCGTAAGCGACGAGAATCTCACATACACATTGCTGTCGATTCTACGTGAAGGGAACCATACGGCAGAACGGTCATCAAAGCCCCCGTTCTCAAAATGGTGCCTGCGCTGGTTGGCCACCACGCCGCACACCTCAAATTCTTCACTGCCCGTTGCAGTATGTTCAGAAATCTTGAAGCGTCGTCCCACTATATTCCTGTCCTTGACGCCGCTCAGCTTCTCAAGCACATCTATGAAGCGCTCCTCGACCACCACCAGGTTCACGGTCGAATCGGCCAGCTCGCGGAAGGTGCCTCCCTGGAGGAACTTTATTCCGGCAGTAGCGAAAAACTCGGGATGGGTCCCATACATGTCGGCAACATTCACCTGCACGGAATAATCGTCGCCGAGCCACACATTGTTGCCGCTCGCGGGAGCGGTGGGATGCGACCAGGCCGACGCCACACTCTCCACGCAGCCCAGATTGCGGAGCTCCGACACGAGAGCCTCCCTTTTATCCTGAGGCACACCCGAGAGATCCACATGCGCCAGATTCTTGTATTCGAATCCCATGTCGAGAGCAGCCATCATGTAATACTGACGCCCTACAATCACCAGCAGACATAGCAGCAGTCCAGAGGCGAAGAATTCCAGTGAGAGCAGGGCGAGTTTCCAGCCACGCCGTCCGCGCGCCACACCGCGAAACGCCGAGGCCACCGGAGTGCGGCAATAGAGCCATGCCGGCACGGCGCCTGTGATGGCAAGCAGCACCACCATCACCGCGCCCTCCACAAGCCAGAGATTGCCTATGGAGAAGAGCTGCGCGGGCGTGTAGCCCAAGAGACTTCGGCAGAGATCGGGAAAACAGAATGTGAGCAGCACGGCAAGCAGGGCCGACACCAGCAAGAAAAACAGGCTCTCGCCCATTATGCGGCCGAAGATGCGGGCCGAGGATGTGCCGTAGCACTTCCGCACGGCCATCTCCTTGGCACGGCGTCCCATCTGCCCTATGGTCACCAGCAGATAGTTGAGCGCGGCGCTCATGAGCAGAACCACGGCAAGAAATGTAAGCATCAGCGACATCGACTTCACGCTTTCCTGCGAGGAATAAAATCCCACAAGCGGCACGGGGCGCAAGGTGAAATGAAACATATCAAGCGCCTCCTTGTCAACATTATCCTCAAGCATGGCCCGGACACCGGGCTTGATATCATCCGGAACCACGCCCGAAGCGAGCCTGATGAAACTGCGGTAGCCGTCGTTACCCATCCAGTTATCGCGCCCGTCGTAGCTTACAAGGGCTATGGTGGGCAGACTCACATACACCACATTATCTATCATGGAGTTGAGAGGATAATCCTCGTAGACGCCCCCTATGGTAAGCTTGAACGAATCGGAAAAGCTCTGCACCGTAAATTCAAGCCCTATGACATCGCCACCTATCTTTTCGGCGAGCGACTGCGGAATCATCACCTGGCGCTCCACCTCCATCACATCGTGCGGATCTCCGGCGATAATGCGGGTGGGGAGCACGTCGAAAAGCCGCTCGTCGGCCAGCCAGCCTCCGTCCACGTCGAAAGAACGGCCGTCGGCAAGCTTTATCTTCGTTTCCGACACCATCTGGCGTATACGGGTGCCGTCCTCCACCTGAGGGATATAACGTTTCATTCCGGGTGCAATGGCTCCGGGAGTAAAGCCGTATTCAGCAAATTCTCCATTTCTCTCAAACGTCTCCTTCACCACATATATGCGGTCAGCATTGGGGAAAAACGCGTCGTATGTCTGTTCGAACCACACTTTTGCCACGAGCAGAAACCCGATGGCCAGACCTACGGTGAGACACAGTATCTTGGTGAGATTGCGCCTTAGATCGGAAGTAAAGAATTTCATCATGTCACATTCTGTCGTTAAGATTCTCCACTATCTGGCCGTCGAAAAGATTGATTATGCGGTCGGCCAGTGCCGCATCTTTCTGCGAATGGGTCACCATGACTATCGTGGCCCCGGCGCGGTGCAGCTCCGAGAGCAGTTCCATCACCTCGGCGCCGTTACGGGAGTCGAGGTTTCCGGTGGGCTCGTCGGCAAGTATCAGACCCGGTTCCGACACGATGGCGCGTGCTATGGCGGCTCTCTGCTGCTGACCGCCCGAAAGCTGCGAGGGATAATGACGGCTGCGGTGGGCTATGCCCATACGGCGCATGGCCTCGTCAACGCGGCGGTTCTTCTCGGCCTTCGGAAGGTCGAGGCTGTTGAGCGGAAGCATAATGTTGTCGCGGATATTCATCTCCTCTATAAGGTTGAACGACTGGAATATGAAGCCTATGCGGCCACGGCGCCACACCGTGCGCTGGCTTTCGCGCAGCGAACCCACCTCGGTGTCGCCAAGCAGATATTCTCCCGATGTTGGATTATCCAGAAGGCCGAGGATGTTGAGCAAAGTTGATTTACCACAGCCCGAGGGCCCCATCACGGCCACAAATTCGCCGTCGGCCACACTGAGCGACACGCCGTTGAGAGCTATGGTCTGAACGCTGTCGGAACGGAACACCTTTTTCAGGTTTTTGATTTCTATATTCATAATTATAAGGATTTGTTATTTATCGATTATTATTTTGTCAACATCACCGTAGTTGTTGTATGAGCTTATTATCACGCGCTCGCCAGGCTCGAGGCCTGAGGTCACTTCATAGAACTGTGGATTCTGGCGTCCTATGGAAATTTCGCGGCGTGTGGCCGACCGGCCGTCGGGGGCGATTACGTAAATCCACTTGCCGCCGGTCGACTGGAAGAATGACCCTTTCGGTACCAGCACGGCCCCGGCAGACTCTCCGAGCATGAGATCCACCGGATAGGTCTGGCCCACGCGCGGATTGGCAGGCAGCTCGCCGTCGATGATGAGGTCGGCGCGGAAATGCCCTTCCGACACCTCGGGATACACCTTGCTCACCGTAACGGGAATCTCCTTGCCGCCTCGACGCGCGCATCCCTGCAACCCGGCCGACACGCGGTCTATATAATGCTCGTCTATCTGCACAGCGAGCTTGTAATTGTCGAGAATGTTTATCTGGCCCACCTGCTGACCGGCGCCGATATTCTGGCCGAGTTCGGCATTGAGGCTGCCGAGCTGTCCGGCGTGGGAGGCGCGGATGTTGAGATTGTCGGCACGCTGACGCACCAGCGCGAAGTTCTCGCGCATGTTCTGAAGGCTCTCGCGCATCATGCCAAGCTGAACGGATCGGTAGAGCGAGTCCTGACGCTGACGGCTCTGGAGCAGCTCCATGTTCTCACGCGCCAGCTCATAGTCCTCGCAGGCCTTCAGGTAGTCCTCGCGGGAGGTCAGGCGCTCGTTGTAGAGTTCGGTCTGCTGCGTGGCCAGACGCCGCTTGCGGTTGAGGTCGGTGCGCGCCGCCAGCAGGTCCTGCTTGATCTGCAGCCGCTCCTTCTCCATTGCAAGCTCGGTATCGCGCAGCATGTTCTGGCGCTCGGCAAGCTGCGACTCCGAGTCGAGAATCTGCTGCCGCAGTCCGGGATTGCGCAGAACGAGTATAACATCGCCGGGCGACACCATAGCGCCCTCTTCCTTGACCTTAGACTCAACGATTCCCGTTTCGAGGGCCGAGATCTGCACCGTCATACCGGTCTCTATCCGGCCGTTGATGCGTATGTAGTCATTGAACAGGCCTTCGGTCACTTCGCCGATAACCATGGTGTCGGCCTTGGCTTCGTAGGTCGATGTCCCCGACGAGACCACAGCCCATACCACAGCCGCTATCACCGCCGCGCCTGCTGCCACCCACCATCCATACTTTTTTAACATCGGATGCTTCCGCTTGATTTCTATATCCATAGTTCTTACTCTTTTATAAGTTTTTCGCCGTGATAGTAATCAAGTGTTATCCGGCTTATGATTTTTGCAATACGTTTTCCCTCATAGTTGGCGCGCGCGGTGGCAAGCTTGGTTCCGGAGGTGTAGAGCTCCACCGGCGAGGCGCCTCCGAGTTCGAACTTGCGGCGCACGGCCTCGTAGGCTATCTTTTCGGCGTCGAGGCGGCGGGATGCCGCGGTCATCTCGGCGTCGGCGGTAGCATAGTCGAGCGCGGCCTCGGCTGTGGCCTTCTCTATCTCATATTCCGTCTGGCTAAGCTTCACGCGGCTTTCACGCACTTCGATTTTGGCGCGCTTGAGCTTTCCGGACAGTGACAGCCCCGTAAATAGGGGGATTGACACCGTGAATCCCACATACTCGCCCATGTTGTCGTGCCACTGGTGGCTGAACGTAGGCATGGGCTGAGCGGAATGCATCATCCGGTAGTACGACGTGGATATTCCGGCATTGAGCGAGATGCGGGGTGAGAATGCGCCACGGGCCGCTCTGAGCGCATACTCGCTCTCGCGCAGCTCCAGGCGTGCCGCGGCTATGCGCGGATGCTCTCCGTAGTGGCCACGGTTGCCCTCGGCCACTTCCTCTTCTATAAGATCGAGAGGTTCGTCGGTAGGATTCATGCCCATTGCGCTCCGCAGGCCCAGATAGGCCTTGGCAAGCAGACCGCGCTGGTTGGCAAGTTCATATTCGTCGGCAGCCACGAGCGCCTGTAGCTCGGCCACATCGGCCCCGCTGCGCATACCCAGACGCTCCCCGCGCTCGGTAGCCGCCAGGTCGGTGCTGTCGCGCTCGAGCTGATGGAGCATCTGCTCCACCATAGCCTTACAGTAAGACACGTTGTAGAACGACCGGATTACCTCAAGCGACACAAGATCGCGTTCAGCCGACGCCGCATGCTCGCGCCGCAGCTGGGCCACGCGGGCGGCTTTCAGATTGTTGACGTTGACCAGTCCGTCGAACACCGGCAGCGTCATGCCTATGCCGAAACCGGTGGAAAGGGTCTGGCGGTTGTCGTAGGTGTTTGTCTCCGGGTCAATGTTGCGGCCGAAGCTTATGTTGCCGTTTGATGAGAAGCTCACGTCAGGGAGCAGCCCCGAGAGTGCCATGCGCTTTTCGGCGGCCGCCTTCTCCACGTCGAGACGGCCCAGGATATTGCTGTGGGCATGGTCGCGGGCATACACCAGACAGTCATTGAGTGTCATGGAGGCGTGTGCGCCATGCCCTGCGAGCAATGAAATGATGATGATTACTGATTGAAGTTTCATGGAGGCAAATTTACGGCGGCGAAACGTCGGCGCCCTGACATCGCTCCACAAACTGTATTTTCTGGCATAAGATTGTCTAATTTTTAGACATCCCCGTCGCCGGAGGCCCGTTTTTCCCAGGGCCAGGGGTTGCCGGTGACCCTATTAGTTATAATTTTGCGTCATGAAAATTCTGATAATCGACGATAATCCGGCGGTGAGAACCACACTGCGGCTCGTTCTGGCCGACGAAGACTGCGAGATTGCCGCCGTGGGTAACCCTCAGCTTATTCCGGCCCTGCTTCAGGGCGGCAATACCGATGCGGTGCTTCTTGACATGAATTTCGACAACGGACGCCTCGACGGTGCCGACGGCCTGTTCTGGCTCCGGCGCATAAAGGAGAGTCCCGACGCGCCGGCAGTGGTGCTGATAACCGCGTTCGGCGATGTTCCGCTGGCGGTGGAGGCCATGAAACTCGGCGCGGAGGACTTCGTGACCAAACCCTGGGACAACGACGAGCTGAAAGCCAAGCTGCGCCGTGCCGTCGCCGCCAACCGCCAGGCCAGGAAAGAACGCCAGGCAATGGGCAAAGCACTGGAACTCCAGCGGCGCGACAGCGAAAGAGCCTCAATGACGCTCGACCAGATTAAGACCGAACATATTAACGAGGTGATAGCCGGATGCGGCGGCAACCTGAGCGCGGCCGCACAGCGTCTGGGCGTAAATCGGCAGACACTTTATAATCTCCTGAAAAAGAAATGAGACACTTCCGGCTGAATTTCACCCTCCTTCTCATCGCAGTTGCAGCTTTAGCGGCGGCGGCCACATGGCTGTACAACGCGGGGCTGTGGCCTCAGGCCACCTTAGCCTCCGTGGCGGCTGCCGTATGCGCTGGCACGCTGGCACGGCTCGTTTGGAAACTCATTGACGTGATGTCCACTTTCGTGAGCGCGCTGGAGATGAACGACACCACCCTGCAGTTCGACTTCGGCAACGCCGACGCCTCTCTCTGCGGCATGGCCTGCGCAATGAACCGCATAGTGGAGATGTATCACGCCAACCTCCGCGAAATCGAGACAGGCAAGATATATTACGACCGCATACTCCGTGTAATGACCCACGAGATACGCAATTCCATGACGCCCATCTCGGCGCTGGCTTTCGACATGGAGCGGAACCCGGAGAAATACAGCGGCGAGCAGCTCCGTGAAGCCCTCGGGGTGATAAGCGCGCAGAGCCGGGGCATAAAGCGCTTTCTCGACTCCTACCACAGCCTCACACACCTTCCCCCGCCGGAACGAGAGGAGATCCGTGCCACCGACTTTTTCCGACGCATCCGGCAATCGGCCGTAGCGGAAACAACCGAAAGAGGGTTGCCGGAGAACACATGCCGCTTTTCGGCCGGAAAAGAAATGAGGTTATGCATCGACAGCGCCCTCATTGGCCAGGCGATGATAAACCTTGTGCGCAACGCCCTCGACGCAGTCCAGAGCACCGAACGGCCCGAAGTCACGGTCACAGCCTCCGTATCCGACGGCCGTCCCTACATCACCGTGGCCGACAACGGCTGCGGCATGGACGCCCGTATCCGCGACTCCCTGTTCCAGCCCTTCGTCACCACCAAACCCGGCGGCAGCGGCGTAGGGCTCTGCCTCAGCAGCCAGATAGTAAGGCTCCACGGCGGCACCCTCCGCCTCCTCTCCACCTCCCCCTCCGGCACCACCTTCGCCATCACCCTCCCCTGAAGCCCATAAATCTTTGCAAGCGAAGGAGATTATTTGTGAGAAGAGCCCCAATCCGTTATATTTGCAGGATAATAGTTAATTTTATGGCACTGATAATTCCTGAGAAATATAAACAGAAGCTGCTGCCGGAAACTACGGAGGTGGCGATTAAGCAGATTAAAGATAGTTTTCAGACAGCACTGGCGGCCTCGCTGCGGCTGCGGAGGGTGACGGCTCCGCTTTTTGTGCTGTCGGGCACGGGCCTGAACGACGACCTCAACGGCGTGGAGCGCGCGGTGTCGTTTCCCGTGGTCGACATGGACGGAGCTACTGCCGAGGTGGTCCATTCGCTTGCCAAATGGAAGCGCGCCAAGCTGGCGGCCTACGATATCGCTCCGGGATTCGGCCTGTATACTGACATGAATGCCATCCGCGCCTTCGAGGAGCTGGACAATATGCATTCGCTCTATGTTGACCAGTGGGACTGGGAGAAGACCATCACCCCTGCTGACCGTACTGTAACGTACCTGAAGGAGACGGTGAGAAAGATTTACAACGCCATGCTTGGAGTGGAAGCCGAGATTTATGAGCGGTTTCCGCATATAACGCCGGTGCTTCCACGCGAAATCACTTTCATCCACTCGCAGCAGCTTCTGGAGGAATATCCGGACTTTACACCGCAGCAGCGCGAGCGCGAGGCTGCACGTCGCTTCGGAGCCGTGTTCGTAATAGGAATCGGAGCACCGCTGTCGGACGGCCGTCCGCACGACCGCCGCGCTCCCGACTACGATGACTGGAGCACTCCCAACGAGGATGGTTTTACAGGATTGAACGGCGATCTGATAGTGTGGGATCCGGTGCTTGATACTTCCATGGAGCTTTCATCGATGGGCATACGCGTTGACGCTGAGGCCATGCGCCGTCAGCTTGAGATGTGCGGTTGTCCCGAACGGGCGTCGCTGCGGTTCCACAGCATGCTCCTTGGCGGAGAGCTCCCATTGTCGATAGGCGGAGGCATAGGGCAGAGCCGCCTGTGCATGTTCCTGCTGCAGAAAGCGCATATAGGCGAGGTCCAGGCCTCCCTCTGGCCCGAATCGCAAATCAAAGCCTGCGCCACCGCCGGCATCACGCTGATTTAACCGAATAGAACTTAGGCAAGATTTATAAATCTTATACGAATTATTTTTATAATTCCATAATTTTATGCACTTTTACGCCAAATTGCACCATCATCTATGAGCAACCGGTTTCTAAGAATCAGCGGGGACTATACCGATTGGAATATCTATAGGAAATCGGTAGTGATATGCGATGTCACAGAAATGTTCATAAATCGGGCATTACCCAAAGGGTCGCGAACAATCGACCAGATGCGTCAGGCAGCCCGTTCATGCAAGCAAAATATAGTGGAAGGAGTGAGCGACTCTACAGTTTCGGCCGAAATGTGCATCAAGCTTCTCGGCGTGGCGCGCGGCTCAGTGCGTGAACTTCTTGAAGATTATGGAGACTTCCTGCGCCAGAATGAATTGGAGATATGGCACGCCGATGACGAGCGAACACTCAGCACACGGAGATACTGCATCAATAACGACAATCCACGCGATTTTGTCGTGAAATGCTGGGAACGAAGCGATGAGACCGTAGCCAACATAATGCTCACCCAAATACGCCAAATCGACGCAATGTTAGCCAAGCTACTGAAGAAAATAGAAGTTGAGTTTATAGCACAAGGCGGCATTAAAGAGGCCATGTCAAAAGCTCGTCGCAACAGCAGAGGATATTAAAAGGCCATCGGGAACTAAGTTTTATAAGTCTTATAAGATTTATACGATTTATAAAAATAAAATACCATTCGTCTCGCAGGCAAAGAGAAGCGGGAGAAGCGCACCACGTAGATGCATTCATCCTCCCGCAGGGTATGGCGGCATAAAACCGCTTGTCTTACGGCCTGTCATCAGCCGAGCTTGTCTTTTATAAATTCGGTGGCTTTCTCTTTTACCGTCTCTATTACTTCCTTACCTTTATCGGTGCTGATAAACTCTGTGGCTTTTTCTACCACTTCTTTCACGGTGTCGTTGTCCATAAGGTCCGCAGCCTTATCTTTGAGATCTTCAAACATGGTTTCTGTTTTTAGGGGGTTATTTCAGACGTAAAGACAATCGGAGCGCCCAAAGCGTTCACGCCTTAAACAAACATTAACTAAACGCCCCTATAACCATGTATATCTTATTTCTGCCGGTTAAAGGTTAAAGCGGTTATTTGCGGCCGAAGTCGGCGGGGATTTCGCCCCATTTTTCGGTGTTCCATTTCTGGATGGGATTGACGGGGCGGTGGGTCTGGAGCCAGGCTTCGGCGCGGTGAAGCATGTCCATTATCTTGGCGTTGCGGGCATTGGGGGTGATGGCGGTCTTGGCATGGCGGTTGCGCACCCATGCAAGGGCGGTGCGGCTGTCGGTGTAGATGGTCACATTGGGTCGTCCCTGCTTTTCGAGAAGCGCCAGGGCATGGACCAGAGCGAGAAATTCGCCTATGTTGTTTGTTCCGCCCGGAAGCGGGCCTACGTGGAATATGCGTGTGCCTGTGTTGATGTCCACGCACTGATATTCAACCGGGCCGGGATTGCCGGAGCATGCGGCGTCGACGGCTATCGACCCCGGAGCAATTTCGGGAATGGCCGCATAATTCACCACCTGTGGCTGTCTTTTGGCCATAGAGCGGAACACTTTCAGATAATCGTCGGGATTGCCGCGATAGGCCTCCACAGCCTCGGTCTGCGAGTCGAAGCTTTTATACCGGGCACCGGGAAAATTCTCCACCTGCAGCCGGGCGTCATCCCAATTATCGTAGATTCCGGTCTCGTGGCCGGCCCACACCACATAGAATTTGCGTCGTGCCATCAGGAAAGCGTCAGGAAAAGGTTGATATCGAAATGTCTTACGCCCGCTTTTGCGGCAATCGTGGAGTCGACAGCCTTACCCATGAACGTGAGGGCGGCGCACTGAAGCCCCGGCTGGAGCTTGAGGGCGTTGAGCGTGCCTTCGGTGTCTATGAGAGGCCGAAGCATGGTTATGAACGTGTTGCTCAGAGCCATGGCCGCAGTGCGTGGCACGTAGCTTCCGGCGTTGACGTAGCAGGCGCGTGTAGGCTCGGTTGGAGCCACGTCGCATGGGCGCACCTCGGCCAGGTCTATGGCCGGAAGCGACGGGAAAGTCTTGCCACAGTCGTCGGAGAGGTCAAACACCACCACGCCTCGTTTCATCTCGGCCACCTCGTCGGCGCCGAACACGGGCCGGGGCGAGACGTCGGTATAGATAACCACGTCGGCCGAACGAAGAGCGTTGGCCACCACCCGCGGATGCAGGGCCGATGCCACCACTCCCTGCCCGAGTTCGCGGCAAGCCTCGCGCAGACGGTAAACGTCGTGGTCGAAAAGCCTCACGAGCGCTCCGGCTCCCGAAGCCGACCGGGCGGCCGAACAACCGGCGATGCCGGAGCCGATCACCGTTACCTCACAGGGCACCACGCCGGCAACACCCCCAAGAAGAATACCCTTGCCGTGGACCGAATCGGCCAGCAGTGACGACGCGCGCGCTATCGCAGCCCGTCCGGCAAGCTCGGCAAGCACGTCGGCAAACGGGCGGTTCCCGCGCTCATCCTCAATCATGTCGATGGCTATGGTGAGTATATTGCAGTCGAGCAGAGTGCGCACCTCCTCGCGCGTCACACGGCAGAAATTGCTCAGGGTAAGCAGCATGCCGCCTCGGCGCATCATGCGTATGTCGGACAGCGCAGGGGGAGCGAGACTCACCACTATGTCGCATTCCAGAGCCTCGCGACGCGAGCACATTTCCGCTCCGCACCGGCTATAGGAAGCATCCGGATAATGGATCACCGTAGCGGCACCCTCCTCCATTTTTACTCTGAAACCAAGCTCTATGAGCAGCCTCGCGCCCTCGGGCGTTAACGGAAAGCGGCGCTCCGAAGGATGGTTGCATCGTGGCAGACCGATGGTGAGGGCGCGGCGGCGCGATTTCACGGCCGCGGGTTCCTCGAGGGTTTCATGTGCGCAACCGATTCCGGCCGCTGATTGAGGGGTCTTTTCGGGAGTCATGATTTGCAGGGTATGTTGAAAAGGGTGGTGAATTCTTTCACTGACTGCTGGATCTGCGGCAGGCTGTCGAGACGGTCGGCGCAAAACGTGGCCACAGCCCGGCTGTACCAGGGATTACGGCGCTCAAGTTCGGCGGCGATATAAGCGCCCAGCGCTTCGTCGTCGAGGTCGCGGATCAGCGGGCGGCGGTGCCGTCCTTTTTTCAGCCGCTCGAGCAGCCGCGGATGAGAGGCGTCGAGCCTCACGGTGAGTCCGCGGGAGTTCATGAACTCCATATTGTCGAACCAGCACGGCGTTCCGCCGCCGCAGGCCACAATCACGTCCTCGAACTCGGCAACCTCACGGAGCATGCGCCGCTCCATGTCGCGGAAACGGTCCTGACCCTCGCGGGCGAAAATCTCCGAGACATTTGCGTGGAAACGCGCCTCGATATAAGCGTCGAGGTCGATATATTCAAGCCCCGTGGCGCGCGACAATGCCTTGGCAAGCGTAGTCTTGCCGCTGCCCATGAATCCAATAAGAAAAATCGGCCTCATAACGTTTTCTACAGAAATCCTTTCAGTTCTTTTCAGCAAAGATAACGCTTTTGCGCGGCATTGCCCTCCAAACCGTTCTTATTTTGCAAAGAAAGCTTAATTCAGGAAGTGCGGGGAGAATATGTGGAATTTTAATAGTACCTTTGCCTTTGAAGTGCAAATCTGCGCGTTGCGGAGATACGGCCATATCCGGTACGATTATTTCTCCGCGCCCAAAGCCGATTTTTTTTAACCAATCATACACCACACCATGAACCTTAAAACCATCCTTCTGTCTGCTGCCATAGCCTCCGGCGCCGTGGCGGGGGCAGCTGAATCAGTACCATTCTCCGAAACGCCCGAGCAGAAAGCCGAACGCATGCAGTGGTTCGGCGACGCCAAGCTGGGTATCTTTATCCACTGGGGAGTGTACTCCAAAGGAGAGACCTCCGAAAGCTGGGCCTTCCACAACGGCCACATCTCGCTGCCCGACTACATGAAGCAGTCAGAGGCTTTCACCGCCGCCAACTACGACCCCGAATACTGGGCCAAACTCATCAAGGAAAGCGGTGCAAAATACACCGTCATCACCACAAAGCACCACGACGGCTTCGCTCTCTGGGACACCAAGGCCGGTAAGGTAAGCTCCGTGAAATCGTCGCCCGCCAAGCGCGACGTCATCGCCCCCTTCGCCAAAGCCGTGCGCGACCAGGGTCTGAAACTGGGCTTCTACTACTCCCTAATCGACTGGCCCGACCCCGACTATCCCGAGACCTACCGCGACAAAGCTCCTAAATACGACCTGAACAAAGAGCCCAAACGCTGGCAGAAGTTCGTGAACTTCAACAAAGCCCAACTCACGGAGCTCAGCTCGAAATGGAACCCTGACCTCTACTGGTTCGACGGCGACTGGGAGCACTCTTCGGAGCAGTGGGACGCCCCCGGCATCATCTCCCTGCTTCACAGCTACAACCCCGGCGTGATTGTGAACTCACGCATCCAGGGCCACGGCGACTACGACACTCCTGAACTCGGTGTGCCCGTGACCCGCCCCGAAGCACAGTGGTGGGAGACATGCATGACCTCCAACGACTCGTGGGGCTACCGCAAGACCGACACAAACTTCAAATCATCCAAGACCGTAATCAAGATGCTCGCCGACTGCATTGGCATGGGCGGCAACCTGCTTCTCGACATAGGCCCCAAAGCCGACGGCACCATTCCTGAAGAGCAGGTACAGATTCTCAAAGACCTCGGCCGCTGGACCTCCAAGCACGCCGAAGCCATCTACGGCACCCGCGCAGGTATTCCCGCCGGACACGTGCAGGCCTATACCGCACTCAACAAGAAAGGCGACATTCTCTATCTCTACCTCCCCTACGTGCCCAATGAAGCCGTGGAGCTCAAGGGCCTCAAAAGCTATATCAAGAAAGCCCGCGTGGTAGGAACCGACAAGGAACTTACCTGGAACCTCTACAACGACGTTTCCTGGGGCGTGGCCGCCGGCTGCTACTACATCAACGTGCCCGCTGAAGTGTGCGACCCCGACATGACCGTGATAGCCCTTGAACTCGAAGAGCCCGTGAAGCTTTACAGCGGCGCAGGTCAGGTGATGACCTTCAACGACATGGAATCAGAAGACAAAAAGAAAAAATAACCAGCCATGAAAAGAATTCTCACAGCTGCGCTAACTGCTGCCGTAGCTGCCGCTGCCTGGGCAGTAACCCCGCTTGTAGACAAATATGAGGCCCGTCTTACCGAGCCCCGCCTCTACGACGCGTTCCGCACCACCGGAAAAATTAAAATCGACGGTAAACTCAACGAGGCCGACTGGGCCAAGGCCGTTCCCACACAGCCGTTCGTCGACATTCGCGGCAAGGGATATCCAGAACCCGTAAAAGCCACATGGGCCAAGATGATGTGGGACGACGAAAACCTTTACATTGGTGCCCGCCTCGTGGAGGACAACGTGATTGCAAAGCTCTCGCAGCGCGACACCATCATATACCACGACAATGACTTCGAGGTGTTCATCGACCCCGACGGCGACGGTCAGCACTATTTCGAGATTGAGAACAACGCCAAAGGCGTGGTGTTCGACCTCATGCTCGACAAGCCTTACCGCTCGGGAGGCAGCTTCTTCGTGCCCTGGGACTGCCAGGGGCTCCAGCTGGCCACCTGGGTGGACGGAACACTCAACAAACCATCGGACACCGACAAGGCATGGTATGTGGAAATGGCCATACCCTTCAAGGCCCTTACACGCGACTTCACCGACCCGCGCTCGCTCAAGACCTGGCGCATCAATTTCTCGCGCGTTGAATGGCTCATTCCCGGCCAGCCCGAGGAGAACTGGGTATGGAGCCCCACAGGCCTCGTGGACATGCACATGCCCGAGCGCTGGGGATTCCTCCGCTTTGTCGACGCTCCTGTGGGCAGCGCGCAGGCCGCACATGACCTCACGCTCGACATGGATGCCTACCGCCTGATCTGGGCCCTCTTCTACGCTCAGCTCGACGCACGCAACAAGCCCAACGGCTTCATACGCACTGCCGATGACTTCATGCTCACCGACAAAGACAAGGCTCTTCTGCCCCAAGGCGGCGAGATTTCGGTGGACGCCAGCAACTCGACTTTCAACCTCGCTGTCACCGTGCCCTCCCGCAAGGAAATTTACCATCTTGACCAGAACGGAAAATTCACCATCTCGGCCGAAAAACCCCGCGTGGTAAAGAACTGGGCATGGACCGGCTTCCCGAAAGACCGCACCAACGAGCAGTGGTCGGAATGGTTCAAGAAACTTCACGACGCCGGCATAAGCGCAGTGCTCTTCGAGGGCTACAACGAAGACGTGTACCGTCTCTGCAAGGAAGCCGGACTCGAGGCCCATTACTGGAAATGGACCATGAACCGCGGCGAGCTCATGGACAAGCATCCCGAATGGTATGCCGTGAACCGCAAAGGCGAATCGTCGTTCGACAAACCCGCCTACGTGGGCTACTACCGCTTCCTCTGCCCCTCGCGTCCCGAAGTGGCCGAGTATCTTGCCGAGGACTACATAAAATGCGCCAACCTCCCCTACGTTGACGGCATGCACCTGGACTACATGCGTCTCCCCGACGTGATTCTTCCCGTGAGTCTCTGGAAAAACTACGGCATAGAGCAGACCAGCGAGCATCCTGAATATGACTACTGCTACTGCGAGGTGTGCCGCGCCAAATTCAAGGAGAAGACCGGCCGCGACCCGCTTGAAGTGCAGTTCCCCATGGAAGACCAGTCGTGGATCAACTTCCGCCTCGACGCCCTCACAAACGTGGTGAAAACCATCGCCGACCGTGTTCACAGCGAAGGCAAGTTCCTCTCATCAGCTGTGTTCCCCGGCCCCTCGATGGCCAAGCGCATGGTTCGTCAGGACTGGGGCAACTGGAACCTCGACGCCTACTTCCCCATGATCTACAACGGATTCTATAATGAAGGTCCCGAATGGATAGGACGCTCCGTCGACGAGGGCGTGAAAGCTCTCCGCGGCCGCGGCAAACTCTATTGCGGCGTGATGGCTCCCGACATCCAGGGCGAGGATTTCGTCAAGGCTCTTGACGAGGCCTACGGCCACGGAGCCGCCGGCATCTCCTTCTTCGCCGGACCCGACGACACCCAGCTCCGTCAGCTCAAAGACTACATGAAGAAGCACAACCTAGTGCCCGCCAACTGATTCCTGACTCGGAACAGACATATAAGCGGGTGTATCGAATCTCATCAATTTGATACACCCGCTTCGTTTATATAATGAGTTTATCCGTATTTTTGCAGAATAAAGATTACAAGCATGGCTATTACACATACGGCTAAACTTACCACCCTTATTATATTCATAAAATGTTTAGCATATTTGTCATCAGAAAACTTGCTATTAGCTTTCTTTGCTTGCCATATCGAATACAGCCTGCCCAGAGGAATAATAAGTAGTCCTATCGCAAATAGTATAATTGCAAACGAAACCATATCGATCAATCAGTTAAATTAAGAATTCTATGATACATTTTTCAAACAACACAAATTGTATTCATGTGCCATCATTACTGCATCATATAGATCATACCCGGCTAAACATAACGCGCCTACCACATCGACTCCTGGCACCCCAATCATATCAACCGCTAAATCTCCTATGACATCCACAACCTCGTTTTGTACTGCAGACTCTGCCATTTTCAATGTTAATTGATGCAGACAATATGAGTTGGCAGCTCTGGATTCTGACATATCGGCAATATACTCGTCAATCCTTGCTGCACAGCCTATCATGCATTCCTGTATAATTGGTGTTTTGTTTTTTATAGCTTCAGCAAGCATAGAAATGTTATGACCACCATCTCCTATATAAGCACTGGTGAAATTATAAAATTGCTGAACCTCCTCTAAAGAAGACTGCTTTATTAATTCATCGATAGACGCGTAATATAGATTATCATACTCCTGTTCAATCTGAGGTGTACAATATATCATATATAAACTGTCAACAGTTTCTACTGGTAAAGAAGACAAAAGAGACACAAGTTCAGGACCGGAAATGGATATTGCGCCCCCAGAACGAGAGCCTTCACCAGTCAGTGTTTGATAGGTCACCCCAATATCTCCTTGTGTACTAGCTTTATAGCTCTCATACCTTTCTACTATTTCAGACAGAGATTTATCATCTTCAACTTGAACTGAATCTTCATTCGATGAGCAAGACACTAAACCTAACACTAGCATTGGAATTAGTAAAAGTTTATTCATATATTTATTTTTTTAATTAAATATAATTATTAAACATATAATGTTGTTAAGAGTTCACATTAATGAGGATTTTTTTCTAATTAAATAACATATATTTAAAACTTGTTTTTAGGATTTTCATCCATCATACTCTATTCCCCCGCAAATTAAACCGACATGAAGTCTCCCTTAACCATTTTCGGGCTGCTGGCAGCTACATTGCTATTCGGCAACTTCCATCTCCTGGCATCCGTGAGCGAAGAAAAAACGCAGGACGGTTTGAGCCGCACCACGCGTAGCGCCGTAGAAGGACTGATGCGCCGCAATCCACCGCGTCTCACCTTCTCCCCCGCCAAAGTCAGCGCTGACTCCTTTCCCGCATGGCAGGCCCAGATGAAAACGGCCATGGAGCGCCTCATGCGCCACCCTCAGGCGCAGGCTGCGTCGCCGAGGCTTATCAAGCGGGTGAAGCGAGAGGGCTACACGCTTGAAAAATGGGAAAGCTACCCGCTTGACTCCACTGCGGTTCCTTTCCTTGTACTGATACCCTACGGCGCAGACGCGGCGCGCCCCCTTCCGGCCGCCCTCTGCATCCCCGGATTCGGCCAGACCAAGGAGCTGCTTGCCGGAGAACGCGCCGACAACTTCTCACTGGAGGGCGCCCCCGACAGTCTGGCCGGAAAAAACGCAATGGCCCTTGATTACGTGCGCCACGGACTGGTGGCCGTGGCCGTAGACAATCCTTCATTCGGTGAACTCTCGGACAACGGCCGTTCCGACTACCTCGAGACCTCACGCTTCCTCCTCGAGACCGGGTGGAGCTATCTGGGCCTTGCCTCGTGGCAGGACCGTGTGATTCTCGACTGGATGAAAACACAGCCGGCAGTGGACAAGTCAAGGATAATAGTGAGCGGGTTCTCTCTGGGCACCGAGCCTATGATGGCCCTGGGGCTCCTCGACGACTCTATCTGCGCCTTCGTCTACAACGACTTTCTGTGCCGCACACGTGAGCGGGCGCTCGTCATGAACCGTCCCGACGCATCGGGAGTGCGGGCCTTTCCTAATTCGATAGAGCATCTCATCCCGGGATTCCTTCTTGAATTCGACTTTCCCGACATTGTGGCCGCTTTGGCCCCGCGTCCTGTAATCTGTACAGAAGGAGGAATGGACCGCGACTTTGAAATCGTGGCCCGGGCTTTCGCCACAGCAGGTGTCCCCGACAGCTTCTCGTGGTATCATTACCCGGCATTTGCCGACCCCGCCAACCGCGTTCCACTTCAGGCAATGCCCGAAGGCATAGACCGCGCCACATTCTTCCGCCTGGCCAACGTTGACCCGCCTTCCCACCACTTCAAATCAGCCCTCGTCCTCCCCTGGCTCGACCGCATCCTAATGGGTCAACAGCAGAATAACGCAGAATTTAAGTAATCAAGCCCCTTTATCAGGCAACCATAACAGTTCTGCGGCTATTATGCCGTTTACACACCATTCTGCATTTTTCAAAAAGAGTCAGGATGCTCAGCCGGGATTTGCATTAGGTTTCTCCGCGTTTGCGGGGGCGGGGCAAATGTTGTAATTTAGCGGATTGAAAAACCGATTCTGTTACGAACCATGCGCAGCATATTGGCATTTATAATATCGGCCGTCATTCTCGGGGGATGCGGCAGAGATTCAGGCCGACTGAACGACCCCAACCACATCCTCACCATCGATGAACTCACTGCCGATACAGTGGACCGTTGGAGCCATCCCCTGGCGGAACTCCCGGAACCCACCGTAAAGATGAAAATCAACAATATCGGCCCTCTTGCAAAAGTGTTTAACGACAGCAACTACATCCATTGGGAAGAAGCTGAAAAAACCGGCATCACACCCCTCAACGACACCCGCAGCCACTGGCAGTCGGGGCGCGACATGGTGAAAGTGGTGTCGTGTGCCGACTTCTATGTGGAACCGCTCTCCCATTCCCGGCCTTTCATGGTGCCCGAAGGGGCGGCCATGCTCCACGAGATCGGCCGACGGTTCCGCGACTCGCTCGAGGCACGCGGCGGCGGCGACTACCGCATAAAGGTGACAAGCGTGCTGCGCACGCCATTGTCAGTGAAGCGTCTGCGCCGTTCCAACCGCAATGCCGTTGACTCATCGGTGCATCAGCTCGGCACAACGGTGGATATCAGCTACTCACGTTTCGCCCCCGACAGCGACCGCATTCCCCGCTCGATGGAAGACCTCAAGAACCTTCTGGGCGAAGTGCTCTGGGCCATGCGCTCCGAAGGCAAATGCCTTGTGAAGTACGAGCGCAAGCAGCCCTGCTTCCACGTCACGGTATGCGAAGGCGCGTACCCCGACGCCGATATCTGATTTTCGTCCGACAATCCCCCCCCTACTGCAAAATGAACACCACATCCCCACATAACGTCACCGAAGGCACTGAATCCCAGCCCGCGCGCAAGCACCGCCCGCTCTGGCTCCGGATTACCAAATGGCTCGGCATAGGAATAGCCGCCATAGCCGTGCTGGTAATCGCGGTAATCAGCATTGCCGTGTGGTATCTCACACCTCAGAAACTCACGCCTATGGTCAACCGCGCCGCATCGGAATATCTGCTTGCCGATGTCGACGCCAAAAGAGTGGAGCTCACCTTCTGGCACACATTCCCCCGGCTGGAGGTAACCGTTGACTCCCTGGCTATCGTGAGCCGGAGTCTCCGCGAGATTCCTGACTCCATACGTGCCACCCTTCCGGCCGATGCCGATACGCTGCTGACGGTAAACCGGTTCTCCGGCGGAATCAACGTGGGAGAGCTCACCCTTGGCAACATAGCGCTTTATGACGTGATTATAGACCGCCCACGGCTCAATCTCGTGGTAGCCTCCGACTCCATAGACAACTTCTCGATAATTCCGCCGTCGGACACCACATCCACCGGAGGCTCCACGGTGATTCCCCCTCTTTCCATCAACCGCTTCGCCATCACGGGCAACTTTCCGACACGCTTCTGCGCGCCGTCCGACTCCATCGATTTCACCCTGATGCTGCGCGACTCACAGATGCTGGGCCATGAAGCGCCGCTTTACAGCCTGAGCATATCGGGCGATGCGGGCGGAAACATCCATCCCGTGCTCCTCTCCACCCTCCCCTTCGGCCTTGACGGAAAGGTGAAATGGAGTCAGGCCAATCCTTCGGAAATCGGCCTGGAAAACATGAAAGTCACCCTCGGTAAACTCCAGGCCGGATTCAACGCCGGATTCAACTTCGAGAACGATCCTCTGATACACACACTGACAGTGGACATAGACCGCATGCGCCTGGCCGACCTCCTGGAAATAATTCCCGACAACTATAAAAAAGGATTCGAGGGACTCGACACCGATCTCTCCATGAAATTAGGGCTACGCCTCGACAAGCATTACCGTCCCCTCACCGACAGCATCCCTTCCGTGTCAATAGACGTGAAAGCCGACGCAGAGCGGCTCCGGATGGGTCAGCTGTATCTTACCCGGCTGTCGCTCGACGGAAGCGCGGTGATAGCCGGCGACAGCCTTGATGCCTCGACTATCGACATCCGTCGTCTCAAAGCTTCCGGAAGGTCGGTTGATGTGGATCTTTCCACCACCGTGGCGCGGCCGCTCTCCAATCCGCGGCTCAAAGGGCGCTTTGAAGGCAACGTGAACCTCGGTTCCCTTCCGGCGTCGCTTATGGACAAACTCCCCGTCAGAATGACAGGAATGCTACGTGGCGAGACCGATTTCAACTTCGCCGTGGCCGATCTCACACCCAAGCGGTTCCACCGCGTGATTCTCAACGGCATGCTTGCCCTGACAGATTTCAACCTCTCCACACCCGACAGCACCGTAACGGCCTATACCGCCCGAACAGTGTTCCGCCTCGGCTCCAGCTCCCGCATAAAATATCAGGGCGTGAAAATAGACTCACTGCTCACCGCCTCGCTCACCGTGGACACCGCCCGCATATCGGGCTACGGAGCCATGGCCGCGGGACGCGACATGAAGATAGGCTTTGCCACGCGCAACGTCGCCTCGACGCTCGACACATCAAGCGTGACGCCGCTTGGTGTCACCATCTCGGCCGCCTTGCTCACCGTCACAGATGACTCCACCTCCACCCGCATGCTGCTGCGCGACACGGCCGTGAAAGGCGCCATACAGCGCTTCCAGAGCAACGACAAGGCGCCGCTGATAAAGGCTCTTGTCAATGCCCGCACTGCTCTTTATGCCGACCGCTACAACCGCGCCCTGCTTGCCGACGGGCATGCCGACCTCACTCTCCATCCCCGTGTGCGCCGCGCCGCCAACCGGCCGCGCCGCTCCACTGCCGCACGGGCAGATTCTTCTGCCGCAGTTTCTGAATCAGCCAACAGGCTTCATGTCAACGACACCACTGCCTCACTTCTGCGCCGCTGGACCGCCTCGGGCAACATGAAGGCGCGCACGGTGAGGATATTCACCCCTGCTTTCCCGCTCCGTACCCGCGTGGACAGCATGAACCTCGATTTCAATACAGACAGCGTCATACTCCACCCCACCGATCTTACCGCCGGCAAAAGCTCCCTGAGAATCTACGGCTCCATACGTAACATTCGCGGCGCACTCACAGGGCGCCGACGCCCGCTCGACATCAATCTCAACGCATCATCGCGCCATCTCGACGTGAACGAGCTGACCGACGCTGCCCTGCGCGGAGCCGCCTTCATTACCAAGGTGGAGGACGGAACAGCCGGCCGCGTTGCGCTCACCGACGATGCCGCAAGCCTGCAGAAATCCATCGAGAGCCAGACAGCGGAGGACGATCGGGGCGCATTCGTGATTCCGGGCAACATTACGGCCAACGTGCGTCTACTTGCCGACGAGGTGGTTTATTCCGACGTGATCCTGAACCGTCTTACCGGAAATCTTTCGGTCTACGACGGCGCCTTGAGACTCGACCGGCTCGCGGCCCGGAGCCCGATAGGCAATGTGAATTTCTCCGCTCTGCTCTCGGCCCCAGACGCTTCCGACCTCAGTTTCGCCGCAGGAATGAACGTAAGGCGCATGGACCTCAACCATGTGATGAGGATGATTCCCAACCTCGACTCCATAATGCCCATGCTCAAAGACCTTGAAGGCATAGTCAACGCCGATATGGCCCTGACCACGAGCCTCGACTCGGCCATGAACCTGCGTCTCAACACACTGGAGATGGCCCTGAAACTCTCGGGCGACAGCCTCGTGCTGCTCGACAGCGAGACATTCGCCACCCTCTCCAAATGGCTAATGTTCAAGAACAAGAAACGCAACATGATTGACCACATGGACGTGGAGATGACCGTGAAGGACTCACGCCTCAACCTCTATCCGTTTATCTTCGATATGGACCGGTATAAATTCGGTGTGCGCGGAGGCAACGACATGGGACTGAATCTCGACTACCACGTGTCGGTGCTCAAATCGCCTCTGCCATTCAAATTCGGCATAAACATAAAAGGCACCCCCGACGATATGAAAATACGCGTGGGTAAGGCACGCATCAACGAAAAGACCGTGGCTTCGTCCACCTCGATTTCCGACACCGTCCGCGTGAACCTGGTCAAAGAGATAGGCAATATGTTCCGCCGGGGTGCGCGCCGCGGCCGTGCGCAACTAAGATTAACCAATCCCGTTTCCGCAGCCGGTACGGCACACCCTGAAAGCTCCGACACCATATCCCATGCCGATTCCGTGATGCTTATCAAGGAAGGCGTGCTCAGCCGTCCGGCCGGATTCGTCATGCCCGGAGAAGAAGCGGATCAGCCTCAGGCCAAAAAGAAAAAATAACCAGACTCTCATCAACTGTATGTACAACGAAATAATAACCCGATTCCTGCGCCGCCATGGCTATATGGAAGTGCGCCCCGAAGCCGCCCTGATAGATATGGACGGAACTCTTTACGATTCCATGCCCGGCCATGCGGCTGCGTGGCAGCAGATGATGCGCGAACAGGGCGTGGAAATCGAGCGGAGTGAGTTCCTGCGCCACGAAGGACGCACCGGCCGCGCCACCATCGACCTGCTTTTCCGCCGCTATCTGGGGCGCGAGGCAACCGACCAGGAGAAAGAAACGCTCTACCGCCGCAAGACCGAGATATTCGCCGCCATGCAACCTCCCGTGCCCATGGAAGGCGCCTCGGAGATTCTGAGGTTTATGGAGGGTGTGGGCATGACGCGTGTGCTCGTCACTGGATCAGGACAGAACTCGCTGCTGAACCGTCTGGATACTGATTATCCTGGGGCGTTCACTCCGGAACTGCGCGTAACCTCCCGCGACGTGACCCACGGCAAACCCCATCCCGAGCCGTTCCTCAAGGGGCTGGAGCTGGCCGGAGTAAGAGCCGACCGCTGCATAGTGCTTGAAAACGCTCCTCTGGGAGTGGAAGCCGGCGATAAAGCAGGCATATTCACCATAGCCGTAAACACCGGTCATCTTCCCGAGGAAGAACTCTGGGATGCCGGCGCCGCGATAGTTTTCCCCACCATGACCGAGGCAGCCGCCCAGTTCCCCATACTGGTTTACGGCATGCTCACCACATCTCTTAATCTCAACTGACACCATGGCATCACAGATCATATTCACTGACAGCCTTGCGCCCGTGCTCGAGGAAACCGTCGCGGCATCCAGTGCCGACCGCTGCGTTATAATCACCGATACTAATGTGGCCAGGCTGTTGCCAACGGATATCCTGCCCGGCACCGAGAGGATTATCATAGCGGCCGGTGATTCCGACAAGACCATCGCCACTGCCTGTGAAGTATGGGAGGCCATGACCCGCGCGGGGCTTTCGCGCCATTCTCTCGCCGTGAACATCGGAGGCGGAATGGTCACCGACCTTGGCGGATTTGCCGCCGCCACATATAAGCGCGGCATACGCTGTGTCAACGTAGCCACAACCGTGCTCGGAGCTGTCGACGCAGCCGTCGGAGGCAAGACCGGCGTGAATTTCGACGGACTGAAAAATCAGATAGGAGTGTTCAGCGATCCGCTGGCCGTGATAGTATGCCCGGAGCTTTTCGCCACACTGCCTTCCGAAGAGATACTCAGCGGCTACGGCGAAGTGCTCAAGCACGCGTTGCTCGACGGGCCTGAGACCCTTGCCGAAGCCCTCCACACCGACCCGGTGGCGCTCTCGCCGGCCCGGCTCGGCGAACTCGTGGAGCGCTCAATGAAAGTAAAAATAGAGGTAACGGCAAGCGATCCCTTCGAGAAAGGGCTACGCAAGGCCCTCAATCTCGGCCACACCGCCGGCCATGCGCTGGAAGAGCTGGCGCTTGAGCGCAACCGTCCGGTGCCTCACGGCATTTCAGTGGCACACGGTCTGGTTACGGCTCTTGTTCTGTCAAGGATGCAGTGCGGTCTGTCATCCGACGTTCTGCAGCATGTGGCCGCATTTGTAAAAGAGTATTATCCACGCCCACGGTTCAGCTGCGACGACTATCCTGAAATGATGCGCCTTATGGCATCCGACAAAAAGAACTCCGCGGGCACCGACACCCTCAACTTCACACTGCTCGACGCGCCCGGCTCCCCCCGCGTGGACTGCACCGTGAGCCGAGCCGATGCCGCCGCAGCCCTCGACATCACCCGCGACCTCCTCGGGGTTTAATGATCCTCTCCAACGGAATTACGCGCGAAATCGCAAAATACCATCCAAATTGTAGGGATGCACGCTCGTGCATCCACTGACACCCAATGCGTTGCCAGCGGCTGCTCCATGTAGTTGCCCTACTTTTCACGTGTCTCCAACAACACCACCCTGTCGATAGCAGGGTATAGCTTAGAGAGGCTGTCTAACAAGTTTTAGGCGG
>LUJP01000070.1 GCA_001689535.1 Bacteroidales bacterium M5
GGGGTCGCCGGTGAGGAGGTGGAGGGAGAGGAGGGGGAGGGCGAGGGAGAGCTGGTCGAAACCGGGGTCGCGGAGGGCGGCGGTGACGGTGCGCTCAAGGGCGGTGTCGACCCACGCGGGGATGGCTATGATGCGGCGCAGGCGAAGGTCGGCTATCGCGGCCAGGAGCTCCAGGCGTGTCGGGTCGGCTGAAAATGAGGCTGGGACTGAGGCAGAGGCAGATGCTGAGTCAGAAGCAGAATCTGAGCCGAAGTCGGGGCCGAGGAGGTCGAGGGCGAGGTCGGCGGCGCGCACGAGCGTCTCGCGCTCGCGGACGGAGCGGAATTCTGCGCATCGCTCTATGATTGATAGGAGTTCCCCGGGGGGGCAATCGCGGTCGGGAACCGTCGGAAGCGATTCGCCGGAGGCCTCCGGCGGCAGCGCGAGGAGTGTGGAGAGATTCTCAAGCTCGTTGCTGTGGGCGATGACGCAGTAGTCGATTTTCAGCTGCTCGTCGCGGTCGGTGGCCTTGCGGCTCCGGAGTTCGGCGAGGATGTCGCTCTCCGGCCAGCATGTGAGCGGCTCCCGGCCTTCGGCTGCGCGCCGGTTCCGGCGCTGCGTGCGTCCGCGGAAGAGGCGGTATAGGTCGCCGACGGAAAGCGTCCGCAGGTCGGCCGCAGTCGCGGTGCATACGTCGTCGGCCGCCGCGGTGCAGTTTCTCGAGCGCAGTTCCGAGGCTACGCGGCGGAATTTGGCGTCACACCGGCGCGAGAAGGCGCGGCGCGAGCGGTCGGAGGAAGTGGAGGCGTAGGCGCCCGCTTCTTCCAGTATGCTGCCGAGCGTGAGCAGCTCGCCCGTGGGCGAAGAGGCCGACACGCGGTAGTCCATTATGCGGGGAGGAAGTGCTGTGACCATGGTCAGGCGTCGGGTGCGGGATAACCAGTGAGATAATAAGCGTATTCGTCGGCGATCATCCGGTGGGATTTCGACGCGGGTGGCAGGGCTTTGATGGCTTCGTAGCCTGCGGCCAGCTGCCCGTGGTCGCCGCTTATGACGGCAAGCACCAGCGTATGGGCTGCGCAGGTCCACGGGTTGGTCACGCTGTCCTTCAGTTTTTCGTATCGCCCGAGCGAAGCGGAGGACTGCGCCATGTTGCCGATGATATGGCTGGCGGCGTGGAGCATCAGCTGAAGGCGCGCGTCGAGCTTGCGGCTGTTGAGCCGCGCCACTTCCATGCGGCCGCAGAACATCGAGAGCTTCGCCGCGAGAGTGGTCGTCAGCGGCTCGCCAGCGGCATAAAGCCGGAGTGCCTTGAGCAGATGGGGCATGAAGGCGTCGATCTGGTCGTTGGCCCGGGTGGAGTTTCTGGCAAACTCTATCACGCGCACATCCGATGCCTTGACGTTGAAGGCCATGGTGCCGACGTTGTTATACACATGCAGGGCGATGTCGCCTGAATTGCTTCTGGGGCGGGGAATGTAAGTGCCGACCAGTCCGGGGAAATCGCCGCTGATCACCTCAACCACGTCGCCGTCCTCAAGGTCGATGTCATTGAGGGAGAAGTACGGCAGGCAGTTCCTGTATGCGCGGGCTATGTTCATGAATCCGGCCATGCGTGCGTCGTCAATCACGGCATAACGTTCCTCGCTGCTGCGGTCGATAAGGAACGAGAACCCGTTGGGGCTGATGCAGAGCTGCTTGATCTGGGGAAGAGTTCCGCGCACGAACACGTAATGGAAAGTGAGGCTTACGGTGCGCATCCTGATCTCACCCTGACTCTCCTCCCTCACCACATAGGTGGGGGCGAAAAGCTGCAGCGACGAGGAATTGGCAGAGTTGAACTGCTCGATTTCCCTGAACGCAGGCTTACGGGATGGGCCGGCCACGTAATTAAGCACGTACCAGGAGGAATTGGCCGAACGGTCTTCCGATTTCATACCGGGATTTAGGAAGAGGGTGTTCTCTCACTTGGCCTGACTTACGCTATGTTCCTATTCAGCAAACGATTAGGCGGCGGCGTCAATCAAGCTTCCGAAAAGTCCGGCGGGTGATTTCACCCGTTGCATCACAATCTCTTGGTAAGAGAGTTGAACGAGAGGCAACCTCCTGTGCAACAACCGGATATATTCGGAGAAAAGCATGATTGTCAAAACATTTCTTTCAAAATAAAACATATATAGTCTATTTAATAACTTTTTACGGTGGATAAATTGGTGTAATAGAAAGTTTTGTTTAATTTTGCCGAACAAGTCACACTCTCTTACCAAGAGAATGTGACTTGTTTTGCGTTTTCACGCCGGCGTTTACGCCACGTCTTTTGGGCCAATGTGAAAATGGGTTGAAATTTTAAATACTATCTAAGGGAAGAATTATTTTCAGGAGTAGGGAGAGTCTTGGTGGCACCACGAGATTGATGAAACTCAGTTTACACTGTACACTAAGTGTTTACTGAGTTTCTCTTTTTATAGCTGATTATCTTAGAGTTAGCCCACTCTAAGTTCTGTCAATACCCTGTACACTTTGGGGTATTTTTGCAGTGTAGTGGCTTGGGTCAGTCAATGATGTGCATATTTTGTGACAGACAATGCGCCAACATTAACTGATTAAAGCAACGTAATGATTACAATCAACTATCAGATGTTCGGGACCAAAGGGTTCCAACTAAGATTGAGGCTCTATCAGGATGGCGAGACAAAGTTTATCAACGTCACCAAAATGCTGAAAGGAGCCATCCAAAAGAAACACTGGAATCAGAAGAAGCAGCTCTTTATCCCAAGCTGCCCCTTCAGTGATGAGAACAATGCCATGCTGGTTCAGTTCCGGCAGAGGTACGATGAAATGGCAATCAACTGGACTGGCAGCGTGTTTGGTATGATAGCTGCTATGGAAACGGCCACAGAACCCTCTCAAAAGGCCCTGACGGTCTCAGAATTTATCCAGTATGTAGTTGACCAGCTCAACAAAAACAAGCACGCAGACGGCTCTGGAAAGGGCAGTTTTGAGAACTACCTGAAATGTGACAAAAGACTTCAGGAGTTCTGCAAGGCAAAAAAGATTAAATACTCAAAACTGTTGATTACGGAGCTTAATGCAACTTTCGTGAATAACGTGTTTGAATGGGTCGAGCGCGCGCGTAAAGGCACAGGAATGTGCTATGTCTCAAAGATACTCCATTCTTTGATTATGAAAGCTGATAAGGAGGGGTATCTGAAAGCTGAGGATTTCAAGAAATGCAACTGGTTCAAGAAACCAAGCTCCAGCTCCCAGAAGTTCCACACACTGACTGAAGAGCAATGTAAGAAGTTTACCACTCTGGATTTGTCATCAATCTCCAAGTCACCTCTGAATGAGCTGTACCGGGATTTCTGCCTCTTCATTCTCTACACCGGCCAGTCTGCTTGTGACGCGATCGCTCTCCGATATTCGGACATCAAGAAAATAGGCGGGATCAGTCACTTTGTGTTCAACCGAAGAAAGATTGCTGAGAAGCAGGCGGTGCCTTGCTCTGTTCCAATCAATACAGAGCTTGACCGTATAATGCTCCGTTGGAGAAGGTTGGCAAA
>LUJP01000101.1 GCA_001689535.1 Bacteroidales bacterium M5
TTGCGCGGAGGATAGTAGTTGATACGTACTTTGTGGTAGTAGTCAGTGTAGAGGTCGGGCTGCTCTTCAGGAACGAGAATCGACTCGAGTGTAGAGAGTTTCGAAACCTCTTTTGTGCGGAAGTTGGCGGGCTCGTCAAGCACGAGACCGTCGCGGTTGCCGAGGATGTTGGTTGAGAACCATCCGGAGAGGCCGAGGCAACGGGTGCCGATGATGGGGGCGAAACCTGATTTCACCAGGGTCTGGCCGGTCTTGAAGTCCTTGCCTGCGATGGGCATGCCGGTCTTCTCGCTGAGCTCCCACATAGCGGGGATGTCAACGGTGGTGTTGGGAGCGCCCATGATGAAGGGAGCACCTTCGGTAAGAGCTGCGTAGGCGTAGCACATGGAGGGTGCGATGTGCTCCTTGTCGTCGGCTTTCATGGCAGCCTCGAGAGCTGCGAGCGAGCCGTGTACCTTTTCGTCAACGGGAACGTAAACCTCGGTGGAAGCTGCCCAGAGCACTACAACGCGTTCAACACCGTTCTCTTTCTTGAAGTTGCGGATGTCCTCGCGGATCTGCTCGGTCATGTCCCAGCGGTCCTTTACGGTCTTCACGTTGTCGCCGTCAAGACGTTTTGCATAGTTGTGGTCGAAAGCGGCCTTCATGGGAACGATCTTCTCGAGCTCGTCCTTCACGGGGTTGATGTCTTTTTCCTTGAGCACCTCGCAGTTGATAGCGCTTTCGTAGGCGTTCTGAGGATAGACATCCCATGCTCCGAACACGATGTCGTTGAGATCAGCGATGGGTACGATTTCGTTGTATTTCAGATATTTTTTGTCAGCTCCTTTTCCTACACGGATTTTGTCATACTGGGTCATCGAGCCAACGGGTTTTGCAAGGCCTTTGCGGGTCATGAGCACACCGGTCATGAAGGTGGAAGTTACGGCTCCAAGTCCAACCACGAGGACGCCGAGTTTGCCTTCAGCCGGCTTTACGTTTGTTTTCTTCATGATTTGTTAAAGAATTGTATTACAGATTGTTCTATGTTTTGGGCTTTCCGGAAACAGAGAGAGCAAGTTTCCATATTATCAAAGTGGGTGTAAATGTACAGCCATTTTTATCAATTGCAAAATAATTTTATTTTAATAAAATCTTATTTTTACTAAAAAGATAAAAATTAAGGCGTTTTTAGTTAAATATAGCTTAAATACTGAATATTAGGCTATGTCATTGTTAAAATATCATAATGCTATGTCGAGCACTTCGGAGAGTGCAGAGATTGCCGAGGGGTCTTCCACGAGATCTTCATCGGCTGTCCAGCCCTTGCCTTTGAGCCATGCCGTGCGGCAGCCCAGAGAGCGCGCCGGGAGAATGTCTTTCTTATAGCTGTCGCCTATCACGAGCACCTCTTCGGGCTTGAGTGCCAGTGCTTCAACACCTAAGGCAAAGATGGCGGGGTCGGGTTTGCGCACGCCTACAACGGCGCTTTCTATTATGCTCCTGAAGTAATGGCGCAGCCCGAAGTCTTCGAGCACGGCCTCCACATTGCCGTAGAAGTTGCTTACGAGCACCATGGGGTAACGCTCATGGAGAGCGTCGAGCGTGGGGCGCGCGTCGGCTATGGAGTTGCGTGCGGCGTCGTAGCAGTAGTCGGCCACCCCCTGGGCGTAGACTATCGCTGCGTCGGAGCCGAGTTTACCGTTATCGGCAAGCCATTGCAGCTCAATGCGCATCTTTATGAGCAGGAGGTCGTGGAAGTTGTGGTGAGGCAGAATGTGGCGTGTGCGGGCAAGCTCACGCTCTGCGTAGACATAGGCTTCGCGGAATGTGTCTTTGTCCACGGGGACGGAGCAGGCCCGGTATCCGTCCCAGATTATCTCGCTCCAGTGCACGCCGCGGCTGTCGATAGTGCCGCCGTAGTCAAAAATAATTCCTTTTATATCAGTATTTTCCATCTTTGAGTTCTGAGGTGAATTTGCGGCATATCTTTTCGTGGCGCACTACCATGTATACCAGCAGAAGGTTGAGTACCGTGAGTTCGAATGCGAAGTAAAGCCAGGGCATTGTCAGGAACAGCGAGGTGAACAGTGCTATTGTGCGCCAGTTGAAGGATAGGATGTTGGTATATTTCATCAGCGGCAGGCTCTTTGCGCGGAAAGCGTCGCGGAAGCTCTGGGGCACGTGTCCCGAGGGGAAGCGGCGGCTGAGTTCGGCGCGCAGGCCCTGCATGGCAGGCGTCCATGCCTCCTGATTCACTGTGTAGTTTGTATAGACGGTGAGCGTGAGTTTTTTCCAGAAGTCGTGTTTCCAGCTCAGCTGGGCCAGTTTGTCGCGGAGCATGGCCGATGATTCAAGCTCGCTCCCTTCCTCGCCTTTGAGGAAATAGAGATGGAACTGGCGGTAATAGTCGGCCATGGCTGCCTGCTTGGCGTGGCATATTCCCGTTACCACGGCCACAACCCATATCACCCAGTGGTGCTGGCTGAAGAAGTCGGAGGTGACGTTCTCGCGAAGGCATATCGCCACATAGATTGTAGCGAACCACATGTCGCCGCTCAGGCCGTCGAGAATGCGGCCCAGGCGTGAATACTGATGGGTCATGCGTGCCAGCTGACCGTCGGCGCTGTCGAAAGAGTTGGCCCAGATGAGCAGAATCATGCCTACGACGTTTATCCAGATGTTGGAGAAATAGAACGCCACGCCGGCGCCTATTCCAAGGAAAATCGAGGCTATGGTGATTGCATTGGGTGTCACGCCGAGTTTTTTGGCGAGGCATGCCCAGGCATATCCTATGGGACGGTAGAATGCGAGGTCTATCCCTTCTTCGGTGTCGAGCGATTTAAGCGATGCCTTGAAGTTTGATTGTCCTGTCTGTTCCATGTTCAGTATCAGTTTCTTTCCTTTATTGCTTTGATTATTGCCTTGGCTATAAAGGGGCCTGCTTCGTTGCGGCACGGCGCGAAGCTTGGCCAGTCGTTGAAGTCGATTATGCGGATGTCACCCTCGGGCGATATTATGCAGTCGCCGCCATAAACCACCACATCGAGCGCCTCGGCGGCGTCGGAGCAGATTTTGCGCAGGTAGTCCTTGTCGAAGGGTATTCCCTTTGATTTGCCGTTGATGGCCTCGGTGCCATATTTGCTGTGGCCCTCGTCGAAGGGGTAGAACCAGTAGAAGAACGGGGTGCCGCGCACGGAATAAAATTTTATGAGGTCGCCGGGCAGATGGCGGTTTATCACGGCGCGGCGTATGCCTCGCAGGAAGTATTCCTGAAGCACTTCCTGAGCCTCCTCGGGGTGACGCACATAGCTCACGTCTTCTTTGTGCATGGCGTGGAAATCGCCTCGCTTTATCCAGCAAGAGGTGAATCCGGCTTTCTCTATGGCGTCCTTCACGGCCTCGTCGGTGTTCACCATAAGGCTCTCGGGGTAAGGGATTCCGTTGCCCAGGAGGATGCGTGTCATTCGCTCGCGGGTGCAGTTCTCGATTCCGTAGCCCGAGTTTATCACCAGGGCTCCGTCGTCCTCGAGCTGCTGCAGGCGTGCTATCGAGCGCTGCTCGCGGCACATATTGACTATTATGCGTTCTTTCACGCATCCGGCGTTGAGCTGTTCCTCCGAATAGGTGTTCACTTCGTAGCCGCGCTTGCGCAGCTGGTCGGCCATGATATTGAATATGGCTGCGTCGTTGCCTATGTGGTTGGGGGAGTATGCGCCGGCTCTCATTATTCCGGCTATCTTTATTTCAGCCATTGCTAAGGATTTGATTCTGTGGATGTGATATGATGGATGGATTGGATGCTGAAGACGCGCAGGTCGGGGTCTCACTGGCGGAAGCCGAGGAACCGTTCGGCGGTCTCTATGTCGCCGGCATGGTCCACGTCTATTATCTTGTGGAAGGGATAGGCCCGGAGATCGAGACCGGCGTCGACGAGGGCGCGCTGATAGTTGCGCATGCGCTCCACGCCGCTGTCAATGCAGTTGCGGAGCACCTCGAGCGCCGGAGGGGTGAGGCCGTAGATACCTCCGGAGATGTATTTCACGCCGGGCCACGGTTTGTCGCGGAAAGCGGTGATGCGGTCGGCGGAGTCAACGTCGATATACAGCGGTTTCTCGTCGTCGATAAACGATGTCACGGCCATGTAGCCGTCGGCGCTGTTGTCATCGCTGAAGGCTTTTATGTATTTTTTGAATTCGTCGGGACGGAATATGGTGTCAACTGTCGTTAGACAGAATTTGCCCATGTCGGCGAAGTGGCGGCTCACCTCATAGAAGCTGTGCATGGAGCTGGGAGTGGATTTCACCACCAGTCTGAATGGCACGGGAAGCGTGAGGCTCTCGAGATATTCGCGCACCTGCGTCATCTGTTCGTTGACGATGATGCTGAGCGATTCCGGCTCGCAGTCCATGAAAATGTCTATGAGTCTCTTTATCATGGGTGTTCCCCCCAGCGTCACGAGCGGTTTGGGCAGCGCCACGCCTTCCTGCTGGAGCCGCGAGCCTTCTCCGGCCGCTATAATGGCATAGTTCATCAGTCAGTGTCGGATTTTGTGAGGTCGAGGACCACGTTGTCTTTTTTATTTTTCTCGAAATATTGTTTTTTGAGGGGATTGGCAGTGGCCTCGCGGTGGCTGCGGCGGCAGCGAAGCACGTCGATGGCGCGGTAGATGGCCTGACGCATGGATTCGCCGTCGGCCACGCCGCGTCCGGCTATGTCGTAGCCGGTGCCGTGGTCGGGCGATGTGCGCACGTAGGGGAGTCCGGCGGTGAGATTCACCCCGGCATCCATAGCGAGAGTCTTGAATGGAGCCAGTCCCTGGTCGTGGTACATTGCCAGCACACCGTCGAATTTCCTGAAGAGGCCGTTGCCGAAGAATCCGTCGGAAGCATACGGGCCGAATACATTGATTTTCTCAGCCTGTGCCTCGGCTATGGCCGGGGAGATAATTTCGGTTTCCTCGCGGCCTATCAGGCCTCCTTCGCCGCCATGGGGATTGAGCGAGAGCACGGCGATGCGCGGACGGTGGCAGCCGAAGTCTTTGGTGAGCGACAGATTGAAGTCCTTGATTTTCTCAACCACGTTTTCGCGTGTGATTTTTGCCGGTATGGCCGAAATCGGGGTGTGGATGGTCACCAGGGCCACGCGCAGTATATCGGTGCAGAGAATCATCAGTGCACGGGGGCATTCGTCGTCGGCCAGGGAGCTTTCCAGATATTCTGTGTGGCCCGGAAAGGTGAATTCGGGGCTCTGGATGTTGTGTTTGTTGATGGGGGCGGTGACGAGAGCGTCGATTTTGCCGGCGCGGAGGTCGGCCACGGCGCGCTCCAGGGCTGCGAATGCAGCTTTTCCGGCCTCGGGTGATTCCACGCCCGGCTCTATGTGGAGCGATTCGTCAACAACGTTTATTATGCTGTATTCGCCGTTCTTGGCGTCGGAGGCATCGGCTATCTGGGTGAAGCTTACCGGCTGCAGCTGGGCTGCTTTGCGGTAGAAGGCGGCGGCTTTGGCCGAGCCGTAGACCACCGGGGTGCAGAGTTCGAGTAGCCGGTTATCCTCAAGAGCCTTGAGGATTACTTCGTAGCCTATGCCGTTTGTATCGCCATGTGTGATTCCTATTTTGAATTTTTTATCTGACATGGGTTATATATCTTGAAGTGGGTGGTGACGCGCCGGGCGTGATGCCATGCGTATCAGCCCGCTAAATTACTCATTTTTCTTCAAATGTCCCAATTGTGTTGCCGCAAGGGCACAGGCGTTGCGCTGCAGCCCGGCGAGTTTGGCGCGTTTTATGGCCGAATGGGTGAAGATTGTGGAGAACTGTTCCTGAGTCATTACGGCCGCTGCGGCGGCATCCAGGGCTGCTACGGCAGGGCGCCGCAGCAGTTCCGGAACCGTCTCGGAGCCGGTGGCGCAGGCATTGTGCGGACAGGCCATGGCGCAGGCGTCGCAGCCATACAGGCGCCCGTGAAGTTCGGTCCCCTCAGGGAAAGGCCCGCGGTGCTCGATGGTGAGGTAGCTCAGACAGCGGCGCGCGTCGACGGTGCCGTCGGGCTGCAGAGCGCCGGCCGGACATGCCGCAACGCAGCGGCGGCACATGCCGCAGTCGCGGTCGAGCGCGGGAGTGGAGGGGAGTGAGGCTGTGGTAAGTATCTCGCCCAGCAGCATATAGGAGCCTTTGCCGGGCACTATCAGATGGCCGTTAAGACCGCGGATGCCGACGCCGCATTTTGAGGCCCAGTAGCGTTCGCGGAGAGGGGCGGTGTCAACGCACACGCGCGTTTGGCAACCGGTGGCTTCTTCCATTGCCCGGGCTACTTGGCCCAGGCGCGAGCGGATTACCTCGTGGTAGTCCGTCCCTAAGGCATAGGCCGCTATCACGGTGCCCGGTTGAGGCGGTTCGTAGGAAAATGCACAGCATATCATGGAGCGCGCCCCCGGAAGCAGAAGGGCCGGGGTGGTGCGCACGTCGCGGTTACGGGCCATATAGTCCATTCCTGCGTGGCATCCGCGTTCGAGCCAGCGCGTATAGGCCGCGGTATCGGCTGCATCCACTCCATCGGTGCAGTCGGCTATTCCCCATGCGGCCGCTCCGGCCTCTTTCAGAAGAGCCGGCAGACGGCTGGCGGCGAATTCCGCGGGCGGCATCAGCGGAGAGGAGCCTCCGTCACATGGGGAGACGGGCGAATTCATAGCCTTCTGACTGAAGCCATTCTATGGCGCGGGGAAGGGTGGCCATAATGTTTTTACGGGCCTTCAGTGAGTCGTGAAACACGATTATGGAGCCGTTGCGGGTGTAGCGGCGCACGTTTTCAAACACCTTGTCGGGCGAGAGCTTGCGGCTGTAGTCGCGCGTCACCAGATCATACATCACTATGTTGTAGTGGTTCTTTATCACCTTGGCCTGCGCCCAGCGGATTATGCCGTGGGGCGGACGGAAAAGGATGCTCTGAATCACGGAGTGGGCCGCGTTGAGGTCGCGCAGATAGTTGACCGAGCGCACCTTCATTCCCTGCAGGTGGTGCATGGTGTGGTTGCCCCAGCTGTGGCCGCGCTTCTTTATCTCCTCGAACAGCCCCGGGTTGCGACACACATTTTCGCCCACCATGAAGAAGGTGGCTTTTATGTTATAGCGGTCGAGGGTGTCGAGCACCCAGGGCGTCACTTCCGGAATGGGGCCGTCGTCGAAGGTGAGATATACCACTTTGCGGCCTCTTTTCTTCAGGCGCCAGATGGCTTCGGGGAAAAGGAGGCGGTAAAGAAGGGGAGGGCGTTCTATCAGCATGGCACTTAACGGGATGTTATGTAAAAGAAGCTCTTGCTGGGCTGGAGAACTCCCGGTTATTCGGCCGGTTCGGTGGCATCGGAGGCCGCAGGAGCCGCCTCGGCGCCCGAACCATATTGCTGTTGCATTATGGCCTGACGGAACGATACCTGCCTCTGGAGATTGACTCCGGCGAGAGAGAGCTCTTTCTCCAGGGCCTCTATGTCGCCTCCGGCATAGCCGTAGTCGTCAATGAGGTCCATGAAATGGTAGCGGTCGATATACTGGTCGAGATTCGGCAGCGACGCATACTGGCTCGGCGACAGGCTCTGGTAGTAGACCACGTTTTTAGCGTAGCGGTCGATCTGGCGCTTGATCATCTCGAGAGCCGTCTTTGTGTCAGCTTCGTTGCCGGTGGCAGCGCCCAGGCGCTGGTAGAGCTGTGCGGTCTGGTCGGCAATCTGGAGGGCGAACGGCATGGCGTTCTCAGGCAGCTTCTGGCGCATGAGATCGAGCACGTTGTGTGCCTTGGTGTAGCGGTCGTTCTTGTAGTCGGTATATCGCTGACGCTCGGCGTCGGTGAGGTTGTGTTCGGTCGAGTCGTTGTGGAGCGCGCGCTCGGCTTCCACGGCCTCGTTTATGAGGGCAGTGGCAAGATCAACCATCGAGGAGCGCACGGTGGTCACCATACGTCTTACGGTCTCGTCGAGATATATCTGGCCGGGAGCGGTGACTTTGTCGAGGCCTCCCCATGCGAATTTCTCGGTGACGTTCTCATACATCTTGTCGGTGTTCACTCCTGTCTGTCCGGAACTTTCGCGCAGCGGGCCAACCTCGTAGGCCATACCTGTGTTGCGCAGGTAGGGCGAGAGGCCCAGATAGTAGCTGTCGGGCACGGTCATGGCGAAGTATATCGGGCGGTTCCAGCCGTTTGCGGCCGAGTTGGCGAGCATGTCGATGGACAGAAGCGCGTTCTGGCGCAGACCTCCTTCGCCGGTGGCCGTGGGATTGTGGAGCATGTCGATGGGAATGACGGCTTCGGCAGCCTTTGCCTCGGCGGGTGTGATGCGGCCGGCCTTGACCATGGCGGCGGTGTCAACGGGAATATACATCACCGGATAATGGAATTCCGGAAGCTTCCAGGCGTTGGCGCGGGCTTCGGGCGAATAGGCATGGCGCAGGGCCGACAGTGCGTTCACCGGCATGGTGTCGGGCTGGATCATATACATGAACTGGGCGCGGTCGTAGGCGTAGTCCTTGGGCTGTGCCTGCATCTCTATGCCGGGAGAGTCGTAGCTCGGGCGGCGTATCTGGTCGGCATACCAGTCGGTGGTGAGGTAGGATAGGTTCACCACTTTCACGTCGGTGCGCACGCCTTCCACTTCCTGTGCGTACCAGAGGGGGAAGGTGTCGTTGTCGCCGTTGGTGAATATTATGGCGTTGGGGTCGAGCGAGTTGAGGTAGTTGAAGCCGAAGTCGCGGGCGGCGTAGCGTCCCGAACGGTCGTGGTCGTCCCAGGTCTGGCTTACCACCTGCAGGGGCACGAACACACCTACCACTGCAGCTATCACTGCAGCCGTCATGGATCGGCGATAAGGAGCGGTGCCTTTTTCGGGCTCGTCGGTAGCTTCTTCCACGGTGCCCTTTTTCTTTTTGTACAGGGCGAGAATCAGGCGCCAGAGTCCGGCCACGCCCATACCAACCCAGATGGCGTAGGCATAGAATGAGCCGGCGAAGGCGTAGTCGCGTTCACGCGGCTGGGCCGGTGGCTGGTTGAGGTAGAGTACGATGGCTATTCCCGTCATGAAGAAGAGGAAGAACACCACCCAGAACTGCTCTATACCTCTCTTGGAGGTGAATGCCTGCCATCCGAGGCCTATTATGCCCATGATGAGCGGAATGAGATAGAACACGTTGTGTCCGGCGTTGCCTTTGCCCTGTTCGTCGGGGAGCAGCGACTGGTCGCCCAGGCGGGGATTGTCAATGAAGGGGATACCTGATATCCAGTTGCCCTGATTCACCTCGCCGTTGCCCTGGATGTCGTTCTGGCGGCCTGCGAAGTTCCACAGGAAGTAGCGCCAGTACATGTGGCTGAGCTGGTAGTTGAGGAAATATGAGAGGTTTTCGCCGAATGTGGGCTTGATGCGGGGCGCTTTCTGCAGGGGATTGCCCTGGGCGTCTACATACTGGGTCGCGTCGACCACGCGCCCGCGCAGACCTCCTATCCAGTCGGAATATCCGGTGGGATGGGGCGGGGTAGAGGAGTAGATACGCGGGAACACCATGTTGAGCTCAGGTGTCATCACGTAGTTTTTCTTATGGCCTGTGAGCACGTATTCGTCGCGCTCGCTTTCGTTTTCCTTGACTTTACGCGAATAGAGAGCCTGGCCTTCATTCACCACGGGATTGGTGGTCTCGCCTCTCACCTCGTAGAGCGGACGCGAGTTGAGGGTCTCGCCGTAGAGAAGCGGACGGTCGCCATACTGCTCGCGGTTGAGATAGGAGCTGAGGGCAAACACGTTTTCGGGCGTGTTCTGGTTCATGGGGGTGTGGGCCGACGAGCGGATAAGTATCAGTGCGTAGCTCGAATAGCCTATGAAGATCACGAATGTGCTCAGAGCTATCAGGGTGAGTATGCGCACGCGCACCTTCCATACTCCTGCCACATAGGCGGCTATGAAGAGCGGTATCGAAATCCACAGGTTGCTGCCTATGAATGCCAGACCCGAAAGGAGCAGCGCCAGGAACAGCGATATGCGTATGCGGCGCGCCGAACGCTGTGCGTATAGCTCATGGATGGCCCAGATGAACACGCCCACGGTTAGTATGGCGTAGATGAGCACGCCCATGTTGAAGCTCATATGGAGGGTGTTGACGCAGAAACGTTCCACATACTGCGAAGCCTCTATGAAGCCGGGCACGAGTCCGTAGAGAATCACGGCCACAATGGCGAAGGAGATAAGCAGCGCTATCAGGGAGCCCTTCACGTTGGTGTTGCTCCATTTGCGGTAGTAGATCACCAGCACTATGGCGGGGATGCACAGGAGGTTGAGCAGATGGACGGCTATGGAGACGCCTATCACGTAGGCTATCAGTATCAGGTATTTGTCGCTGTGGGGCATGTCGGCGCGGTTCTCCCATTTGAGGATGAGCCAGAACACCAGGGCGGTACAGAACGACGAGAAGGCGTAGACCTCGCCCTCTACGGCCGAGAACCAGAAGGTGTCGCTCCACGCAAACATCATGGCGCCGCAGAAACCGGAGGCGAATATCACCACCATTTTCAGCGGGCTCACCGTCGTGGCGTCGTCACTCACCGTGAGGCGCTTCACCAGATGGGTTATGGTCCAGAAGAGCAGCAGGATGGTGCCGGCGCTCAACAGTCCCGACATGGCGTTGACCATCAGGGCCACTTTTGTGGGGTCGCCGAATGCGAAGTTGGCGAAGAAGCGGGCGGCGAGCATGAAGATAGGGTTGCCCGGCGGGTGGCCGACTTCGAGTTTAAATCCTTGGAGAATGAATTCCGGGCAGTCCCAGAAGCTTGCCGTGGGTTCGAGGGTGAGCATATAGCAAACTGCCGAAATCAGGAAGCAAAGCCAGCCCAGCGAGTTGTTGATAAGGTTATACCGTTTCATTTGCGGATTTTGACGGGTTGCAGGTGCCGTTTGGCCGGAACGTCCGGTGGCAGAGCCACGGCACAGGCGTGATAATGTCGGGTTAAAAATAGTGCAGATAAGCCCTTTGGGGCATTCAATCGGCAAAGTTAGCCCTTTTTCCGCAATTTCCTCTCTCCCCTCTCATAAATCTTATTAAAATGACGGGTGTGAGTAATGGGGGTGATGGGAGGTTTGGGAGGATTGATGGATTTATGGTAGCGGGAGTGGGTGATGGCGGAGGCGGCGGGAGAGGTCGGCTTCGAGGCCGCCGCAGTAGGCGTTGCATAGGGTGTGGAAACGCGGGGAGTGGTTCATTTCCCGCAGATGGGCCAGCTCGTGGCACACGATGTAGCGGCGCAGGTCTGCCGGCAGGAATGCCATGGTATATGAGAGACTGATTTCGGTGGCGGTGCCGCGGCGGCGGCATGTGCCGAATGTGCTGCGCCCGTGGCCCACCGTCCAGCTGTGGGGCATTCCTGCGCCGATTTCAATAGCGATCTGCCGTGCTTCGTCAAGGATATGACGGCGCACTAACAGCGTGCCTATCTGCTTGAGTCCGTTGGCTATTGCAAGGATTACTGGGCGTGAGGCGATGTCGAGCGCGGGGCTTACGCATATTTCGAACCCGGCCTGTGTTTCGCGGAGGCGGAGTCCGCGTCCACCGGCGCCCGAAGTGATGGCTATGGAGCCGAAAGATGTCTCGATTATCTGTCCGCGGGTGTAGAGCGGCGCCGGGCGGAGCTTGTCGGCGTGTTCCGTGAGCATTCTCCTCAATATCGGCTCCAGCGATTCGAAATCCATACCGTAAGGCACCGAAAACCGCGCACCTTCGGGCGTGACGCGCATAACCACACGCAGACAGTTACGCCGCGGAACAAGCGTTACGGCAAGCCCGTGGGAGTCGATTTTTACGGTTTTCGTCACTTTCATCCGGTCAGATGCCCCAGCCGAGTTTCTGGCGCAGGGTGTCAATGAAATTGTAGTCGTGGCGCATCGCCACAAAGATCTGGTAAGGGGCTTTTTTCAGTGTGATATGAGAATCGACGGGGATGTGGATTGCCGCGCCATCCACACTGAGCAGATAGCTTGATGAACGACCCGATACGTTGATAGATAGCTCATTGCGGTCCGAGACCACGAGCGGCCGCATGCTCAGTGAATGGGGTGCCACGGGAGTGATGGCCCACACCGGAGCTGCCGGATCGAGGAGCGGACCGCCCGCCGAAAGATTGTAGGCAGTTGAGCCGGTGGGAGTGGAGACTATCAGTCCGTCGCCGCTGTAATCCACATAGGGGCAGCCCGAGAGGGCGCAATGTACCGTTATCATCGAAGCTGTGTCCTGACGCAGGATCGCCACCTCGTTCAAGGCTATCGACGCGCGGGGGAGGCGGCGCCCCGGAGCTGTGACCTCGATGGCTGTGCGGGGGCTCACGGTGTAGCTGCCCTCCACTATATCGCTCACAAGGTCGTGGGCTTTCTCTATCTCTATTGCCGAGAGATAGCCCAGATGGCCCGAGTTTATGCCCATTATCGGTATGCCGTGGGGGCCTACGGCGCGGGCGGTGGTGAGGAATGTTCCGTCGCCGCCTATGCTCAGGGCCAGACGGAACCGTGTGGGCGCCTGACCGCCGCTATGGCCAAGGGTGAGGAAGTGGAGCATCGGGCCGAGGTCGGGGGCGGCCGATATCACCGACTTGCGGAAAGCCGGCTCGGCATAGAGCCTTATGCGGTCGTGGCGCGCGGCAAGGGCGCGCAGAAACCTCAGCAGGGCCGGCGAATCGGTGCGCTGCGACGGGTTGCCGAAAATAGCTATATCAATCATTGCGTGGATAATGCGGAAGGAGGTTGGCCGGAGGGCGAGAGCCGGCCGGAAGGGATGGTTCAGTCAAGACGGGCGAGGAGCTGCTCGATGCGGCTCTGCATCACTTCGCGCTGCGCGTCATATCCGCCCGAGGTGGCTGTGACGCGATAGCCGTAGCGCTCGAGCGACCGGCTCACGGCTCCGCTGTCGCGATGGCTCACGCGAAGCTCCACCGTCATTTCGCCCGAGGGAAGGATGTCGCCTGTGACGTTGAGATTCAGCAGATGGGCGTCGCAATCCTCCACGGCGCGGGCTATGGCCGAGGCGCTGTAGTCGGCCCGGAAGCAGGCCACGGTAATCTCGCAGCTTTCGGGCTGCGGGGGAAACAGTCGCTCGGGAAGTCGGCGTGGCGCAACCTCCACTGAGTCTATGCCGCCTGCTGTAACCGGAGATAATATGTTATCTTTTATAATCACGTTTTTTTTTCCGATTAATTCTGCCTAAATTTGTAGGCTGAAATGGAAGTGCAAAATTAATAATTTTCACCGACATTTCCTTGTTAATATAACGCACTGAAACAAAAGTTAGTTTTTCTTACACCGAAACATGACCAATCTCAGCGTAAACATAAACAAAGTGGCCACTCTTCGTAACGCCCGCGGCGAAAACACCCCCGACGTACAGCAGTTTGCCATTGAGTGCGAGCGTCTGGGCGCCGACGGCATCACCGTGCATCCCCGGCCCGACGAGCGCCACATACGCCACGACGACGTGTTCAAACTCCGTCCGCTCGTAAAAACCGAATTCAACATCGAAGGCTATCCCTCACCCGAATTCATCGACCTGGTGCTGAAAGTAAAGCCCGAGCAGGTTACTCTGGTGCCCGATGCTCCCGGCGACCTCACAAGCCATGAAGGCTGGGAGGTTGAGCCGAACATGGAGTTCCTCACCCAGATTGTAGACACTCTCCGCGATGCGGGCATACGTACCTCGATATTCGTGGGAACCGACCCCGACAATATCCGTGCCGCCGCGCGCGCCGGGGCCGACCGCGTGGAACTTTACACCAAGCCCTACGCCGACATGTATCCCTCCGATCCCGAGAAAGCCGTGGCTCCCTTCGTGACAGCCAGCCGCACGGCCCACAGCGTGGGACTGGGAGTGAACGCCGGCCACGACCTCAATCTGGACAATCTGGAGTTTTTCCACCGCGAGGTTCCGTTTCTCAACGAGGTGTCGATAGGCCACGCCCTGATTGCCGACGCCCTCTATCTCGGTCTCCCCGAGACCATCCGCCGCTATAAGGAAGCAGTAAAATAACCAATAACAACGCCAATCATGCTACAGCCAGTCGCTTCAGCCGCCGCCGATACTCTTGTTACCGTACTCACCGACTCCATGTCGGTGGCCACCGCTGCCGCCGCGCAGCCCGAGCCCGTGAAGGAACTCTCGGTATGGGACCTCTGCATGGAGGGCGGATTCATAATGATTCCCCTTCTCATCCTGGCCCTGATATCGATTTACATTTTTATAGAGCGTGCCATCGTGCTGCGCCGCGCCGCCCGCGACGACGCTCACTTCATGAGCCGCATCAAGGATTATATCCACCACGGCGATCCCGAAGCCGCTCTGCGCCTGTGCAACCACACCAACTCGCCCTACGCCCGTCTGATAGCAAAGGGCATCACGCGTATCGGCCGTCCCATGAACGATGTGCTGGTGGCCATTGAGAATACCGGTAACCTTGAGATTGCCTCGCTCGGAAAGGGGCTTCCCTGGCTCGCCACCACTGCCGCCGGAGCGCCGATGCTCGGCTTCCTCGGCACCGTTATGGGCATGGTGCAGGCATTCTACAATCTGGCGAGCGCCGGTTCGAGCGCCAACATCGACGTGCTTGCAGGCGGTATCTACGAGGCCCTCGTCACTACCGTGGCCGGTCTGATAGTGGGTATCGTGGCGCTGTTTGCCTACAACTATCTTGTGGCCCGCATCAATGGCGTGATGACCTCCCTTGAAGGCAAGACCATGGAGTTCATGGACCTTCTCAACGAACCCGTGAAATAATCCCCCTGACAGTCACAGCCATGGCACTCAAACGACAATTCGACATGACGTCGCTCTTCTCGATGGCCTCGATGACAGACGTCATATTCCTGCTGCTGATATTTTTCATGGTCACGTCGACATTCGTGTTCCCCACGGCGCTCGAGATCAGTCTGCCGCAGAGTTCGCAACAGACGGCCCTGAAGCCTACCACGCGCATCTATGTCGATGCCGAGAAGGTGATCTACACATCGTTTGCCGACAGCGAGCCACAGGCCGTGAACCGTGAGCAGCTGGGGGCATTCCTGCAGCTTGCACGCTCGCAGGACCCCGAAGGATGCATTGCCGTTTATGCCGACGAGGAAGTGCCTTACGGTACCCTCGTGGAGATTCTCGACATAGGGTCGCGCCACAATCTCAAGATGGTCCTGGCCACAAAGCCCGCTCCATCGTCGGCCCGGCCTCATTGATGGCATGATAACCCAATTTCCCCAAACAGCAGACCAGTGATCCAGCAGCCACAGAACAATCCATCTGACTCAACTCGCCGCGACCGCGCCATAGCAGCCTTCGCCACGGTTTTAATCGCCGTGGGTGTGCTTCTGGTGCTGATTACCGCCGGATTGCATTTCAGTCCTGTGGCCGACCGCGTGTGGCCGCCGGTTGACTCTTCCGAGCTGCTTTTTGAGGGTGAGTACGTGAAGCTGGGCGATGTTCCCCGCCCCGTGGCCCAGGAAGCTCCGGCCAGCGAACGCCGCAACAACACCGAGGCTGTTCCCGAGACCCACGACCGCACCGACGCCGGTCCGGCCGGAGAAGAGCCCACGCCGCTCGTATCGTCAGAGCGCGAGTCGGCCATGAAAACCGAGCCTAAGCCCAAGCCTGAGAAGCCTGGGCCCACCAAAGAGGAAATAGAACGGCAGGAGGCCGAGAAACGGCGCAAGGAAGAGGCCGGACGCATAAGCAAGCGCGTGAACTTCGGCGCCTCGAAATCGAAAGGAAATTCAGGGGAGGGTACTCCAGGATCGCCCAACGGCAATGCTGACCACGGCGCCCTCTCCGGCGCTCCCGGCACCTCCCTCTCGGGCCGCACGCTCGAATCGTGGAGCAAACCCACCGGCCGCGCCACCGGCCGCATAGTCATATCGGTGCGTGTAAACCGTCAAGGACACGTGGTAAGCGCCTCATATCGCTCAGGAAGCGGTGCGGTGGCATCATTGACCGCCGCGCGCCAGAGCTGCGTTCAGGCAGCCTTGAAATCACGTTTTTCCGTGAACCTCGAGGCGCCAGCCGAACAGACCGGCACTATTTCCTATAATTTTGATTGAATTTTGTGGTTATAAGTCTTATAAATCTTATAGCTGCCTATCGGCGCCTTGACTGAATGGCGGCGGTGATGAGGGCCACCAGAAGGCCCGTTACGAATATAAGGGCGGCCACGGCGAGGATGTCGGTCAGTTCCACTGCCACGGGATATATGGAAATGGAGAGTTTAGAGGGGTCACCGTTGAGTTTTATGAAGCCGCCCCACTGCTGGGCAAGGCAGAGAATCACGCCGAGCACTATGCCCGCTGCACCCCCGAGCATAGAGATGAGCCATCCCTCCCACACGAAAATATGCCTTATTGTCGATTCTGAGGCTCCTAAGGCCCGAAGTGTGGCCATATTGGGGGTTTTCTCTATAATGAGCATGGAGAGCGTGGAAATGACGTTAAACGAGGCGATGACAAGTATGAAAGCGAGCATAAGGAAGGTAATCCATTTCTCGACCGCAATCATGCGGAAGGACTCGCTTTCCTGCTCCAGGCGCGTGAGCACGCGGAAACCGGCGCCGAGAGCTTTCCCTACCTCGGCGGCGCCTTCTTTTTCGGTAAATCCGGGACGGAGGGACACGGCGAGCGACGTGGCCTCGGTGGTATATTCAAAGAGGTTGCGGGCGCTCTGCAGGGGCACTATCACGCCGTCGGTGTCGTAAGCGGTTTCCTCCACCTGATACACGGAGCCAACTATCAGCGAGTCGCTGCGGAAAGCGCCCATGGGATTGGCGGGGTTGATGCGGCCTACGCGCCGCGGGGTATAAAGGGCAAGATAGTCATAGAAGCCGGGGCGTGCGCCCAAGGCTATGGCTACGCCCACGCTCAGCGAGGCGTAGTGCCAATGGTCGTCCTGGAGTATGAAATCGCCGTCGATCACCACCGAATCTATTTTCACTATGCGGGAGAACAGCGAGTCGACGCCGATAATCTGCACCGGCATCTGGCGTCCGTTGTAGATTGCAAGCCCCTGGTCGCTGATCATGGGAGCCGCGTGGGCTACGGGCGGCATGTCTGCGACGGCGCGGCACAGCGAGTCGGCATCGGCTATCGTCTTGCCTTCGGCGGCCACAATCATAAGATCGGGGTCGATGAAGGAGATGCGGTCGTAGGCCAGCCGGGTGAAGCCGTTGAACACCGACAGCACACACACAATGGCTATGGTGGCCACGGCCACACCGGCCACCGACACCGCCGAAATCACGTTGACGGCGTTGTGGCTCTTGCGCGAGAGCAGATAGCGCAGGGCTATGCGCAGTGCTACCATTTATGTTGCTGCTGTTAGTTGGTGATGAATGGATTGCCGGACGGATGGGTCCGGAGCGATTGTCAGGCTTCCGGAAGTTCTTTCTTTTCGGGGGCTTCGGGCAACTCTTTCTCGGGGTGGGCGGGATGATTGCGCGCGTCGGCCTCAAGAAGATTGTCTATATTTTCGATATAGTCCAGCGAATCGTCGAGATAGAAGGCGAGTTCGGGAGTCTTGCGCAGCTGATGGCGCACAATCTGTGCCAACTCATAGCGGATGGTCTTGCTGCTGGCGTTGATGCTCTGGATTACCTCGGCTGCCTTGTCGGAGGGGAAAACCGACAGATAGGCGCGGGCAATGCTCAGGTCGGGCGATACGCGCACGGCGCTCACCGACACCAGCACACCGCGGAGTTTCGAGGTCTGACGACGGAAAATCTCACTAAGCTCCTTCTGGATGAGGCGCGATATTTTTGCTTGACGGGTTGATTCCATAATCTGTGAAAAATATGTGGTTGTTTTGCCAAAACCGGCTTTTGGTATATAACGCTCCTGCTGCGGCAAAGGCTCACAAAGTTAACATTTTTCGCCAAAAATCGGAGAACGGTTCCTAAAAATGGAGCGCCGGCACTAAAAATTGCGTGCGTGGCTATGGAATGTCAAACTTAATGGTTAACTTAGCACCCATAGCCATCAGACGGGTCGGCTTCAGGCGTGACCCGCCCCAAAATCAACCCACTATGTCAGACAGACGCCAACACAGATATTGCGTGATCATGTGCGGAGGCATAGGAAGCCGTTTCTGGCCCTATAGCCGCACCGATGTGCCCAAACAGTTCATTGATTTTTTCGGAACCGGCACTTCCCTGCTTCAGATGACCTACGAGCGCATGCTGCCGCTTGTGGACAAGGAAAGGTTTATAGTGATAACCAACGCTAAGTATGTGGAGCGTATAAAGGAGCAGCTTCCCGAGCTTGATGACAGCCAGATACTGGCCGAGCCCGACCGCCGCAACACTGCTCCGGCTATTGCCTGGGCCGCTTACCATATCCGCGCTCTAGACCCTGAGGCTTCGATGATAGTGGCTCCGAGCGACCATTTGATTACCCGTGAACACATATTTGAGAAATGCGTGGAGCGAGGCTTTGATTTCGTGGAAACCCATGATGCGCTGCTTACCCTCGGCATCACTCCCACCCGTCCCGAAACGGGCTACGGCTATATACAGATAGGTCAGGAGACCGAGCCCGGATTACTCAAGGTCAAGACATTTACCGAGAAACCAGACCGCGAGCTGGCACAGGTGTTTCTCGATTCAGGAGAGTTTTTCTGGAACGCCGGTATTTTCCTGTGGAAAGCCGAAACCATAATCGCCGCCCTGCGTCGCTATGTGCCTGACATCGCTGCTGAATTCGACCGTGGTGAAGGTGTGTTCGGCACTCCGGAGGAAACTGCATATATCAACAGCACTTTTGCCTCGTGTCCGTCCATATCCATTGATTTCGCCGTGATGGAAAAGGCCTCCAATGTATACGTGGAGTGTGTAAATTTCGGCTGGAATGATCTCGGCTCATGGAGTTCGCTCTATGAGACGTCGCCTAAGAATATCGACAGCAATGTGACGCAGAACAGCAATGTGATGGCCTACGGCTCTTCGGGCAACATTTTCATGGCGCCTTCCGACAAGCTTGTGGTCGTTTCGGGCCTCCACGACTGCATAGTGGCCGACGCGGAAGATGTGCTTCTGATCTGCCCCAAGAGCGAGGAACAGAAAATCAAGCAGATAGTAAACGACGTTGAGCTTCGCTTCGACGGCAAGTATCTCTGAGGTTCCTGGGAACGTCGGCATCCTTGCCCACAGAATACCCCATAGACTGAAATTTCAAAGCTTAAACGCAAAAAATGCGAGGCAAACTGCAGAATGTGGTTTGCCTCGCATTTATTTTATTGATAGTTTATTACTTCGCGAACGTCGGCTACTGGGAGCGACGGCCTCCGGCCGTCGGTCGGTGAAGGGGATTAAAAATCCTGGTCGGGGAGGACGCCGAACTACCCAGTGATAGGACCTTCCCAGAGAAGCTCCAGGCGAAGTATCACACCGTGAGAATTTCTTTTTCTTTGGCGGCAAAGAGGTCGTCGATCTGTTTGAGGTATTTGTCGTGGAGCTTCTGAACCTTGGCTTCGGCATCCTTCTCAACGTCCTCGGGCATACCCTGTTTGACGGCTTTCTTGAGGCCGTCGATGGCGTCGCGGCGGGCGTTGCGCACCGATACCTTTGCAGTCTCGGCCTCGGCCTTGGACTGCTTTACGAGCAGCTTGCGGCGCTCTTCGGTGAGCGGGGGAATGCTGATGCGGATTACTTCGCCGTTGTTCTCGGGCATTACACCGAGTTCGGAGTTGATGATTGCTTTTTCAATCTCCTTGAACATTGCTTTCTCCCAGGGAGTGATGGTGATGGTGCGGGCATCGGGCACGCTGATATTGGCCACGTTGCTGATGGGCGACATTGCTCCGTAGTAGTCCACGCGAATGCCGTCGAGAATCTTGGGGTTGGCTTTGCCGGCGCGGATGTGGGCCAGGGCTTCGTCGAGGTATGCCACGGCGAGTTCCATTTTCTCTTCCGCGGGGTCGAGATAGTCTTTTACTTCCATATTGCAGAGTTTTAAATGATTCAATATACGGTTGTTCCGATGGGTTCGCCGGCAATTACTTTGGCAAGGTTGCCGGGGGTATCCATGTCGAACACCACGATAGGCAGCCCGTTTTCGCGGCAGAGGGCCGTGGCGGTGATATCCATCACGCGCAGGCCGCGGCGTATCACCTCATCGTAGGTTATTTCAGTGAATTTGGTCGCAGAGGGATCTTTTTCGGGGTCGGCGGTGTACACACCGTCGATTCTCGTGCCTTTCAGCATCACGTCGGCGCGTATTTCTATACCGCGCAGGGCGCTGCCCGTGTCGGTGGTGAAATAGGGGTTTCCGGTGCCTCCGGCAATCACAGCTACTGCGCCCTTTTCAATGGCCTCGATGGCGCGGGAATTGCTGTACTGCTCGCCGATGGGAAACATGTTGATGGCCGTGAGCAGTTTTGCCGGCTGGCCTATCGACTCGAAGGCCGAGCATAGGGCGAGGGAGTTGATGGTGGTGGCAAGCATTCCCATCTGGTCGCCTTTCACGCGGTCGAAGCCTTTGGAAGCTCCCTGCATTCCGCGGAAAATGTTGCCTCCGCCTATCACTATGGCCACTTCCACACCTGAACGCACCACGTCGGCAATCTGGTTTACGTAGTCGTTCAGACGCTGTGAATCTATTCCGTGGCCTTGCGCTCCGGCCAGCGATTCGCCGCTGAGTTTCAGCAGCACTCTATGATACTTAGCATTCATGATTCTGATTTATGGGGGTATTGTTTTCGCAAATATAACCCAAAAGGCTAATATTTGAAAGAGGAGCCGCCCAGAAATTCGCGCAGCAGCGAGGTGGAGGGCACTAAATTCTCGGGGATGGAGCAGAAATAGCTCAGGAATGTGCGCAGGCGCGACGACTCGGCATATTCGGGAATGTCGTGGGGAACGGTGCGCAGCAACGCCTCAGCACGGTCCTTCATCACTCCCAGCTCGAAGAGCAGCGAGGAATTGAATGTGGCGTCGGCGTTTTCCTGGAAGGGGAAAATCCACTTCTCCTCGCCGCGGCGCACGCTCGGCCAGCGGCGTATGGTGTCCTGCGGACTCACGCCGCGGTATTTCGCATCACGGATTATGCGGCGCAGCAGGCGGTTGTCGGTGGTGGGAATCCAGTTGTGATCGTCGATGGAGATGGTGGTGAGCGCCGACACGTAGATGAGGAATTTCAGCCGCTGCTCCACATTGGCCGTAAGCTCTGGATTCAGTCCGTGGATACCTTCTATAAGGAGTATCGAATGGTCGGAGAGTTTTATCCGGTTGCCGCGGTATTCTCGTGCGCCTGTGGCGAAATTGTAGTAGGGAAGTTCCACTTCCTCGCCCGCGAGAAGGCGGTTGAGGTCGGAGTTGAACAGCTCGAGGTCGAGGGCGTGGAGCGACTCGTAGTCATAATCGCCGTTTTCGTCCAACGGCGTGCGGTGGCGGTCAACGAAGTAATCGTCAAGCGAAATCATTTTAGGCTCCAGCAGGTTGGTCATCAACTGGATTGCCAGGCGTTTGGTGAATGTGGTTTTTCCCGATGACGACGGGCCTGCTATCATCACTATTCGGGCTCCTCCGGCTTCGAATTGCGTCTTTATCTGGTTTGCCAGCGCGGCGAAGCGGTTGTTGTGGAGCGCCTCGGCCACGTTGATGAGCATTGCGGTGTCGTCTTTTTCTACTGCCTCGTTAAGTTCGCCCACATTGCTCACACCCACGATACGGTTGAACGCCAGATAGTCGGTGAAGGCGCGATACATCTTTTCCTGTGTGACGGGCTGTGCGGGCGCATCCGTCTGCCTGTCGATTCCCAGAAGCAGGAAGCCTTCCTTGTAGGGAAGCAGGTCGAAGTAGGGGAGCAGTCCGGTGGAGGGCGCAAGTGCGCCGTAATAGCTGTCATAAACGCCGTCAAGCGAATAATACACGGTGTAGGGCTCGTGGAGTGTCGAGAGAAGCTTCACCTTGTCGTCGAGCCCCTGGGCGCGGAACAGCTCTATGACGTCGGAGGTGCGCCGTTCCATGCGCTTGAACGGGATGTCGCGGTCAACGAGTGAGCGGATGTGCGCGCGCATGGCCGCTGCATTTTCCTCTGTAGGTTCCACCCCGGGAATGCGGGCATAATATCCGCGTGAGATAGAGTGCTCTATAACGAGTCTGTGGCCGGGAAACAGCGAGTTCACGGCATGGTAGAGCATCATGCACAGGGAGCGAACATAGGTGCGTTCGCCCGACGGAGTGTGGGCCGACATGAACTCGAGGTTTTTCGGAGAGAAGAAGGGGAAATTCAGGTCTTCCGATTTGTTGTTTATGCGGGCCACTACTGGACGGAACGGTATTTCGTCGCGGAAGCGCCGGTAGATATCAAGAGGGGTGTCGCCGCCGGTTATTCCTATATAGCGGCCGAGATTTGTGCAGTAGACTGAAAGACGGTTTGACATATTTAGATAGTGAGGGAGTTAGAGTTTATGTCGGATTTTTCTTTTCCAGCAGGGTCATCATCTGCAGGAGGGCGCGGCGTGCGTTTGCACCGGCTGCAAGATCGGCGGCCACGCGGGTGGCGTTGGCTCTCATCTCTTCGAGCTGTGCGGGCGAGATCAGCGCAAGGCGAGAGTCGAGGTTGTCGAGGCTGTCCACGGCGATTCCGATGCCGTTTTCCTCAACAAACGGAGCCATTGCCGACTTGCTCCACACAATCACCGGCATTCCTGCGCGCAGGTAGAGCGAGAGCTTGTGGGGCGCGATAAGAGGCAGATATTCGCCTTGTGGCCCGGCGATGGTCTCAGTCTCCGGACCATACCACACCAGTCCGAAATCGCCGCGGCTCTCGGTTATGATTTTTTCAGGAGGACAGAATCCGCGCACGGTGAATCCGGGAATGTCCTCTGGCAGCCGGCTTTTGTCGAAGCCGTTTCCGTAAAGCACCAGTTCGTATGAGCGGTTTTTCTGCGCCAGGGCGTAGAGGAATGCTGAATTCTGCGGCCGCAGCGGGCCCGCAAACACTATCTGGTAGCGTTTGCCCGGCTGCCGTTTGCCCGGCTGGCGATCACACAGATAGTCGAATATTCCGAGAATGACTATCGGCACTTTCACGCCATGCTCCTCGAGCCACTGTTTCATGGCCGGAGTGTGGGCTATGATGCCGTCGTTGCGGTTCAGGCGCTCTATCTCTTCCTTTACGGTGAGTTTCTTGCGGCGGAAACTCCCGAGGTCGTGGATAAGCGTGACCGTTCGCGCTCCGCGCCGATGGGCGCTTTTCACTATGAAGTCGTAGTATTTCTTGAGGGGATACTGAATCACCACCACGTCGCCCTTTCGGATAGACATCACAGTCTTGAGCATTCCCGCCAGAGTGATCACAAACCCGGCCACTTTGTTGCGCACCAGAGTATGGTTCCGGCCTATGTTGGCGTATCCCATCTCGTGCATTATCGTCTCTATGTCGGTCTTGGCTTTATTGCCGGCGTTTTCCAGGTGGTTGTAGTTTTTTGAGAAGTAGCAGTACATGAATGGTTGGGTTGAGGTGGTTAGTCTTTGGCGGTGGATTTCCCGGAGAGTCGTCTTATGATTCTTTTTAGCGAGGCCTGCCTCTCTTTCCTGGCCTCGAACGAGTCGAGCCTTCGCAGAAGCATTGCGGAGAATTTTTCGGGATCGAGTCCGGTGAGCCGTGCATACCGGCGCCCTACGTCCTGCAGCAGCGGGCGGTTGTGCGACACCCTCATCAGGTTGTCCACACGTTCGTCGACGGTGGGCTCACGCTTCAGCCATTTGGAGCGGTTGGTGTCGATGACCGAAAATTTAAACGCGCCGTCGGGCGTTTTGTTGAAAAGTATGTTGGAGAGGTTGGCGTCGCCGTGCATGAATCCTTTTGAGTGCATCTCTGCCAGAAATGCAACGAATGCTTCGGCGGCGTCCGTCGGCAGTGGTTGCCCCGGGGTCTCTATTTCGGAGAGTGATGTGGCGGTGGTGAGTTCGCAGAAAAAGAAGTAGCGCTGGGTCAGCGAGCCTTTGCGCCACTCCACGCAGGCGGCTGGTGCCGGGGTGTCGATGCCGTTTTCCAGCAGCTGTTGCGCGAAGCTGAACGCCCGTTTTGATTTGTCGGGGCGGAACCAGCTGTAGGTTATCTTCTGGAAAATGTTAGGCCGCTTGTAGCGTTTCACCACCAGCGTGTGACCGGCGGCCTGGACCGTGCGCAGAGCATTTCGCTTGTCGTAGATAAGCGTTCCTTCGCTGTCGAAGTTTTCGGCAATCTGCAGAAATCTTTCAGCTGAGTCGCCATAATGGGGCGCGGTGATGCATCGTACTTTCATTGGCCGGACGATTTTTTCTGTTGGAGGATTCGGCGTGCGCTGTTCCAGGCGTGCTTGGTGGCGCGGTAGCGTGTGCGGGCTATTGCCAGTCCGGCATGTCCGTCGAGCATTCCTTTTGAATAGATATAGCAGCCGAGAAATGTCTTCAGCCCGTGCAGGGTAGGGGAGAGGGGGCCGATGAATGTGTTGGATGATGCGATTGTGTTGGCTATGATTCCGGCCTGATGCATTGCCGTAGCGGTATATTCGTCGGGGTTCTCGCATTGATAGTGCAGCAAGTCGCCGTCGAGCAGTTCGGGTGTCACAGAATCATGGAATATCACCCGTTCGTCCACGTCGCAGAGATTCCAGTTGGCATAGCGTTTGTCGAAGAGGCGTATCTGGAGGTCGGGGTAGCCTCCGGAATTTTTCACGGGCAGTCCGCAATAGAAGTTCAGCCGGGCCATCCCATACACCCTGTGGGTGCACCCGGTCTCCTTGAGGCGCAGCAAGGAATTGCGAAGCGCGGGCGAGAGCACTTCGTCGGCATCGATGGCGAGCACATAGCTGTGGCTGGTGAGCGATGTGGCATACTGGCGCTGGGCGCCATATCCGGCCAGACGCCGCTGGGATATACGGCACCCGTGGCGGCGGCATATTTCAAGTGTGCGGTCGGTCGAGAAGGAGTCGACCACTATTATTTCATCGGCAATGCCCTTGAGCGATTCAAGGCATGAATCTATTCGTTGCTCCTCGTTAAAGGTGAGGATGGTTGCTGAAAATTTTGTCATGGCCCGTATAGCATCACAATTTTTACAAATTTACATTTTTTTCCACATATATCTTTTCTCCTCTTTAAATAATGGAGGTTCCGGCTGGGCTAGTGGGAATGCATTGGAGCTTTTTGGAGCTTATTGGAACGCAGAACCACGCGGGAACGGCAGAAGGGCGCGGAACTTTTTTTAAGAGGGTGTTTCATAACAACTGTT
>LUJP01000012.1 GCA_001689535.1 Bacteroidales bacterium M5
GGGGGGGGGGGGGGGGGATTTTATGCCCCGTATTTCGCCAATTTCACTATCTTTGCGTATGGTTGCAATAAATAAATCTCATAAGCAGTTACTCATTTTGTCATTACCTGTAATAGTGGTAATGCTTAATGCGTGTAGTTACTCATCAAGGAAAATCGACTATCCCCTCGAATTTAAATATACCTCTATTTCAATAGAATATGATGGCATAGCCGATTCTCTTAAAACAGAACTTGCTGATTCTATATATTCCTGTATTAGAAAAACAGATTTCACTATTGTTAATATTGATAGCTTAAATGAGGAACAACGCGATAGTCTATTGCTTATAAAAGCAGACCTTTACCAAGATGGTGCTGAATTTGCAATCGGGTTGTCTTTCTATCCATATCGAGGAATAGAGTTTTCTGAAATATATTTATCCAGTATAAAAAAAGAAGATCCACTTATTCATATTAACGCCGCGTCAAGTATTCCATTCTCTGAAAATTACAATCGACGTAAAGTTTTTGAAATTTTGAACAATGGCTTTATCACCAAAGGCGGCGTTCAACATTTGTTCAGTAATGAATAATTACTTATCGCCATGCATTACACACCTCTTTCCGATTATGAAGAAACTCGCGCTACTTTTCATCGTTATGCTAATCTCTTTTGTTGGCTTCGCACAACAAAAGGCGAAACCGCTTGAAAACTTCGATGATATCATATTTCAGATACATAAGAGTTTTTTATTGGACGGCGAACCTGATTTTGGTTTTATGATAATAGGATTAGGTAGCGCAGAGGGAGTAATCCTTTCCGCAGACGGAGATAGCATTAGTTATCGTTACCGCACAAAACCATTCGCCACTCTACAACAAAGAGTGAATGAAGCCTGTGAAAAAGGAGAAGAAGGGCCGATACATTATCCTCTTGACACAAAATTGAAAATCAATCGTCATAAAGACATCGATTCTTTCAAAAGTTTTTTACAATATATAGTCAACGAGGCAAAACCTTTTAGACTTACACCGATTACAAAGGGCTTTAATTGCTATGTTTGCGCTAATGGAGAATGGGCAAACATTAGCGATGGAGAATATCTCTCCGAGGGCGCACACAGAGAAATAATAGAACTTATTTTGCTCGCTTGCCAAAACAATGATACGTCAATATTGATAGAGGCATTACAATGAGGGTGAGATAAATGCATTACAAGCAATATACCATTCAGAATGTCCAATCTATCGAAAAATTCTAACGGCGTCCCATTTTCTTTTATGTTTCAGCTCACATCTGATGAATAATAAATAATATGTCATCACAAATTGTGATGTCCAATTCGATCAAAATGGCATATATTAAGGCAACCTGATGCGCAAGGAACAAACTATAATCTAAAGTAAAATCTATGGTCAGAGACGAAGAAGAACGTCCAAGATGCCAAATTGGCACCTTGAACCATGGATACACCAACAAATTTTAAAACACTGGAAATAATTAAATTACAAAAACATAGCTTTAACATGAGACTTTATCCACTTCTGATTTTTACTACTTTACTGTTTTGTTGCTGTGCATGTAAAAATACGAGACCGAGTGAGGGGCCATCACTGCAGGACGAACTGTATGCATTGGTCGATACTGTGCCGGGGACAGTAGGCATTGCATTTATCTGCGACAATGATACAGCAACCGTAAACAATGGGGTGAAATATCCGATGATGAGTGTGTTCAAGTTCCATCAGGCGCTGGGTGTGGCCGAGACTGTTGAGAAAAGAGGGAATACACTGGACAGCATGCTGCTTGTCCACAGCAATGAACTTGACCGGAACACATGGAGCCCCATGCTCAAAAAATACCCTGAGGGCGATTTCAACATCTCCATCAGCGAATTATTGAGTTACGCGATAACAAAGAGCGACAATAATGCGAGCAATCTGATGTTCAAACATATTCTTTCGCCGGGCGAGACGAACGATTTCGTCAAATCCATAGCCCGCGACACCACATTTCAGATTCGCTATTCGGAATCGGAGATGAAGGCCAAACACCCATTAAGTTATCTCAACTGCACATCGCCGCTGGCAGCCGCATCGCTGATGCGACAGGTGTTCGAAGAGCAATTGGTTGACGCCGCCGCCCAGGATTCAATCAGGCATTATCTTTCGATAGTCACCACGGGGCACGACCGCCTTGGAGCGGCCGTGGAGAATGCCGACATTATGATATTCGCCCATAAAACCGGCAGCGGCTACCGTAACGAAGCCGGTGAACTGATGGCCCATAATGATGTGGGGTATTTCCGTCTCAAAGATGGCCGCAGCTACAGTCTGGCCGTCTTTATCCGCGACTTCCGGGGCAGCGAAGAGGAAGCCTCCGCAGTGATTGCCAACATTTCCAAATGCGTTTACAACCGCTTCAAGAATCCACCAATGCGTTGATAGCACTATGCGGTTAAATAATAAAAGGACCCCGTGGAGAGAGCACTGTTCTCCACGGGGTCACTCATATTATGTCTTAGGGTCACCACATAGGATATCGACGATTCATGAAGTGACTGCTTTCGGACCGATAAAACCGGCGGTTATTTCGGGGCGGTGATGGAGGCGGTGGCGCGGAGGCGGATGTCGTCGGATGAGGCGCCCACCATTATCTCCCAGGGAGCGGTTTCGAGGCGGCTCTGCATGTCGAGTCCTATTATTTCGAAATCCTTGGCGTTGAGCGGGAGAGTCACCTTAACGCTCTTGCCGGCGGGAACGGTCACACGGCTGAAAGCCTTGAGCTGTTTCATAGGCTGAACAGTCGAAGCATACTTCGGCCGGGCGTAGAGCTGCACTACCTCGTCGCCGTCGCGTGAGCCGGTGTTCGTCACTGTAAGCGTTGCCGAAACGGGGACGCCGGTTGCCGGATCTGCTGCGACTTCGAGGCCGGAGTACTCAAACGTGGTGTAGCTCAGACCGTAGCCGAAAGGATAGAGGGGCTTGGCGGAGAGCTCCACATAGTCGTGGAGCGCGGGCGAACGGCGGTTGTAGTAAATCGGTATCTGTCCGAGGGCGCGGGGCACGGTATAAGGCAGTCGGCCCGAAGGGTTGAAGCTGCCGAATATCACGTCGGCAATCGCAGTGCCACCCTCCTGGCCGGGATAATAGGCGGTAAGGAGAGCGTCGGCATTGGCTTCGGCCCAGGTTTTGTCGAGCGGACGGCCTTCAACATACACCACCACAAGAGGCTTGCCCGTGTCCTTGAGGGCCTCCAGAAGTTCCTGCTGGCGACCCATCAGCGTAAGGGTGGCGCGGTCGTAACCCTCGCCGCTTTCCATATCGCTCACTGCATTGGCGTCGACCACGGCGGCGCCTGTTTCCTTATACGATGTCTTGAAATCGCGTGCGCTCGAACCGCCCACAACAGCCACAACCACATCGGCGCCGCGGGCAGCAGCCACTGCAGCGGAAATGTCGGTATTGGCTGTATCACGGATGGCGCATCCCTTCACATACACGAGGTTTTCTTTGGAGAGGTGGTTCAGGAAACCGTGGCGCACGGTCTTCACGTTGCCCTCGTCCTGCGGGGCGGTATAGTCACCGAGCATATTGTACACATTGTCGGCGTTCGGACCAACGAGCGCCACTTTCACCTTCTTCGGGTCGAGCGGCAGGATGGAGCCGGAATTCTTCAGAAGGGTCACCGACTCGCGGGCTACGTCGAGAGCAACGTTGCGGTGGGAGTCGTTGCGCACCGCGCGGGCAGCCGCAGCGGGGTCTACGTATGGATTCTCAAACAGTCCCATCTCGAATTTTAGGGTAAGCACCCAGCGCACGGCATTGTCAAGGTCGGCCTCGGTGATCTTACCCTCTTTCAGCGCTGTGGTGAGATTGCGGAAAGCCTGACCGCCCAGATCCACGTCAAGGCCGGCAAGCAGCGCATTGGTAGCGGCGCCAACCATATCGGGCACCGTGTGATGGCTGCCGAGAATGCCTTCGATACTGTAGAGGTCGCTGACGGTGTAGCCGCGGAACTTCCAGCGGTCGCGCAACAGATTGGTGAGGAGCTCGCGGTTGGAGGTACACGGAACACCGTCAACCGAGTTATACGAGGTCATCACCGAGAGTGCGCCGGCATCTATGGCGTCGTGGAACGGCGGCAGAAAATAAAGATACAGGTCGCGCTCGCCCACGGTGGTGAAATTGCCGTTCTGACCTCCTTCGGGGGCAGCGTAGGCTATGAAGTGTTTCAGGGTGGCTATGGTGGAGTTGGGTTTGGCAAGGTCACCGCCACCAAGACCGCGTACCATCGCGGCTCCGATTGTACCGGCGAGCTTGGGATCCTCGCCCATGGTCTCCTCCACGCGGCTCCAGCGGGGATCGCGCACAAGGTCGAGAACCGGGCCGTAGCTTATGTGGGCGCCCTGCGTGCGCACTTCATTACCTATCACGCGGCCCACGCTTTCTATCAGCTCAGGGTTCCACGTGGCGGCCATGCCGATGCCTGTGGGGAACACGGTGGCGCCAATGGCCATGTGGCCGTGAGGAGCCTCCTCGGCAAGGAACATCGGTATGCCAAGGCGAGTATTCTCAATCACGTATTTCTGGATGGCATTGCCGGCCATGGCCGCGAGGCGCGGATTAAGGCCATTGTCGAGAGTACGCTGGGTCCAGGGGTCGGCACGATACACGGCCCACAGCATTCCCGGCTGCGCCTGCGCCATCAGTTCACGGAACTTCTGCGACACAGCCACGCTCTTGCGGTCGGCACTCACATCATACATCTCCCAGCCTAGCGGACACAGAAGCTGGCCCACTTTCTCCTCCACGGTCATGCGGCCTATCAGGTCGTCGACACGCTTTTCAACCGGAAGCTTGGGATTGAGGAAATCGCCCTTAACCGAGCGCGCGTGCGCCCCGAGCGTGAAAACTGCGGCAAGTGCCGTGGCAAACAATAATTTCTTTCGCATATCTGTATTTATATCAAATCTAAGGTGTGCGGCACCGAAGTCAGGCATAAGCTTTTCATGGCGTGCCGCATCTGTGCAAATTTAGCCAAAATTTAAATTCCATTCACCCCTACTGCAGCATAAAAGCTCATTTTAAAGTTTGTATTGTCAAAATTTCAGTATATTTGCGAAAAGATAACAAATCCTTTAACATCTTTACCGCAATGAAAAAATCAAACTTATTATGGTTGCTTCTCGGAGCGTTCCTGATTACCTGCTTCGCTCCCCTTTCGCTCCAGGCCAAGAAGAAAGTGGATCTTTCCACTTACAGATATGTGGCTACCTATACAGATGACCTGCGCTACCGCGACTATGACAAATGGAATTACCGCAATACCGAGGCCACCATCCTCGAGGCCATAGGCAAGACCCGTCTGCAGCTGATAGAGAACACCGAGATCGCCAAGATGACCGACCTCCAGAAGATGCAGCTGCTGCTGGTGCGCTTCACCATGAACCAGCATGAACAGGACGGCACGATTACCGTAGACTTCATGTCGCCCGGCAACAAGAAACCGGTGGCATCCTACCGCACCTCATTCAAGACCTCAATGAATGCCTCCGAGGCGCTTGAAAGCGCAACCGAGCGCATAATCAAGAAAATCGAGAAAGACTTTCCGCCCGAACCTGCCGACGATACCAAAGCGGCCAAATAAACATTTACTGTAAGGAAACATAAATCCGTGGGAACGGCATAGCCTCTTCCCGCGGATTTTTTTGTAAATTTGCACTTCCAATGATAATTATCACAGAAACTCAATCATTTTCATAATGCAACTGACACCCCTCACAGCAATCAGCCCCATCGACGGCCGGTATCGCTCGAAGTGCGAGAAACTCGACCAGTATTTTTCGGAATTCGCCCTCATCCGCTACCGCGTGAAGGTGGAGGTGGAATATTTCATAGCACTGTGCGAGCTCCCTCTGCCGCAGCTTGAAAGCGTGGACCACTCTACTTTCGAGGCTCTCCGCGACATCTACCGCAACTTCACCGAGGCCGACGCCGCAAAGGTCAAGGAGATCGAATCAGTGACCAACCACGACGTAAAAGCCGTAGAGTATTTCCTGAAAGAGAAATTCGACGCTCTCGGGCTCCAGTTCTGCAAGGAGTTCATTCATTTCGGCCTCACATCCCAGGACATCAACAACACCTCCGTGCCTATGTCGATACGTGAGGCTGTGCTCGAAGTCTATCTGCCCGAACTCGAGCACCTTATTGCCGACCTCGAAGCAAAGGCCGACGAATGGGCCGACATTCCCATGCTCGCCAAGACCCACGGACAGCCTGCCAGCCCCACCCGCCTGGGCAAGGAGCTGCGCGTGTTCAGCTACCGCCTGCGCACCCAGGCCGACGCCCTCAAGGCCGTACCGGTAAGCGGCAAGTTCGGCGGCGCCACAGGCAATTTCAACGCCCACCGCACCGCGTATCCCGGCATCGACTGGCCCGCTTTCGCAGCCCGTTTCCTCAAGGAGCGTCTTGGAATAGAACGCGAGCAGTGGACTACCCAGATTTCAAACTACGACAATCTGGCCGCCCTGTTCGACGCAATGCGCCGCATCAACACCATCATGATCGACCTCGACCGCGATATATGGATGTATATCTCGATGGACTACTTCAAGCAGCGCATCAAGGCCGGAGAAGTAGGTTCGTCGGCAATGCCCCACAAAGTAAACCCCATTGACTTCGAGAATTCCGAAGGCAACCTCGGAATGGCCGATGCCATTCTCGGCTTCCTGGCCGGAAAACTTCCCGTGAGCCGCCTGCAGCGCGACCTCACTGACTCCACGGTGCTCCGCAACGTCGGCGTGCCTATGGGCCACATGATGATTGCCCTCGCCTCCACCCTCAAGGGTCTCGGCAAGCTCATCCTCAACCGTCCGGCTATCGATGCCGATCTCGACCGCATGTGGAGCGTAGTTGCCGAAGGCATCCAGACAATCCTGCGCCGCGAAGGCTATCCCAACCCCTACGAGACCCTAAAGCAGCTCACCCGCGTCAACACCGCCGTGACTGCCGAGAGTATCTCCGCCTTCATCAACACCCTCGATGTTTCCGACGCCGTGAAGGAAGAGCTGCACCGCCTCAGCCCCTCCACCTACACCGGCTATTGATTCCCAGCCTCCAAACTCCTGATATAAAAAAAGAGGCTGTCTAACAACGAAGTTAGGC
>LUJP01000027.1 GCA_001689535.1 Bacteroidales bacterium M5
GCCGTAGCGTGTCCGCTGAATAGTTACTGCCCTGGGAGCGTCGGCCTCCGGCCGTCGGAAAGCATCGATGGCTTTTTTCCCGGAGGACGGCGAGGACGCCGACCCTCCCAGACCTGTGGAACGTCGATATCCTTATCGACGTGATATATATTTGGTAGTTTAAAGCGTTATTGTACCCTCATAAACCGTTCCGCCATCGGTAGTGCAGCGGATTGTGTAGGTTCCCGGAAGGGTGGGGGCCTCTATGAAAGGTTGTGTCGGAGTGAGTACATCTAAAATCGATTCCGGTCCAGAAACCTCTACATCCATATACTCATAGTCGAAATTGGCATTGAATACAAGCACCCCGTTTATGGCCTCGCATTCAATGATGGTTCTTGATGGAATACGTTTTTTATTATTCGCATTCTGGACTTGAGTAAGTGTGGTTTTATTGTTATCCGGTTCATCTGCGAGAAGATTCATGTTCATCCCAGCAAAAGAGGAAACAAGGAGGAGTAGCAGGCAGGTAAATTTTTTAATCATGATTTTGATATTAGATGGTTAGTTTGTTAGTATGCAAAGTTATTTTGCATACCCCAAAGAACCTCTATCATCGTCAAAAATAAATCTATCATTTTGCATTCGGTAAATTGCATGTAATCAGCCGTATAATGATAAATAAGATTTAGCAAATCTATCATTCGGCGAAACTCATCTATCAGTTGTTTCCGAGGAGTTGTAAAGTAACCCCAATAAGGGTTAGGACTGGGAGTTTTTTCTCGGTTTTTCCGGGTGTTTATTGTATAAAGTAGGGTAGTTGGCTGATAGTGTATATTCAGTTCATATAAGAGAGATATGTCGCGGCCTCTTCAATCCCCGAGTGTTTAATTTTAACTTTAAGCCGGGATTTACGGTTGTAGATTACCTCCTTGCTCTCCCCTAAGATAATGGAAATGGCCGGAGCTGTCAGTCCCGACACGGAATATAAAAAAAGATTATAATCCCTTTCTTTCAGATCTGGGAAATCACGTTTGAAATTCGAACACAGATTATGTGCGTGTCGGTCTATGGTGTGTGAAAGCCGGTCTATGGTATCCTGAGTGGAAAAAGTACTGTCAATAAATCCCTTTATTTCTTTCGCAATCTTTTTACCTTCGTTTTCGGAGTATGCGGAGCAAAGTTGCTCGAGAATCACAAGTTTTGAAGATAGAAGTTCTTTTATGCTTTGGGAAAGTTCGGCATTGTTATCAGCAAGGGCGGTATTGCGGTTTGTCTGGATTTTAAGAGTCTCGGTAAGTGTGTTCGCATTCTGGATAAATTCCATTCTTTCAGTCCGGCGACGGTGGTTGATATATCTTATCCAGATATAAGCTCCTGTTATTAACAACAAAGCAATAAAAGCGGACGCACCCCATAAAATATATGAGATTTTCAGGCGTGTTCTGTACATTTCAGCGTTATGCCTGTGGTATTCCTCTATGGATGAATCTACCGAACGCGACATCATAACGCGAAGTACACTATCCTGCAGAGCCCGGTACCGGTTGAGGACTTTATAAGCCTCCTTGTAGTCATTGTTTTTTGCCAACACTGCAAAATGTGGCTGTCGGTTAATCTTACTCAGATAGCCTATAAGAATTTTCCTGTCTGCTTCACTTATCCTGGCAGAATCTGTCATGGCAAGAAGTAACGAAATATTATCCGGAGCACCGGAAGAAAGGTCGGAATCATTGAAGCGTAGTGCCTGCGCATATTCTGCCAGAGACAATGAATCTTTATTTGTCGAGAAAGCACACAGTGCCAGAATTTCGTGAACACCGTTTGCAAATGTTGAATCATAAGCGGCTTCCGGCAACGCAAGCAGTTCATATGAAAGAACAGTAGCAGAATCATACTGACCGTTATTATTATAAGCGCTTGCAAGATTAAGCATTGCGTATATTTTCCAGTCACGCCGACCGACACTGTCGAATGTACAAACCGCTTTCTTTGCGGCCGCGATTTGACGATTGGTATCGAGGATTTTTCCATATACTCCCCACATTGACATCGCACAGAGACCTTCCCTGAAGACGTCTCCAGCCTTGGCGGCAGCCTCACTTCCTCTGGTAAGATATACGGCAGCTTTGCCGAATTCCTTTCTTGCGCTATAAAGATTCCCTTGTAGATACAAAGAAGTTGCAGCATGAGAATAATCTTTTGAATCCAGAAAATATTCAGAGGCGATTGAAAGCGCTTTATCATCTAAGCTGTCGTTGAAAGACTTATAAAGAGCAAGATTATAGAGCATATCATATAAGGCCCGGTCGCGGTCGGAGCGGAGGGCGGCGGTGTCCACGCTGTCGATGAGAATCATTGCCGAGTCGGGGTGCTCGTCGATTATGGCCTCGATGTGCTCAAGGCGTGAGCGCTCGGGCGAGGGCGCGCAGCACGGAAGCAGCTGGATGGCAACGGCAGCGATGAGGAGTAAGGCGGGGAATAATGACGGTTTCAGTTTCATGGGGGCTATAAGGGCTCGAATTCTACACAAAAGTAATAAAAAACCCGACAACTGGGAGCGTCGATATCTCTATCGACGCCTGGGGGCATTAGCGTTAGGTTGGAGAATGTATGCCGATAAGGATATCGGCACTCCGCGACGCCAACTGGGAGCGTCGGCCTCCGGCCGTCGGAATTGGAAATATTTCTGTAGCTTTTTCCGGTGGACGGCGGGACGCCGACCCTCCCAGGCTCATGGAGCGTCGATATCTCTATCGACGCCTGGGGGTTAAGTTCGAGAATGTGTGCTGATGAGGACGTCGGCATGCCGCGAAGCTTCACTGGGAACGTCTCTCCAGATAGAACAGCGCAACCGTCACTGATTGCGCGGGAGGATGGCCTGCAGGCCGGTGTAGTCGGTTGAGGGCATGCTGGCAATCACGTAGAGGGCGATGGCGCGGGTCATCAGCACATCGTCGTGGGCCGGCGGCGTGGCCTCGTAGACGCCCGATGGCTGCTGCCGGTAGGTTGCCATCTCGTTGCAGGCCGTCGCGCTGCGCTCCACATAACCGCCGTCGCGCACCATGCTTATCAGCCCCGTAATGATCACCGATTTCGTGGCGCGGTTGGTGTGGAACCCCACGCGCGTCTCGTTGCGGTCGCGCGTGGCGGCATCGCGGCTGCGGCGCACATACAGACGCCGGTACACCGCATTTAGCTCCTCCAGAATGTACTGCGAGGGGCCTTCCGTGGCCGTCTCCAGCGAATTGCTCTCGATCACCAGCAGAGCGCCGTTGTAGAACCGCGCTATCGCCGCCGCCTTCCATCCCAGAAGGTCGTGGTCGCAGTGTCCGCGCCATTGCGCCACCACTTCGGGCCGCTCGAACGCCCGCATGCGCATCACCGCTATCACCGACCAGTCGGCCGAGGCCCCCCGGCCTCCCACGTCGACCGCCGCCACGTAATCGGCCGGACGCTCACCGCCGCTCTGCGGCATCTCCCATATCTTCAGGCGTCCGGTGGCGTCGGGGGTGAAATGCACGTCGCGCAGCGCTTCCGGGCCCTTGGCCTCGCGGCCGGTCACTTCGCCCGTGGCCAGAGGCTCGCGGCAGTCTTCGCGCAGGCGTTCCACCGCCTCGGGGTCGAACACCGACCGGGCCGAGTTGGTAAACGCCTCCACATCGTCCGTGGGATACTCCGCCTTCATGGCCTCGTGGGTGCTGAACTCGCGGCGCTTGAACCGGTACCATGTGATCATCTCCAGTGTGAGCCCCTTTTCCCACAGGCGCCGCTCGTAGTCGTCCATACTCTCGAGCAGCCGCCGCGGATTGCGGCAGGGCATACGGTACATCTCTATCTCGTGCCACGGCACGAACACTGGCCGGTAGGCCGACACGCCCTCGCGCGCCCTCAGCCACTCGCTGTGGAAGAAGTTGCCAACGCCGTTGGCCGTGCTCTCCATGGCTATCATCGAGCACTCCACCCCCGGAATACCTCCGCACACAGCCCTGATGAAGGCCTCGGGCGTCATCGACTCGGAATCCTTCCAGAATGCCACCTCGCTCAGGTGGGCCATCGAGCAGTCAAGGCCGCGCACGGCCTCCTGGCCCATGCTCGAGGCCACGGTGACGCGGCAGCCCCGGCCGGCTATCTCGCGGGTGTTGCGCGCGCCCTCGAAGGCGCGGAAGCATGGCGGCTCGTCGCCCGTCCACATCTCCGGCGGGTAAGAGTCGAGCATGGCCGTGTACATTCCGCGTATCGCCGCCGAGGTGTCCTTGACCTGGGCGCATATCAGCGAATTCCAGTTGCGACGGAGCACCGTCTGTATCCAGGCGAAATACATCTGCACCAGCGTCGACCCTCCCCACTGGCGCGCCTTGAGCATTATCAGGCGCAAGGGCCTCCCGTCGCGCCGGTCCTCCTCAAGCAGCGAGGCCACGCGGCGCTGAGGGGCGTTGAGTACAAACGGCACTCGCCGTCCCGTGGTCTTGTGGCGGATGGTGACACAGCTCACCGCCCAGTATTCGAAGTCGTGGCGCAGCCGAAGGCGCCGGAATTCCGTGGCATCCTTCACCCGCTTCCATTCCGGGTCGGCCACCATGCTTTCGGGAAGCCACAGATACCCCTGCTCCCATTTCACGCGCTTTTTCAGGCGTGGTCCGCAGGCGCCGCGGCCCGACAGCGGATTGTAGTCCGTGGCGAGGGTCTTGTTGCGTCGGCGGTTCTCTTCCAGCGCCTGATTGATTTCCTGTTCTGTCATGGGCGCGCGAATATGAGTCTGACACCTTTGAACCTGAAATCGGCCGACGCGCTCCCTTTCAGCTCCAGCAGCAGGTAAGGGCGCGGAGGAGCCGCCACGCGCAGAGCCACAGGCGAATTTATCTGTCCCTCAGCCGTGCATTTCACCACCGGGTAGGTATCGCCGCTTCCTCCGTGGGCTCGCACACTCAGAGAGCCTGAAAATGCCACTGAGTCGAGCATCCACTCCACGGCTATAAGACTGCGCCGGCGGTCCACGGCTATCTCGTGTCGCCATTCAACCTCTGAGGCCGCGGAAGGAGTCTCGCCGGGGCGCACCGTGTTCCCCTCCGGAGTAAGAAGCAGCGGCACCCCGCCGGCATCGTACACGGCTGTGGCGTTGAGCCGCGGACGGTGAAAACCGTCACCGCCCATAACCCACACCCTGCCATTGCTATCAGTGAGCCAGGTGCGCCCTGTGGCCTGACAGTGAACGCAACTCTCCGTTCCTTCGGGCAGATTAATCGCCGATGCCTTCGACGCCTTTATCAGAATCGCCCCGCCGCCGTCGGCCGCTATGGCCATGGTGCCCTCGGGCGTGGCCGTCACGCCCTCTCCACTGCGCACCCCGCGGGACGATATGAGCGAGGCCGACGCTATGCGGTTGGAGGCGTTGACAGCCACGGCATAGATGCCTTCGGATGTAAACACATGTAGATGGCTGCGCGAGAAATCCCACGACGACAGCGACCGCGCCGCCCCCACAATCGCCACAATCGGTGCGCGGCTGCACTCCACGCACGCCTTCGGGCTCAGAGGCGCCCAGGCCGGAGCCGACGCTATCGCCCCCGGCATTCTCTCGCCGGGCGCAGTGGCGGTGCCTCTGTCGGGTATCGGTTCGGCGGTGGGCGTGAGCTCTATGGGCACGAGGCCGCCCTGGAGGTGCAGGGCTATACCGGCGCGCTCGTCGGGCGTGAGACTTATGGCGGCTTTGCTCACCGCCGTTCCCCGCCGCAGCCATACCGTCATGCTCTTTGCCCCCGCATCCGGATAGCTTGCCAGGGGCGCGAGCGATAGCGGGGCGTGGCCCGTGCCCGATGTGAGTGCGCTCACTGTGCGGCCGTCCACGAATTCGGTCACTGTCAGCACGTCCCATTCTCCTTCGGCCGATGAATTGGTTGCGCCGAAGAATTCCTCCGGAGGATAGCCGGGGTAGGGAAGCGGGGTGATGTCGCCCCACAGTGTGGAGTCGCCGTCAGTTGCCACGCTCCGAGCCGAAAAGGAATGCGGCGCCGAAATCTGGCGCAGTAAGCTTCCGGAGCCGTCCGATGAAGCCGCGCCCCGGGCTTTGGCCGTGCAGGCTTTTATGGCCGTGCTTTCCTCGGATGGCGTGGCGGCGTGAGAGGCGGTGAGGTGGTGCTCTGTGGCGGAAAGGGCGCCCGCGTCCACGCGCCACACGTCTGCGCACGCTTCCGTACATCTCGCGGCAACGCTGCGTGCCGTGGCCATGCGGCGGTTTTCGAGCGATGCCAGGCGCGAGGTGGCTCCCGGCAGCGCTATGGTGATGGTGGTGGAGGCCGTGCCGCCGGTGATGCTGCATGCGGCTTTGTCGGCCGCGTCAAAGGGATGAATCTGCGGGCTTACGCATATCTCCACACCGGCCACGCGCTTCATCCACTCGCCCGGCAGTAGGTCGGGCGGCACGGTGGCTTTTATCCTGAAGGTGTCTACCGTGGTCTGGAATGCAGGAATGCTGACTGTGCGGTCGGCCGCCTCCCCGCTGATGGTGCATGGCGTGGCAATTCCTGCGCAGCCCTGCCAGCCCGAGGGCGCGCAGAGTATTTTGGGCGGAGAGGTGTAGAGCGTCGAGCCGTCGGTGGCGCGGATGCGGTAGAAAGCCACTACGGGCTGGAACCACAGTCCGGCGGCCTGTGTGCGTAGCGCCAGGTCGGTGTAAGCCTCGGCCATGGTGCGCCCTATGCGGCGAAGCGATGCGGAGTCGAGGCTGCGTCCGGCCGTGACGGTGCAGCCGGTGAGCGTCATGGCCTCGAAATTGAGTGTGGCGGTGCCGCGTAGCTCCGCCTCCAGCCGCACGGGTCTCACAGGCGGAAGCGTCCCGGCCAGAACCGCTCCGGTCGCGTTCTCGCCCCGGCTTTTGAAAACATGCTGCGGACCCTCGTCGGTCATCACAGTGGCGCCGTAGGCCGTCGCTACGGCGCAATACGCCGGTGTAGCAGTCGATCCGAATGTCGTAGGGCATCCGCCCGTCAGCGCGGAGAGAGCCAGAGGGTAGCGGTGCGATGGGTCGGCCGAAGTTGCCTGCAGGAGCGTCTGGCGCCAGTGTCCTTCTGCCGCCGTTACGGCCGCCGCGCAGGGCACAAGCGCTCCTGATGCGGCGGCATGCAGCCCGTCGCATCGCGATTCCGCGTCGGAGACCTTGGCTTCCGTGGCGGGGATAAAAACGTTGAGGTGTTTCATAGCGTGACAAAGGATTTGTGAAGCGGCAAATTTAATTCCCGCTTACCCCCTTGTCAACGCCATTCGCCATTATGGCGGATTTACTCCAGGCCGTATTCCTTGATTTTCCTGTAGAGCGTCCGCTCCGAGATGTTGAGCTCCTGGGCCGTTGCCTTGCGTCGGCCGCCGTTTGCCTCCAGACTGCGGCGTATGGTCTCGCGCTCGGTCTCTTCGAGGGTATGGGTGGCCACGGGTTCGGCCGACACGTCGATCGACTCCACATCGCGGGGCGTCTCGCGGCGGCATCCGAGCAGATCCACGTCGCTTTCGCTGCGGTATTTCACAAGCGAGCTGCTCGTGGGGGCATCCGGAGCCTTGATGGAGAGCGCGCGCCGGGGCAGCCGGTCGTCGAGTTCGCGGCGCAGGGCGTCAATTTCGCCCTGAAGGCGGAATATCATGTTGAAAAGCACCTCGCGCTCCGAGTCGTAGCTGTGGAAGCCCGGGCCGCGTCCTCCCGCCGCATCAGCAAGCGCGGGAGAATACTCGGTGCAGTGGGCCGGCAGATAAGGCTTGAGGTCGTCGGCGCTCACGGTCTGGCCGCTCAGAAACAGCGCGGCCTGTTCAACCACGTTCTTGAGCTGGCGCACATTGCCCGGCCAGCGGTAGTGGAGCAGCATGGAGCGCGCGCCGTCGTCAAGCGTTATGGCGGGCATGCGGTAGCGTTCGGCGAAATCTCCGGCGAATTTCCGCGCAAGCAGCGTTATGTCGGCGCCGCGTTCGCGCAGTGGCGGCACATTTATCTGCACGGTGGAGAGGCGGTAATACAGATCCTCGCGGAAACGTCCTGCCGCCACTGCCTCGAGCATATCCACGTTGGTGGCCGCCACAACCCTTATGTTGGTTTTCTGAACGGTCGAGGAACCCACTTTCAGGAACTCTCCCGTCTCAAGCACCCTGAGCAGGCGCGCCTGCGTGGTCAGAGGAAGCTCGGCAACCTCATCCAGAAAGATGGTGCCTCCGTCGGCCTCCTCGAAATAGCCTTTGCGGGAGCCTATGGCGCCGGTGAACGAGCCCTTTTCGTGGCCGAACAGTTCGGAATCTATGGTGCCTTCGGGTATGGCGCCGCAGTTCACCGCTATATAGCGGCTGTGCTTGCGCGGACTGTAGGCATGGATTATCTTGGGAAAGAATTCCTTGCCGGTGCCGCTCTCGCCGGTTACGAGCACTGAGAGGTCAATCGGCGCCACCTTTATGGCGCGCTGCACGGCCCCGATCAGCGACGGAGCGTTGCCCACTATCCCGAAGCGCAGTTTGGCGTCCTGGATTTCGCGGGGGATATCGGGTGTGTTCAGCGGCATTTCAGTTCGTATGTTTTTGATTTCAGGAATCGGCCCAGAGCCTCGGTGTCGTCGCCGAAGCGCTTTATCTCTTCGGGCGAAATAGGCTCTCCTATACTCACGTGGATGGTCTTGTGGCGTTTAAGAAACACCTCGGCCGGAAGCCGCACTGTGCGCAGTTTCCAGCTTATGCGCCCCAGAAGATTGAACCACCACGAGTTGCTGCCGTGGAAAAATATCGGTATCACAGGAACGCCAAGCTGCTGAATCAGCCTTATTATCACCGGTTGCCACTCGCGGTCCTCGAGACTTCCGCGGTTGTTGATTTTCGACACCGCTCCCGCCGGGAAGAATCCCAGGGGATGGCCGCGGCGCACGTGCATCAGCGCCTCCCTTATGCCGCGCATCGACACCGCTTTCTTCTTCGGGTCGTCGCTTGCCAGGGCGTCTACGGCTATGAAGTTGGGGCGCATGGCCGATATATGGTTGAGCACCATGTTCACCATCACCTTGAAGTCGGGCCGGCGCTCACCCACTATCTTTATGAGGGAGATGCCGTCGAGCGCGCCGAAGGGGTGGTTGCTCACGGTCACGAACGCCCCTTCGGGGTAGCGGTCGAGAATCTCCTCTCCGTCGATTTTCAGGGTGATGTCAAGCTCTTTGAGGAGCCCGGCGGTGAACGGTACGCCCGGCGTGCTGCAGTTGTGGCGGTGAAGGTCGTTCACCTTGTCCATCGATACTGCATGCATGGCCCACTCCACGAGCTTGCGGTGTCCGGCGAGGGCGGGCACCATGGCGGCTATATCGTCGAAGTTGAGCACATCGGGCTTTATCTGGCTGTTGTCGGTCTGTTCCATAGTTTTGTTGAAGGGTGGTTTTGGCGCGCGGGGTGGCGGCGTATCAGAACATGGTGCGGGGAGAGAGGCTCATTTCGCCGCACAGGGGCTTGCGAAGGCCCTGCACCACCTGGTCGTGGCTTATACCCAGCGCGAATAGATACATCATCTTGGTGAGGGCCGCTTCAGGCGTTATGTCGTGGCCTGAAATCACGCCGGTAGCGGCCAGACGGTCGCCGGTGAGATAGAGTTTCTGCACCGAGCCGTTTATACACTGGGTCACGTTCATAACTATCATTCCCGATTTTATGGCGTCGGAAATAGCATTGGTAAACCACGGCGATGTGGGTGCGTTTCCGGCACCGTAGGTCTTCAGCACAACGCCTTTCACACCCGGAGTGGCCAGCGCGTGGCGAAGCACCGTCTCTGTTATGCCGGGGAATAGGTCTATGGCCATTACCGAGGGGTCCATGCTGGTCGAGACGCAGAACTCTCCCGCATCCGGGGGTAGGCGGTAGAGCGCGTCATCGTTGAATATTATGTCGAGGCCTATCTTGGCAAGCCGGGGATAGTTGTTGCTCTTGAAGGCGTTGAAGTTGTCGGCGCTTATCTTGGTTGAGCGGTTGCCTCGCCACAGATAGTTCTCGAAGAGTATCGCCACCTCCTGTATCTTGGGCTTTTCGTCGGGCCCCATGGCGGCAGCCACCTGCACGGCGGTGATGAGATTTTCCTCGCCGTCGGTTCTCACCTCGCCTATCGGAAGCTGCGAGCCGGTGATAATCACCGGTTTGCGCAGATTGTGGAGCATAAACGACAGTGCCGAAGCCGAATAGGCCATGGTGTCTGTGCCGTGAAGCACCACGAAACCGTCGTAGCGGTCATAGTTGTCGCGTATGGCTTCCGCTATCTGTTCCCAGTGGGTGGGATTCATGTCCGAGGAGTCAATGGGCGGATTGAACGATATGTTGTCAATCACGTAATTGAGCATCTTTATCTTGGGCACGTTGTCTATCAGGTGCGTGAAGTCGAACGGACGCAGTGTATGCGTTTCGGCATCCTCTATCATTCCTATGGTGCCTCCGGTGTAGATAAGGAGGATTCGGGGCTGCGCTGCTGCCATATTACAGTGGTTTTATGGTATAGTTATGAGGAGTTCTTTAGAGAGGCGGGGGGTTATTTCACCTGCGCGCCGGGCGTCACGGGAGCCGTCGGGCCTATCACCACCAGCGATCCGTCGGCGTTTTCGGCCGAGAGAATCATGCCCTGCGATTCTATGCCCTTGAGCTTGCGCGGAGGGAGGTTGGCTATGAAGCACACCTGCTTGCCAACGAGGTCTTCGGGAGCGTAGTGGCGTGCGATGCCCGACACTATGGTGCGCTTCTCCAGTCCGTCATCTATCAGGAATTTGAGGAGCTTGTCGGCTTTCGGCACTTTGGTACATTCAAGCACTGTGCCAACCCTTATGTCGGCTTTCATGAAGGTGTCGAAGTCCACATCGGGGGCCTGTGGAGCGGCTTTCCAGTTTTTCAGGCGGTTTTCCTCTTTGATGCGGGCCAGACGGTCCAGCTGTTTCTGCACGGTCTCGTCGTCAATCTTCTCAAACAGCAGTTCGGGCTGTCCGAGAGGGTTGCCGGCCGTCACAAGATCGCGGCTGCCGAGTTCTTCCCAGCTTATCTGGCTCATTCCGAGCATGCCGCGGAGTTTAGCCGCCATGAAGGGGAGGAAAGGCTCGAAGGCTATGGCAAGGTTGGCGCAGAGCTGCAGCGAGCAGTTGAGCACCGTGGCCACGCGGGCCATATCGGTCTTGGCCACTTTCCAGGGTTCGGTTTCCTGCAGGTAGCGGTTTCCTGCACGGGCCATGTCCATGGCGTTTTTCAGCGCCTCGCGGAAATGGAAGGTGTCGAGGTTGGCCGAGAGCTGCTCTTTGAGCGAATCAAGCTCGGCGAACAGCTGGCGGTCTGTCTCCTCAAGCTCTCCGGCAGCCGGAACGGTACCTCCGAAGTATTTGTGGGTGAGCACCACGGCACGGTTCACGAAGTTGCCGAGGATAGCCACCAGCTCGTTGTTGTTACGAGCCTGGAAGTCGCTCCATGTGAAGTCGTTGTCCTTTGTCTCGGGAGCGTTGGCGGTGAGCACGTAGCGCAGCACGTCCTGTTTTCCGGGGAAATCGCGCAGGTATTCGTGGAGCCATACAGCCCAGTTGCGTGAGGTGGATATTTTGTCGCCTTCGAGGTTCAGGAACTCGTTGGCGGGCACGTTCTCCGGAAGCTGGAATCCGTCGCCGTAGGCCATGAGCATGGCGGGGAACACTATGCAGTGGAACACTATGTTGTCCTTGCCTATGAAGTTGATTATGCGTGTCTCGGGATCTTTCCAGTATTTCTCCCAGCTGTCGGGCAGCAACTCCTTGGTATTGGAAATGTAGCCGATGGGAGCGTCGAACCACACATAGAGCACCTTGCCTTCGGCGCCTTCCACGGGCACGGGTACACCCCAGTTGAGGTCGCGGCTCACGGCGCGGGGCTGCAGACCCAGGTCGAGCCACGATTTGCACTGGCCGTACACGTTGGTCTTCCATTCCTTATGGCCTTCGAGAATCCATTTGCGCAGCGCTTCCTCCCAGCGGTTCAGAGGCAGATACCAATGGGTGGTCTCCTTCATGGTCACGGGCGCGGAAGTGAGGCGCGAGTGGGGATTGATGAGGTCGGTGGCGTTGAGCGACGAGCCGCAAGCCTCGCACTGGTCGCCGTAGGCGCGATCGCTGCCGCAGTGGGGGCAGGTACCGGTCACGTAGCGGTCGGCGAGGAACTCGCCGGCCTTCTCGTCGTAGGGCTGCATGGAGGTCTGCACCTCAAACTGTCCTGCGTCGTAGAGATGACGGAAGAATTCGCTGGCTGTGCGCGAATGTATGTCGGAGGTTGTGCGTGAGTACACGTCGAAGGATATGCCCAGTTCCTCCATCGAGTCCTTGATTATCTTGTGGTAGCGGTCAACGATGTCCTGGGGTGTCACTCCTTCCTCGCGTGCCTTGATGGTGATGGGTACGCCGTGTTCGTCGCTTCCTCCCACCATCACCACATCTTCGCCGCGAAGGCGCATGTAGCGGGTGTAGATGTCGGCGGGAACGTAGACTCCCGCAAGGTGTCCTATATGTACGGGACCGTTGGCGTAGGGTAGAGCCGTGGTCACGAGTGTCCGTTTGAATTTCTTTTCCATTATGATGAATGTGTGGTTGGGATTTTTCAAATGAAGGGTTACGGTAGATGTGGCGCCGGATTTATTCGTTGGTGCCGAGTTCCACGAGCGCTCCCGAGGCGGGATTGAACACGGCATATGCCGGCGCTTTCTTGTCGGTGAACATTCCGGGCTCGAGACCGAACACCACGCCGTACTGAGCTACGTCCACGTCGCGTGAATCGAGCTGCCGGCCGTCAAATTCAGCCGTCACTCCGGCTGTGCCGGGCACGCGGTATGCCAGTCCGCCCTTGGGGAATTTCTTGGGCTCGCCCTTGTCGTTGGCGGGCAGTTCGCCGCGCTGCTTCACGCGGATGTCGAGATATATGGGGTCGCCGGTGAGGTTGTCGGCGTCCACAAGTCCGTCGGTAACCGACAGACGGGCTGCCACTATCTTCTTGTTCTGTTCGGGCGGCATCACGGTGTAGGTGCGCACCTGTGTGGAGGTCTGTGTAGTGCCGGCAAACATGGCCGTGAGCGCGGCTTCCTGGGCGGCGAGATTGTCGAGGGCGAGTTTCATGGCCTGACCGTCGCCCGGCATCTGGTCGGCGTTGCCCGATATGATGTCGGAGCGCGTCTGGCGAATCTCGAATATGCGAGCGGCGGCCAGTTCGGCGCGTTTGGCCGATGAGGGGCTTTTGAGCATCTCTTCGGTCATGGCCTGGCGCGCGGCGGCCGTCTCGAGCACTGTGGGTTCGGCTTCGCGTGCCTGGGGCAGCTCGGGCGAGTCGACGGGACGTGCCTCGGTGTTCACTGCCATGGGAAAATCGTGGTTGTCAATCACCATAAACGGTGTCTGGCCCGATTTGAACTGCACCAGGTAGCGTTCCTCCTGGTCGGCTATTCCGTGGGATGTGATTACGGCCGATTTCACCGTGTAGACTGTCGAGGGCTCTTTGATGGGCTCTATACCCAGATATTTCTTGGCATACCGGAAAAATTCTCCCGGCTGCTTCACAGTTTTTTCGGCCTCCACCGTAAGGTCGATGCCCGTCAGGGGCAGGGCGTAGATGAGGCCGTATTCGTTGGTCTTGTTGGCTGTGAGCTTCTGCACATTCTGTGCTCCCGCTCCCAGTGCAAGCGCGGCCGCAAGGGCCGATATGAAGAGTCGTTGTTTCATATTAAGTTTTTGTATTCGGAATGAGGATTCACAATGCTGTCGATTGCCCGGCCGGCGCATGCGGCTATGTCGGAGGCCGAGGTGCCGGCTTCGCCGTGGGTGCGCGCGGCTATGCGGCCGGCAAGTCCGTGAACGAACGAGCCCAGCAGGGCGGCTATCTCGGGTTTGTGGCCCTGGGCTATGAAGGAGATCACCATGCCGGTGAGCACGTCGCCGGATCCGGGTGTTGCCAGCGCGGGGGTACCGGTGGAGTTGAAGTATACTTTGCCGTCGGGGCGCACAAGGGCGGAGTATGCACCTTTCAGAAGCACGAGTATGTTGTAGCGCCGGGCGGCGTCAATGGCTTTTATGAGGCGGCTCTCCTCGGTGCCTGATTCACCGAAAAGCCTGTCGAATTCTCCGGCGTGGGGAGTGATTACGGTGAGCATCGGGAGCTGTTCGAGCATCGACGGGCGCCGTGCTATGCAGTTGAGGCCGTCGGCATCTATCACCAGCGGCATCGAGGGGCGTGAGCGCAGGAATGAGTCGAGGGCGTCGATGGTGGCGTCGTCGGTTCCCAGACCCGGGCCTATTCCCAGGGCGTTGAAGGGATGGTCGAGTGTGATCTGCGACACGTGTATTTTGTTGGCGTCGGCGTGGAACATGGCTTCGGGAACCATCGACTGGCATATCTCGAACGAGCACTGCGGCCCATGGATTGTTAGCTTGCCAACGCCCGTACCCAGCGCGCCGCGCGATGCCAGCACTGAAGCTCCCACCATGCCGTAGCGTCCGGCCACGAGGCATGCCGAACCGAAGTCGGCCTTGGAGCAGAAGCGCGGACGGCGGTGCAGCAGATGGCGCACCTCGCCTTCCTCTATGTACACGAAGTTGGTAGGCCGCTGGTCTATGGCCTGACGGCTCAGCCCTATGTCGAGCACCTCCCACTGGCCCACGATTTCGGCGTTCTCGGCGAAGAAGAAGGCTATCTTGGGAAACTGTATGGCCAGAGTGATGTCGGCGTGAATCACATTGCGCGTGATGAGCTGGCGGTTCCAGTCGCCGAACATGCCGCTGGGCACGTCGATCGATACTATCTTGGCGCCCGACTCGTTGATGTAGCGTGCCAGTGCCATGAATCCGCCCACAAGCGGCTCGCGCAGACCGGTGCCGAACATGCCGTCTATCACCACGTCGCCCGGCTGTATCTCCGGCGCCGAGAAATGCTGCCCCACGACTTCTATCAGGGAATCGTTGCCGAAGCGGGTGCGTATCTCGTCGCGCCAGCGGCGGCATTCGTCGCTTATGCGGTTGCCTCCGATGTTGAGCAGAAACACGGTGGGTTTATAGCCCATTCCCACAAGGAATATGGCCGTGGCGAGCGCGTCGGCGCCGTTGTTGCCCGGGCCTGCGAACACTATCATGCGCTGTGACGGAGCCCAGCGCCGGGCTATGGCACGGGCGGCTTCCTGGCCTGCACGTTCCACGAGGGTGTGCAGCGTGATCCCTTCTTTTTCTATTGTGGCGCGCTCTATGGCGCTTATTTCTTCTGTGGTAAAGAGCTTCATTGCTTGAATTGTTGCTTGCGGTTAGGGTCGGAGCATCGGGCACTATGTGCCAACAGTCTACAAAATTACTAAATCTTTTCTCACCTCTTGAGATTTTTATTAAATTTGCGTCAATAAAATCAACAAATTTATTATGCGTCGAGTCACTTACAAAGGTCTGGATTTCGTTCCTTATATCGAAAAGGAAAAAATTGAACAGAGAATAGAGCAGCTCGCACGGCAGATCGAGGCCGATAGTAAGGTTGACAATCCGCTGTTTCTCTGCGTGCTCAACGGTGCTTTCCCATTTGCCAGCGATCTTTTCCGTGCTGTCAACCTCCACGGATCGGAAATAGCGTTCATAAGGCTCAAGAGCTATGAGGGCACCGGCTCCACAGGCAAGATAAAGGAAATTTTCGGGCTGGAAGAGGATATCACCGGTCGCACCGTGATTGTGGTGGAGGATATAGTTGATACCGGCCGCACAATCTCGCGTCTGGTCGAGGACCTGAAGAAACGCAATCCCGCCGAAGTGAAAATAGCCTCGCTACTCTATAAACCCGAGAGCGACGAGGTGGGCATACGGCCCGACTACGTGGGCTTCGAGATTCCGTCGCGTTTCATCATAGGCTTCGGCCTTGATCTCGACGGCCTGGCTCGCAACCTGTCGGATATCTGGGTGCTTGATGAGAAATAACTTACTTTAGATACCAAATACCATTTATGTCATGTATAATTTAGTAGTTTTCGGCGCCCCGGGCAGTGGAAAAGGGACCCAAAGCGCGCTTATGATCGAAGAATACGGCCTGTTCCATATCTCCACCGGCGATCTCCTGCGCGACCATATACGCCGCGACACCGAGCTTGGCCGCGTGGCCAACGGCTATATCACCAAAGGCCAGCTCATCCCCGACGATCTTATGATTGAAATCCTCGAGCACACTCTCGATACCAACAGCGAGACAGCCAAAGGTGTGATATTCGACGGTTTCCCCCGCACCATAGAGCAGGCCAAGGCTCTCAACACCATGCTCGAACGCCGTGGCTCGAAAGTGCATGCCGTCGTAGGTCTTGAAGTAAGCGAGCCCGAGCTCTTCGACCGCCTTGTGAAGCGTGGCAAAGAAAGCGGACGTTCCGACGATAATCCCGAAACCATCATCAACCGCCTCAAAGTGTATCACGAGCAGACCTCCCCGCTTCAGGAATTCTACAAGACCGAAGGCAAATATCACGGAGTGAAAGGCGAAGGCACCATCGACGAAATCTTCGACCTCATCAAAAAAGAACTCGCCCCCACCCGCTCCGCCGAATAATCCCCCTGATAATACAGCCCCAAACCACAGCGGTGTGTCCAGACCTCAGTCTCGACACACCGCTGCCGTTTTTTAGCTCCCACTCTCCCCGCTGGGGTCTCCTACTGGGATCGTCGGCCTCCGGCCGTCGCTCAGTTGAGAGAGGTTGATGGCGTTTGGGAGGACGGCGGGACGCCGACCCTCCCAGATAGAAGACGCTTATTTTGCCGTAGAGAGGGTAAATGGCCGACTGAGTGAGGTCACGCCATCGGGGCCGACTATGTCGACCAACAGGCGATAGTCACCATCTTTAGAGGGTACAACAGGCTTTTCGTTCGAAGCCAAAGGAATGTTAGAGAGTCCCATCGGGCGGACGATGGTGCCTTTGCTTTTTACACTCTTGTCTGGAGTCCATTTGCGAGTCTTGACTATCACGGCACCGTCAAGGGTCTTGGCATATATGAGTGCTTCGCCGATGGAAACCTGTTCTACAGACTCAATTTCTGTCGCTGACATCTCAAGATAGAGATCGAAATTATCATTATCTATTCTTGATCCATCAATAACGAGAGCCATGCCGACGTTTTCTCCAATTTTACGTCTTCCTAATAAAGATATCCCTCTTTTACTGTAGATAACGGGAAGTTGTAGCCCATTGTCTGTTCCATTACCGAAACTTTCGGAAGTAAGAGTCAACATGGGCATATCGTTTAGAATATCGCGGAGTGTAAGATAGCCTCTTCTCTCGATTGCCTCCCGTGTCTTCATCTTCACCTCATAGTGTGCTTTTGAGGGAACTTCCGATTTCTGGATCACGCGGGCCTTGACTGTTACATCAGGCAGGTCGTGGACTGTTCCGGAGCTTTGGCCGATGGATGTCGTGACATCACCGGCATACCGTCCGCTGGTTATCAGACGCCCGCGGTCAATGACTGCGGCCGGGAACGACTCGTTGTCGAGCTCTATGCCGTTCGACACAGGCTCGTTCTTTTTGCCCTGGAGGGCTTGCAGGAAGAATGTGTCGCCTTCGGCGAAATCGTCCACGGCCAGGCGGAAACGTCCGTCGGTGAGTGTACTGTCGCTTACGGCGTTGGTGCTATTGTTGAATGCCACTATACGGCCCTGTTTCATGGGATGGAGATTGTTGATGTCGTCGAACACGGTTCCGCTTATCTCCATGTTGAATTCGGGGTAATACTCATAGACAGTCGAGTCGTTCAGCACGGCATCGCGCAGACGGAAGCGTGTGAAGCGTGCATTCTCGAGCCATGCGGCAAGATCGGCCTGACGGCTGTCGGGGTCAGTGTCCACTCCGGGGAACGGAAGAGCCGAAGTGAAATCGGAGGCATAGACCAGCTGCTGGTCGGCCTGGGAGTTCCACAGGGCGTTGTCAGGGACAAAGCGTGCGAACACGCGGCAATCGGCTGTGTCGATGCCTGAGAGTTTGAAATCCAAGGCTTTTCCTGCCTGGAGGGGACCGTCAGTAGTTACAGAGGCGTTTCGGCGGCTGCGTGGCAGTATGGAGGTCTCGGCGCGGGTCTGCAGGGCACCGTCGGTCAGGAACAGAGTCACGGGGCCTGTCGGTGCGTTCGGCAGTGTGATGTTTCCGGAAGCGGCTGGCGACATCACCTCGGATATCCCGTTGTTGCGGTCGTAGACGTAAAGGCGGCGGTCCTTCACCTTGGCGGCAGCGTCGCTCAGCTCGAACACAATGCGGTTGCCGTTGGCGGCCGCCTTGATGCTGACAGTCGAGGGAGTGACTTCAGGGGCTTTGAAGCTCTTGCTGATGCCTTCGTCGGCGAATCTTACGGAATAAGAACGTCCTTTTGCGGGAACGAAATCAAAGAAAGCATATCCGGCGCGTGAAGTCATTGCTGATGACACGGTGTCGCCCTTGTTGTCTGTAAGGAAAAGCTGCCGGAAGGCCAGGGGTTGGCCCGCATAGTTCGAAAGCACTGCCGTGAGACGCTGGGGCTGTCCCTGGCGGAGCGATCCTCCGGCCACGGAGAAGCGGCAGTCCACGTCGTCATCCACGGTATAGTCTGCTGCGGGTATGTCGATGCCCACGGCCACGGGCTGGAGGGCGAACGCGCTGTGGTCGAAATTGCGCATGAAGCGTGTGTAGCCGCGCAGATAATACACTCCCTTTGGCATGTCGGGTTCGGTGAGAACAGCTGTAGAGAACCGTCCGCCGTCGGCGCACGAGAGTTTCTGGCGCACGTAGACCGAGTCATTGTCGCCTATAAGTTCCAGATAAAGGTAGCGGCTGTAAGGTTCAAGGCGGTCAGAGGCCATGCATGTCACCATGCCGTCCACAAACAGTGAATCGCCCGGAGCGCACGACAGCGAACGCGGAGCCAGAAACACCTGTTCTGTACGGAAATCAGTCGGCTCCTGGGCCGAAGCGCTCAATAGCGCAGACAGAGATAGGAATAATACTACGGGCGTTTTCATGATTGTAGGCTTTTAGATTAAATTGTTCAGTTATTAAAATCAAAGTTTCAACCACACCAAGAGTCGGATATGATAGTAGCACTGATAATCAGGACGGTTATATCCTGTGTCATAGGCCATTTTTTGTACCGGGAATTCAACGGTTGTCTCGATATAGTCAGGATTATTTCCTTGCTATTCTGCCATAAGTGAGACTTCCATCTCTAAATTATTCAAATCCAGGTGAAGAACTGGGTCTCCACCATCAACAGTGATATATGGACGTCCGGGACCTATACAATAAAAATAAGTGTTGTCATAATACATGGGATAACCGTTATTATATTGCATAGGTCCAAGATATTCCGGAGGATGAGGAAATGAATATTCAGCCGTTCTGCTTCCTCCTCCATCAGATTTCAGACGCACGTCAATTGAGCACCAGACACCGAGGCAGTCAGGGCCATGTTCATGTTCGAACTGGGCGTAGCCGGTCAAGGGAGTGAAAACAGCCAAAATGGCAAATGTGATAAATAGTTTTAAGGTTTTCATGATATGATTTTTTCAAAAATAATAAAAATGTTAACAAGGCCAATATGGAAGAATTTATTAACTTTCCTTAAACCATGATACGAGTTTATATCATGGTTTAAGAAAAATAGTGAGGGTAATATTGAACGGTCTAAAGCGTGATTGTGCCTTCGTATACAACTCCGCTATCGGCTGTGCAACGAAGTGTGTAGGTACCTGTAAGGTATGGAACAGATGCCTATTTTCTCTTTATTATGATAACTTGATGTTCTGCGTTGTTCTGCTGTTCCCGTGTTGTTCTTCGTTTGTTTGCTATTGAGGAGTGGAGGAGCGGAGGTTATTCGCCGAGGATGTCTTCGATGGGGACTTTGGTGAACCAGATGCGGTAGCCCTGGGAGTGGTTGGGGTTGGCGTCGTGGGTGGCTTCCTCGGAGAGCATTCCTATGCTGCCGTCGGGGAGGATGGTCATGGCTGAATAGGCTGCGGGACCGTTGACCACGCGGTATTTGCGGGGCCAGGATTTGCCGCCGTCCTTCGACACGTAGATGGCTATGTTCTCGCGCTGGTCGGGGGAGTCGGGGAGCGACTGAAGCAGCAGGTCGCGGCCGCCTGCGGTGTAGTGAAGGATGTCACCGTTGCATGCGGGGTCGGGAAGACCGTCTACGTTGTAGGGTGCCGACCATGTGGCGCCGCGGTCGGTGGAGCGCGAGAATACGCGGGGGCCTTTATAGCGGTTGCGGATGCTCATTATCAGGGAGCCGTCGCTGAGCTGCACGGTCTTGGACTCGTCGCCGTCGAGTGTGGCGGCATTGTTGGCCACATGCCAGGTGCGTCCGCCGTCGTCGCTATACACGGCATAGCAGGGGAAACCGCCGGTTCCTTCGGTGCGGGTGACGAGTACGAACATCAGGCGCCCGTCTTTAAGCTGTGTGGCTGCGCCTGACGAGGCGAATATACTGTTGGGGTTAAGCCCTTTTTTACGTAGTATCTGCGGGTTGAGGTTTATGGGCTTTTCCCATGTGAGACCGCCGTCGCGGCTGCGTGAGAGGCTTATCTGGCCCGGTGTCTGCTGCCACAGGCCGTTGCCGTGGGTTGAGATTACAAGGAGGTCGCCGCTGCGACGGTCGTAGACGAGAGCAGGGTCGCCGTAACCTCCGTCGGCATTATGCTCGGCGACGGTGATGTAGGGGCTCCAGGTGCGTCCGCCGTCGGTCGACCGGCGTGCCACCACGTCGATTTTACCGGGGAGATCTCCGTTGGATTCTATGCGTTTGTCGGCCACAGCTACTATGGTTCCGTCGGGCAGGGCTGCTATTGCCGGGATGCGGTAGAATTTCGAGCCAAAATCACCCTGTTTGAACACGAGCGAGCGCACCGTGTGGTCGTCGCCGTAGTTTATCTGGGCTGGATTGGGGTCGGGAGCTGTTTCCTGAGCGGTGGTGTGCTGGAAGGGAAGCGCTGCTATCATCGCCGCAGCTGCCAGGCGGAGTAATGGTTTTAACATGGTCGCGGATTGATTTTTTGGTGTTATGGTAGCAAATATAGGCAAAAAAATGTAGAAACAAGCTCTCCGACTGCAAGAAGCGCTAAAAAACAGATGCTTTGTAGGAAAAAATATGTGGCGGCCTTCTCACGAAGGTCGCCACATCAGGGATACATATTGGAGAATTATTCTATCTTGTTAATCAGTTCTTTTCAGAAAGTTTCTCCTTGAGTTCAGCCAGTGCCTCGAGGTCGCCGAGAGTGGCTTTCTCTACGGGCTGGTTGAGCAGGGGAGCTTCCTCCTGACGCTTGGCGGCGCGCTTGGCCTTGCGGGTCTCGTTGCGCTCTGCCTTGGCCTCATCTTCGAAGATGCGGCTGTGAGAGAGGATGATGCGCTTGCTGTCCTTGTTGAACTCAATCACCTTGAAGTTGAGTTTCTCGTCAACCTTGGCGGTGGTTCCGTCTTCCTTCACGAGGTGCTTGGGAGTAGCGAAGCCTTCAACGCCGTAGGGGAGGGCGATAACAGCGCCTTTCTCTACCATTTCAACGATGGTTCCTTCGTGGATAGAACCGGTGGTGAAGATGGTTTCGAATACATCCCAGGGGTTCTCCTCGAGCTGCTTGTGGCCGAGGCTCAGACGGCGGTTCTCCTTGTCGATTTCAAGTACCTGAACGTCGATGTTGGCGCCGATCTGGGTGAATTCGCTGGGGTGTTTGATTTTCTTGGTCCAGCTCAGGTCGGAGATGTGGATGAGGCCGTCAACGCCTTCCTCAATCTCTACGAACACACCGAAGTTGGTGAAGTTGCGAACCTTGGCAGAGTGCTTGCTGCCTACGGGGTAGCGAACCTCGATGTCTTCCCAGGGATCTTTCTTGAGCTGCTTGATGCCGAGGCTCATCTTGCGGTCCTCGCGGTCGAGGGTGAGGATAACGGCCTCGATTTCGTCGCCGACTTTCATGAAGTCGTTGGCGGTGCGGAGGTGCTGGCTCCACGACATTTCGCTTACGTGGATCAGACCTTCTACGCCGGGGGCAATCTCGATGAATGCGCCGTAGTCAGCCATTACGACAACACGGCCTTTCACGCGGTCACCAACCTTGAGGTCGGGATCGAGAGCGTCCCATGGATGGGGCTGGAGCTGCTTGAGACCGAGAGCGATGCGCTTCTTCTCGTCGTCGAAGTCGAGAATAACGACGTTGAGCTTCTGGTCAAGCTGAACAACCTCTTCGGGATGGCTCACGCGGCCCCAGCTGAGGTCGGTGATGTGGATAAGACCGTCCACGCCTCCAAGGTCGATGAATACGCCGTAGCTTGTGATATTCTTGACAGTGCCTTCGAGCACCTGGCCTTTTTCGAGTTTGGCGATGATTTCGCGTTTCTGCTGCTCGAGTTCGGCCTCGATGAGGGCTTTGTGTGATACGACCACGTTCTTGAATTCCTGGTTGATTTTAACCACCTTGAATTCCATGGTCTTGCCTACGAACATATCGTAGTCGCGGATGGGACGCACGTCGATCTGCGAGCCGGGGAGGAATGCCTCGATGCCGAACACATCCACGATCATGCCGCCTTTTGTACGGCATTTGATGAAGCCCTTGATGATTTCGTCCTTTTCCATAGCCTCGTTCACGCGGTCCCATGAGCGGACGGCGCGGGCTTTGCGATGAGAGAGGATAAGCTGACCTTTCTTGTCTTCAGGGTTCTCTATGAACACTTCCACGGTGTCGCCGACCTTGATGTCGGGGTTGTAGCGGAATTCGTTCATAGGGATGATACCGTCGCTCTTGTAGCCGATGTTAACCACAGCCTCGCGCTTGTTCATGGCGATGATGGTACCTTCGATTACTTCTTTGTCCTTGACGGTGTTGAGTGACTCGTCGTAGGTTTTGGTGAGCTCTTCGCGAGTCTTTGCGCCCTGAGTGTCTCCGTGCTCATAGGCGTCCCAGTCGAAGTCTTCGATGGGAGAGTTTTTTACTTCTTCAGTCATTAAAAATAGTTAGTAAATAGGTGAATTATAAATGCTTGCGCGGCTCCGGAAGGGCCATGTGGCGCAGCCAGGGCGTTGTAAGCGCTGCAAAGATAATCATAATTTTCTATTCCACAACGCTTTTTGCGATTTTTCGCCCATTTCGCGCCGCCCCTTCCCGTAACTGCAAAAAATATGTTATCTTTGTGGATTATTGTTGAGATAGCTCGTAACCGGAAGCATGGAAAAACAGCGCGTGCTGATAGCCAATAAATTCTATTACCGGCGCGGGGGCGATTGCATTCACGCCCTGGCGCTGGAGCGGCTACTTGCGGAGCGCGGCCATGAGGTTGCGGTGCTCGCCAGCGCCCATCCGGCCAATCTGCCTTCGTCCTGGAGCGGCTACTGGCCCGCGCTGGTCGATTTCCGCGGCTCGTTTGCCGGACGGTTCAGTGCCGCGCGCCGCATGCTCGGCCACGACGGCATCGCCCGCTCTGTGCGGCGGCTGCTGCGCGATTTCCGCCCCGATGTGGTTCATCTCCACAATATCCACTCCCATCTGTCGCCCGTTGTGGCCCGCGAGGCCCGCGCCTACGGATGCCGGGTGGTGTGGACGCTCCACGACTACAAGCCTGTCTGTCCGGCCTACACTCTGTTGTGCCGTGGCCGCGTATGCACCGAGTGTATCCGTCGGCCTTCATCGGTGGTGAGATACCGTTGCGTGCAGGATTCTCTGGCCGCTTCCCTCGCTGCCCGGGCCGAGGCTGTGAGATGGAGCGCCGAAAGCCTTCAGCGCTGGACCGATGTGTTCATCTGTCCCTCACGGTTCATGAAATCGGTGCTGCTTCGGGCCGGTTTCGACGAATCGAAGCTTGTGGTGATGCCCAATTTCTGCCCCTCGGAGTTCGCCGGGGTCTCAATTCTGCCGTCATCATCGGCCGAGCCGTATTACTGCTACGTGGGGCGCATTTCGTCCGAAAAAGGTGTGACGACGCTCCTCCGCGCGGCCGAGCGGCTCCCTTACAAGCTCAGGATAGCCGGCGACGGCCCGCTTCTGCAGCAGCTTATGATGCGTTACGGCGCTTTCGGAAATATCGACTGGCTCGGTCAGCTCGACAGCCGCGGGGTCGCCACGCTGCTGGGCGGCGCGCGCTTGTCGGTAATTCCATCGGAGTGGCATGAAAACTGCCCCATGAGCGTGATAGAGAGCCTCTGTTGCGGCACACCCGTGGTCGCCTCGGAGATGGGCGGCATGCCCGACATTCTCAAGGACGAACCCGCCTCCTCGCGGCTTTTCCTGGCGGCCGACGCCTCGGCTCTCGCCGCTGCCGTCACCGCCCTCTGGGAGCACGGGCCTTCGGCCGAGGAACGTCACTCCGTGGCGCGGCGAAGCCGCCTGCGCCACTCGCCGGGCGCCTACTATGAGCGTCTGGTCCATCTCTACTCTCCCTAGTCTCAGAACTAATCATAAAAACATTATAAAAGAAAACTATCATAACTGTTATGGCTATAAACATACTTGAATTAAGCGAGCAGGAGATTGTGCGCCGCGGCAGCCTCGAAGAGCTGCGCCGTCGCGGTATCGACCCGTATCCCGCCGCAGAATATCCCGTCGACGCCCATACCGCCGAAATCAAAGAGACTTTCACCGACGAAGCTCCTCAGCGCGAGGTCTGCATCGCCGGCCGCCTCATGAGCCGCCGTATCATGGGCAAGGCATCGTTTCTCGAACTTCAGGACGCCGAAGGACGTATACAGGTCTACGTGAGCCGCGACGACATCTGTCCCGGTGAAGACAAGGATTTCTATAACGTGGTGCTCAAGAAGCTTCTCGACATAGGCGATTTCGTAGGTGTGAAAGGATTCGTGTTCCGCACTCAGATGGGCGAGATTACCGTCCACGCCCGGGAAATCACCCTGCTCAGCAAGTCGCTCCGCCCGCTTCCCATCGTCAAGATGAAGGACGGTGTGGCCTACGACTCATTCGATGACCCCGAGCTGCGTTACCGCCGCCGTTATGTTGACCTGGTGGTGAATCCCGCCGTGCGCGAGATTTTCATAAAGCGTACCAAGGTCTATAACTCCATGCGTGAATATTTCAACTCCCACGGCTACATGGAAGTCGAGACCCCCATTCTCCAGTCGATTCCCGGCGGAGCGAGTGCGCGTCCGTTCATTACGCACCACAACGCCCTCGATATTCCGCTCTATCTGCGAATAGCCGACGAACTTTACCTCAAGCGTCTCATCGTGGGCGGCTTCGACGGCGTGTATGAGTTCTCCAAGAACTTCCGCAACGAAGGCATGGACCGCACCCATAATCCCGAGTTCACCTGCATGGAGATATACGTGCCTTACAAGGACTATAACTGGATGATGACCTTCACCGAGCGCATGCTCGAGAAGATATGCCTCGACGTCAACGGCACTACCGAGGTGAAGGTAGGCGACAATGTCATCAACTTCAAGGCTCCCTACCGCCGCGTGACCATGATCGACGCCATAAAGGAATTCACCGGCATCGACATCACCGGAATGGAGGAGGACGAGCTGCGCGACGTGTGCCGCCGTCTCGACATAGAAGTTGACCCCTCTCTGGGCAAGGGAAAGCTCATTGACGAGATTTTCGGCGAGAAATGCGAAGGCAACTACATCCAGCCCACATTTATAATAGATTATCCCATAGAAATGTCGCCTCTTACCAAGCGCCATCGCGCCGACGACCGTCTGACCGAGCGCTTCGAGCTCATGGTCAACGGCAAGGAACTTGCCAACGCATATTCCGAGCTCAACGACCCCATCGACCAGTATGAGCGTTTCGTGGAACAGATGCGTCTGGGCGAGAAGGGCGACGACGAGGCCATGATTATCGACAAGGACTTCATCCGCGCTCTCGAATACGGCATGCCCCCCACATCGGGCATGGGCATAGGCATGGATCGTCTGGTTATGCTCATGACCGGCCAGACCACCATTCAGGAGGTGCTCTTCTTCCCGCAGATGCGTCCGGAAAAGACCGCGCGCCGCGACGATGCCGCACGTTTCGCCACCGTAGGAGTTCCCGAGGAGTGGGTGGCTCCGCTGCATAAACTCGGTGTGCTTACCGTGGAGGCTCTCGCTTCCGCTCCTTCCGCCGGAAAGCTCCAGCAGGATCTCTGCGGCCTCAACAAGAAGTTCAAGCTCGGACTGACCGCTCCCGCGGTCGATGATGTGAAGGCATGGGTGGCTGCTGCCGCTGTGGTTGCTCCCGAAGCATCTTCGCAGGAATGATTTGTTAAACCCTTCGGCGCTGCCGGATGTTTTATGTATTATGAATTTCCCAGGTAAAATAGCAGTAATGGGCGGCGGGAGCTGGGCTACAGCTCTCGCTAAACTCCTGCTCAACAATAACGATTCCATTCTATGGTACATGCGCCGCGACGACCGCATAGAGGAGTTCAGACGCAACCATCGCAATCCGGCATATCTGTCGGATGTGGAGTTCAACACCGACAAGATAGAATTCACAAGCGATATAAATGAGGTGTGCGACAAGGCCGACACGATTGTGCTCGCCATGCCTTCGCCCTATTTTAAAAGCCACATGGATAAGGTGACGGTGGATATCTCCGGCAAATACGTGGTGTCAGCGGTTAAAGGCATAGTGCCTGACGACAACCTGATAATCACCGACTATATCTCGCAGAAATATAATGTGCCCCATGAGCGCACTCTCGTCATAGGCGGCCCCTGTCATGCCGAGGAAGTGGCGCTCGGCCGCAAGAGCTATCTCACCATAGGCTGTCAGGATCTTTTCCATGCCGAACAGTTCGCCACAGCACTGTCCGGCCCGGCTCTCACCACCATCACTTCCAGCGATGTGGTGGGCATTGAATACGCCGCAGTGCTCAAAAACGTCTACGCCATCTGTTCCGGCGTGGTCCACGGGCTGAAATTCGGCGACAATTTCCAGGCCATGCTCGTGAGCAACGCCATCCGTGAGATGGAGCGGTTTGTCGACACCGTAAATCCCCGTCCGCGCCAGATCTGCGACTCGGTGTATCTCGGCGACCTTCTTGTCACCTCCTATTCCCGCTTCTCGCGCAACCATAATTTCGGTTCCATGATAGGCCGGGGCTATTCCGTGACGGCCGCCCGCATGGAAATGGAGCAGACCGCCGAAGGCTACTACGGCACCAAGTGCATCCACGAGATAAACCATCAGTTCGGAGTGACAATGCCGATACTAGACGGCGTGTTCGATATCCTCTATCGCAAGGTGAAACCCGCCACTGCCATCAAGCGCATGTCGGAGACGTTTATCTGATGTAATCCCTTAACAGTCATATTCAAGTAAGAAATCTATATCTAACAGTTACTAACCATGAATACCATTGAGCTGAACATCAAGAATGTTCTTATCCCCAGGGCCGACATTGACGCCCTGCATTCCGAGGCTGTGGAGTGCCTCAACACTGTAAAGAACGGCACAGGAGCCGGCAACGACTTTCTGGGTTGGGTGAAACTTCCCGCCGAAGTTCCCGCCGAGGAGATTGCCCGTATCAAGGAAACCGCGGCTTATCTGCAGAAGGAGTGCGAGGTCGTGGTGTCGATAGGTATCGGAGGCTCCTACCTCGGTGCCAAAGCCGTGATTGAGGCTCTCAGCGACAGCTTCTCAGCCTATAAAGCCAACCATAAAGGCGTGAAGATGATTTTCGCCGGTCAGAATATCGGTGAGGATTATCTCTATGAGCTTATAGATTATCTCACCGACAAGAAATTCGGCCTCATAGTAAATTCCAAGTCAGGCACCACCACCGAACCTGCCATTGCTTTCCGCATTCTGCGCGAGCTTCTGGAACGCAATGTGGGCAAGGAAAAGGCCGCACGCCTCACCGTGGCCATCACCGACGCCAAAAAGGGCGCTCTGCGCCAGATGGCCGATGAAGAGGGCTACACCACATTCGTGGTTCCCGATAATGTGGGCGGCCGCTTCTCTGTGCTCACCCCCGTGGGTCTGCTTCCTATCGCCGTGGCCGGTTATGACATAGAAGAACTTTTGGGCGGAGCAAAACAGATGATGGAGGCTACCGTATCGGATGACTACGCTTCCAACCCCGCTCTTCTCTACGCCGCAACCCGCAACGCCCTCTACCGTTCCGGAAAGAAGATTGAGATCATGGTCAACTACTGTCCCAAGCTTCACTACTTCGGCGAATGGTGGAAACAGCTCTACGGCGAGAGCGAAGGCAAGGACCACAAGGGTATATTCCCCGCAGCCGTTGACAATTCCACCGACCTCCACTCCATGGGTCAGTGGATTCAGGACGGCGAGCGCACCATCTTCGAGACTGTACTTTCTGTAGAGACCCCCGACCACGAGGTGCTCATACCCACCGATAATGACAATCTCGACGGTCTGAATTACATTGCCGGCAAGCGTGTGGACGCTGTGAATCACATGGCCGAGCTCGGAACCCGCTTCGCCCACGTGGACGGCGGTGTACCCAATCTCCGCATAAGCATTCCCGCTCTGCGCGAATGCTATCTGGGTCAGCTCATCTATTTCTTCGAGAAATCCTGCGGCATCTCCGGTTATATGCTTGGCGTGAACCCCTTCAACCAGCCCGGAGTGGAGGATTACAAGCGCAATATGTTCGCCCTGCTCGAGAAACCGGGCTATGAGGCCGACACAGAGGCTATGAAGGAGCGTCTCAACAAATAAATCTTCATAATTTAATTAAATAAAAAAGGTATAGACGGCATGTCGGAATTACGGTTTTGACATACCTCTGTACCTTTTTTTTCGGACATCATCACATATTTACCATGCTTATCAATGTTTGTCTGCGCCGCCCGCTCGCGCTCGTCGCTGTGTTGCTGACGGCTTTCAACGCTTTCGGCTGGGGCCAGAAGGGTCACGACGTGACCGCGGCCATTGCCGAACGCCACCTCACTCCCGCCGCCCGTGCCGCAGTGGATTCGCTGCTCGAAGGACGGTCTATGATCTATTGGGCCAACTGGCTCGACAACGCCAGTCATACCCCTGAGTATGCCTATAGCAAGACCTGGCATTTCAAGAACGTGAACCCTGACGAGCGCTATGAGGAAGCCTACGCCAACCCTGCCGGCGACGTTGTTACCGCCATAAGGTCGCGAATCGAGATTCTTACAGATACCGCCGCTGCCGCTCCCGCCAAGGCCGAGGCTCTGAAGATGCTCGTGCATCTTGTAGGTGACCTGCATCAGCCTCTTCACATGGGCCGTAGCGCAGACCTGGGTGGAAACCGCATCAAGGTAAAATACTTCGGGCGCGAACAGAATCTGCATTCCGTCTGGGACTCGGCGCTCCCGGAATCGGCTCACAAATGGAGCTACACCGAATGGGCCGACCAGATAGACCGTGCGTCGCTCCGCGAGCAGCGAGCAGCCGTGGCAAGTTCGATCGACGACTGGGCCAAACAGTCAATCGAGATAGCCAACGCCATCTACGAGCATACTCCTGCCGGTGCTTCGATGAGCTACGACGAAGTGGCCCAGTGGACCCCGGTGATCGAGCGCCAGTTCCTTGCCGGTGGCTTGCGTCTGGCTGCGCTTCTCAACACCATTTTCCAGTAACCGGATTCCGGTAAATCACGCCTCCCGGCGCGCGTTTTTCGGCGTCAAAAAGGCAGGATGATAAAAAATCTTTGGAAGAGTGGAAGATAATCGTTAAATTTGCGGAGTTTTTTCAATCAATTTCTAAACCGTCTTGGGAAAATTTACAGAATATAAGCTCCCCCTGAAGGTTATGCCCGAGGGCACGCAGACTTTCGAGTACCGTCTCGGAAAGCAGTTCTTCGTGAACATGGAGAGCGCCGACATCCATGATGCCGACCTTGCGGTCAACCTCACGGTTACCCATAAAGGAGAGCTTTACAATCTTGATTTCCAGATTGAAGGGACAATCACGCTGATTTGCGACCGCTGTCTCGACGATCTGATTTTCCCTATCGCCACATCCTATGCCATATCCGTGAAATACGGCGAGGATTGCAACGATGATTCCGACGACCTGCTCGTGATTCCCGAATCAGACAGCTACCTGAATGTGGCTTATATGATTTACGACACCGTGGCTCTGGCCGTTCCCATCAAGCATGTGCATCCGCTCGGCAAGTGCAACCGCCAGATGAGCGCCATGCTCCGCAAGCACCGTGCCCGTCGCTCCGACGACGAGGATACCGAACTTGAGGAAACCCTGATTGAAGAAATGGATTCGATGCCCGATCCCCAGGCCGATCAGGCTTCCGATCCCCGCTGGGATGAGCTCCGCAAGCTCAAGGACAATGCCGACGGCGGTGACTCCGACGAGTAGGGCTCAATCCCGCGCTCTCTCTGCAAGGCTTAAAAGAAACAAAATAAAACCATTAAGAATAAAACCGAACAACAATGGCACATCCTAAACGAAAACAATCCAAGACCCGCACGGCCAAGCGTCGTACCCACGACAAGGCCGTGGCTCCCACACTGGCTATCTGCCCCAACTGCGGTGCATGGCATATCTACCACACCGTATGCGGCGAGTGCGGTTACTATCGCGGCAAAGTAGCCATCGAAAAGTCGGAGGCAGTCTGATTCCGGACCTCTCCCTCCGCGCGTGATGACCGGGGAATCCTCCCCGGCTCCGCTTTTTTTGCGATATGACTGTATTCCCCCTGTCCGGGCCCTGCGTCTAAGCGAAGGCTCACGGTGAGGAGGGAATGCGTGTCGTGTCCGCATATATACCAAGACATACACAGAAAATTTCCACACAATCATGCTTCATGCAAGAATTTCCGGCATAGCCTCCTATGTGCCCGACGACATTCTCGACAACGAGATGCTGTCGAAAATGGTCGACACCAACGATGAGTGGATCACCACCCGCGTGGGTATCAAAAGCCGCCATATCCTCAAGAAAGAAGGTGCCGGCTCGTCGTATCTCGGCGAGAAGGCCGTTGAGCGCCTGCTCGAATCCAAAGGTTTGAAACCCGAAGAAATCGACCTGCTCATCTGCCCCACATCCAACCCCGACTACCGTTTTCCCTCCACCGCTTCGGTGATTGCCCATAACTGTAAGCTGACAAACTGCTATGCCTACGATATCCAGGCCGCCTGCGCCGGATTCATCGTGGCTCTTCAGGATGCCAACGCGTATATCCGCGGAGGCCTTTACAAGAAGGTGATTGTGGTTGCGGCCGAGAAAATGTCGTCGATGGTCAACTACACCGACCGTTCCACCTGTCCGCTCTTTGGCGACGGTGCGGCCGCCGTGCTCGTTGAGCCTACCGAAGAGGCAACCGGTGTGATCGATGCCGTGTTCCACGTTGACGGCGACGGATGCGAGCATCTCATCATGAAGGCCGGCGGTTCCGTAAAGCCTGCCACTCATGAGACCATCGATGCCGAAGAACACTACATATTCCAGGACGGACGCTACGTCTACAAGCATGCTGTGACCGATATGCTCGAGTCGACCCTTGAGGTGGCCAACCGTAACGGACTCACCATGGAGACTGTTGACTGGCTCGTGCCCCATCAGGCCAACCTCCGCATAATCGAAGCTGTGGCCTCGCGCGCCGGCATCGCCCCCGAGAAGGTGCTTGTGAACATCGAGCATACTGGCAACACCAGCGCCGCCTCGATTCCAATCTGTCTGGATGAGTATAAGGACCGCCTCAAGAAAGGCGACCGCATAATCCTCACCGCATTCGGCGCAGGATTCACCTGGGGAGCCATGTATCTCATCTGGGATCTCTGATTCCCCAGCTCGGAAAGCCGTCATGGCCCGTACAGCCCCGCACGGCCTTCCGTCAATTAAAATTCTGAAAAAATCAGCACTAATAGCATCTTTTCAGGTGCTATTAGTGTTTTATTCATGCGGCTGCATGTCAGAGAAACCCATGCGGCGCGGCACCTTACATAACCCCTCATAATCCGAATTCAAAATGACAGAGAATCACAAAGCCGGCTTTGTAAATATAGTGGGAAACCCCAATGTAGGTAAGTCCACACTGATGAACGACCTCGTGGGCGAACGCATCAGTATCATAACCTCCAAGGCCCAGACCACCCGCCACCGCATAATGGGAATAGTGAACACGGACGACTATCAGATAGTGTTTTCCGACACTCCCGGAGTGCTCTCCCCCAAATATAAGCTCCAGGAAAGCATGCTCGGTTTCAGCGAGGGTGCCCTGACCGATGCCGATGTGCTCGTCTACGTAACCGACGTGGTGGAGGATCCCACCAAAAATGCCGATTATCTTGCCAAGGTTGCCAAGGAAACGGTGCCCGTGCTCCTGGTGATAAACAAGATTGACTTGCTCAAGAATCAGAGCGACCTAGACCGCGTGGTGGCCGTGTGGCACGAGCTGCTTCCCAACGCCGAGATATTCCCCGTGTCGGCCAAAGAGCATTTCAACGTCACCAATCTCATGAACCGCATTGTGGAGCTGCTGCCCGTCCACGCCCCCTATTTCGGCAAGGACGCCCTTACCGACAAGCCCGCGCGCTTCTTCGTCACCGAGATAATCCGTGAGAAGATTCTGCTGAACTATCAGAAGGAAGTGCCTTATTCCACCGAGGTGATAGTGGAGAAATTCGACGAGAAAGAAGGCACCATCCATATCATGGCCGTGATATACGTGGAGCGCGACACCCAGAAGGGTATCCTGATAGGCCACGGCGGCTCCATGCTCAAGAAGGTGGGCACCGAAGCCCGCAAGGACATCGAGGCATTCTTCGGCAAGAAGGTGTATCTCGAGATGTTCGTTAAAGTGGAAGCCAACTGGCGCAACCGCGAAAACAAGCTCAAGGCATTCGGCTACATTGAATAATAATCGCTAACTTTGCAGTCGGTCCGGCATGTGCCGGACCGACTTAACCTCATAACCGCAGCCATACATGGGACAGATGATAGCAATAGTGGGGCGCCCCAACGTGGGCAAGTCCACGCTCTTCAACCGCCTTACTCAGACACGCACAGCCATTGTCGACGATACCGCCGGCACAACCCGCGACCGCCAGTATGGAAAGGTCGACTGGGCCGGAAAGGAATTCTCGATTATCGACACCGGCGGCTGGGTGGTGAACTCCGACGATATATTCGAATCCGAGATCAACAAGCAGGTTGAGCTCGCCATCGAGCAGGCCGACGAGATTCTTTTCGTGGTCGATTCTATGAACGGAGTCACTGACCTTGACGATCATGTGGCCGCCATCCTGCGCCGCTCCAAGAAGCCTGTGATACTCGTTGCGAACAAGGTGGATTCAAACGACTGGCTCTACAATGTGCCCGAGTTCTATTCCCTGGGTCTCGGCGATCCTTATCCCGTGTCGGCTGTCAACGGCTACGGCACCGGCGATCTCCTCGACGAAGTGGTGAAGAAGCTTCCGGAGGCCGACGAAGAAGAGAGCGAGCGTTTGGAAAACCTTCCCAAATTCGCTATAATCGGCCGTCCTAACGCCGGAAAATCATCCATTGTCAACGCCTTCATGGGCGAAGAACGCCATATAGTCACCAACATAGCCGGCACCACCCGCGACTCCGTCTATACCCGTTACAATAAGTTCGGCTTCGATTTCTACCTTGTGGACACCGCCGGTATCCGTAAGAAAAACAAGGTAAACGAGGATATAGAATACTACTCTGTCATCCGCTCCATCAGGGCCATCGAGGCATCGGATGTGTGCATTCTCATGATTGACGCCACCCGTGGCATCGAGGCGCAGGACGTGAGCATATTCTCGCTCGTGCAGCGCAACCGCAAGGGTCTGGTGGTGTGTGTTAACAAATGGGACCTCGCCACCGACAAGTCCGTGCAGGCCATGAAGCATTTCGAGGATTCCATACGCCGCCGTTTCGCCCCGTTCACCGATTTCCCCATAATTTTCGGCTCGGCCCTGAACAAGCAGCGCATCTACAAGGTGCTTGAAACCGCGCTGCAGGTCTATGAAAACCGCCGCCGCACCGTTCCCACCTCGCAGCTCAACACCGTGATGCAGGAGGCCATCGCCGCCTATCCGCCGCCAGCCAACAAGGGCAAGTATGTGAAGATTAAATATATCACCATGCTTAAGGATGCTGTTGTGCCCACATTCATATTCTTCTGCAACCTGCCTCAGTGGGTCAAGGAGCCCTATCGCCGTTATCTCGAGAACAAGATCCGCGAGAACTGGGACTTCTGCGGCACGCCCATTAACGTGTTCATGCGCGAGAAGTAACCGGACTTTTCTTCCTTGGCATTAAGCCCGCTTTCTCTTATTTTGGAGTGCACAGGTATGTTATTCCCCGGAATAATGTTACCTTTGCAGAGCTATGACACTTCTCGATAAGGATTTGATTGCTCAGCCTCAGCTCTGGAGCCTCGTTCTGATGCCCGGAGACGAGAGGCTTGACGTGGCCCTTCTCCCGCCGGTTGCCGACGAGGAGATGATCTGGCGCACATTTGCTTTCGATTCCGCCACTCCCGACCGCCGCAAGGCCCTCGAGGATGTGATTTATGAGAATCCGCTGCTGCTCTGCGATTTCAAGAGAGTTTACTGCATAGCCGACTGCGGCAGCTTCATGGCTCTTCCTGCGGGTCTGGACGATGATGCCGTGCTGGAGATAGGCCAGAGAGTGCTCGGCCCCGAGTGCGAGTCTTCCCATCTGCTTGTGGAGGATTGCGGCGCGGAAAACGCCGTGATGACCCAGTGGGTCGACCAAGACACCTACGCATTTCTCTGCCGTACGTTTTTCAACATCCGGTTTCATGGGCGCATGGGGCGCCTCGTGGAATATCTGCAGTCGCTTTCCTTGCCCGAGGCCGATACTGCGGCTGCCTACGCGCTTCTGCGCGGCAAGGAGCTTACGGTAGTGATAGTGCGTGGCGGCAAGCTTCATTGCGCGAATTATTTCCGTTGCCGCGGTGGCAGTGACGCCTCTTATTTCATCCTTTCGGCGCTTAACACTCTGGGGCTCGACCTTGCTTCGACAAGTATCTGGGTGGGAGGCGACGGTTTTGTCGCACTCGCCGAGGAATTAGGCCGCTTTGCTCCGCATGTGTCGCGTCTGGAGCCTCCAGCGCTCCCGTACCGCACCGGCCGCACCACTCTCGATGCGCCTTTCGATCTTCTAATATTTAAGCCATGCGAATAATCAGGGGAAAATACGGACGCCGTCGTTTCGACGTGCCCAAGAATATCACGGCGCGTCCCACCACCGACTTTGCACGTGAAAACCTGTTCAATGTGATAGAGAATCTCACGGACATAGAAGGCCTGGAGGCTCTCGACCTCTTTGCAGGCACAGGCGCCGTGAGCTTCGAGCTTCTCTCGCGTGGAGCCGCAAGAGTCACCTCGGTTGAGAAAGCCTCGGTGCAGCAGAAGTTTATCGCTGAGGTGGCGCGCACGCTCGGCGCCGACAATCATCAGCTGATACGTGGCGACGTGTTCCGTTATCTTGCCACGGCCGCCCGCGGGCGGTTCGATTTCGTGTTTGCCGACCCGCCCTACGACCTTCCTGATTTCGACAAGGTGGCTCCGGCCGTGCTCGACTCGGGCATCATCCGGCCCGGAGGCATTTTCATTCTCGAACACGGACGTAACCGCGATTATTCCTCGCATCCCTTTTTCCGCCGCCATCTTGCCTACGGCAGCGTGAATTTCTCCATATTTGAAATCCCTTCTGATCCCGAACCGTCAACCCAAACCTCTCTTCAATGAGTGAACCGATCATCCGTCGCCGCACCTTCGTGCAATGGTGTCGCCGCTACCTGAGCCTCAATCTTCTCGTGGTGGCGGGGGTGCTGGTGTATCTGCTGTTCTTTACCGACAATTCCGCCGCCCTCGCCTATGAGCAGAACCGCGAGATAGAGCGTCTGCAGGCCGAAATCAAGGCCAACCGCGATACTCTGCTCTATTACCAGCGGCTCAACCATGCCCTGTCGGTGGATCCCGAGGCTATGGAACGCGTGGTGAGGGAGAACTACCACATGCAGCGCGACAATGAGGACGTGTTTGTGGTGGTGGAAAGTGAATCATGACCCAAAACACATAACCGCACACAATATGAACAACAATACCACATCAAACAGCCGGAACTCCCGCTCCGGCACGGCCATCTGGCTCGGAGTGGCCGGACTTCTGCTGATAGCAGTCGGCACACTGCTGCCTCTTTTTCGCGTGGTGTCGCCCATGACTCGCATAATTTATTCGGCCGGAGCCCTTATTCTACTCGCCTCCCGTATAATACGTCCTTCTTATAAAGGGAAGTCGCTGAGAGTTAAACGCCTTATGCGCATAGAATTCTGGTCGGGCGTTATATTCTGCGTCGGCGCCTTCTTCCTCTGGTATCCCGGCGCGGGGCCGATGGACTGGCTTGCCTTCACCATAGCGGGCGGTATGCTTGAAGTTTATACTTCCATTATGATTCCCCGCACGCGGGCAAAAGAAGAAGTATAGACGAATCCACGTTAATACTCTGTGAATGGTCCTGGCGTTTCGTTTTTTTAATCGCCCATATAGCAGTCAATTCTTTGATATTTGCTAAATTTGTGCCCGAATGTCACTGTTTCTGACCATAGACCAAGGAAATTCGGCAGCCAAACTGGCCCTCTGGGAGGGTTCGGAGCTGCTGAAGGTGAGCATCGAGGAGCATCTGAGTATCGATGATGTTGCCCGTTTCATCGCTCCTGCCACCCGTGTTGAGCTTGTGCTTTACTGCAGTGTGGCCGGTCGCGGACAGGAGCTCGTGGCCGGCATGGCGGCCATGGCCCGCAAGGTTGTGAGGCTGCGTTCCGACATGCGTCTGCCGCTGATGATAGATTACGGCACCCCCGGCACCCTGGGTGTTGACCGCATAGCGGCCGCTGTGGGAGCCATGGCGCTGTATCCGTCGACCCCGCTGCTGGTGGTCGATGCCGGAACGGCCGTGACTTACGATGCCGTGAGCGCCGACGGACATTTCGTGGGCGGCAACATAGCCCCGGGCATCAACATGCGCCTGGAGGCTCTTCACCGTTTCACCGCCCGCCTCCCCAGGGTAAAGGCTCCACGCGAACTCAACCCCGACGAGTTTCTGGGCCACGATACAGCCTCGGCAATGGTCAACGGTGCCGTGTGGGGCGTGGTGGCAGCCATTACCTACTATCAGCAGAGGCTTCCCGCCGGCACCCGCGTGGTGATGACAGGCGGCTGGGCGCGCGAGCTCAGCAAACTATGTAATTTCGAGGTTACTGTCGAGAGCAATCTTGTAAGCATCGGCCTTAACCGTATCATACTCTTTAATGAAAATGAAAATAATGATAAATAGACTGATAGCCGCGGTGGCAGTGCTTGCTGCATGTGTGGCTGCTCCTTCCCAGACCGATGCCCAGGGTAATGTGTCGCCCTATTCCAAGTTCGGCTACGGAATTCTTGACAATAACGCCACGGCCGCCCAGAAACAGATGGGTGGTGTGGGCTACGCCATGAACTCCGGCCGCCAGATCAACGTGATGAATCCCGCCTCCTATGCGTCCATCGACACGCTGACGTTCCTCTTCGACATGGGTGTGGACTTTACCACCATCAAGTCGAGCGAGGGTGCCGTAGGTGATATCAATCCGGCCAAAGAGCGCCGATTCGGCGGCGGTCTCGACTATCTTACCATGCAGTTTCCTCTTGGCAAATACATGGGAGCGAGCATAGGTCTTCTGCCGTTTTCATCGGTGGGCTACTCGTTTGGTTCGGAAATAGCCAACGGTGTCAACTCCCGCCAGGGTATGGGCGGTCTCAACCAGCTTTATGTGGGTGTGGCCGGACGTCTGTTCAAAGGCTTCTCGGTAGGCGCCAACTTCTCATATCTCTTCGGCACCAACGTAAACGATGTGTACGTTACCCCTAACGTGCCTACTACCGGTTACACCGCGCTGTTCGAGCAGGTGACCCGCGTGCGCGACTGGCGCGTGCAGCTTGGCGTGCAATATCATGTAAACGTGAATCCCGACAACCGTCTGGGCATAGGCCTCACATACTCTCCCGGCAAGACTCTTCTGGGTAATGCCTACGTGGTGAGATATGCCATAGACGCCGATGTGCTTCCCGACACTCTCGGCGAGAAGAGCCTGCGCCACAACGCCGACCTTCCCGCAACCTATGGTGCCGGCCTGAACTGGACATGGCGCAATAAGCTGATGGTGGAGGCCGACTTCACCTATCAGCCCTGGGCAAAGGCCAAGAGCGTGACATGGCCCACTGAATGGAATGTGGAGTCAACACGCTTTGCCAACCGCTATCAGGTGGGTCTGGGAGCTTCTTACACCCCCTCGGCGCGCGGTGGTTATTTCCGTCGCGTGACATATCGCGCGGGCGCTTTCTTCAACCGCGACTATGTGATGGTGGGCGACAATAATGTGCGCGACTACGGCGTGTCGTGCGGCTTCGGTTTCCCCACCGTATCCGATAAGTCTATCATCAACCTCGGTTTTGAATACCGTCACCGCCAGGCCCATCCCAATCCCATGGTGAAGGAGAATTACTTCTGCGTGCGCCTGGGCATCAACTTCAACGAACTCTGGTTCTTCCAGAATAAACTGCGATAATGCTGAAGCGTCACTTGCCGGGCATGACCTCGCTGCCGGCTGTAGCGCTCACGGCCGTGCTGATGCTGTGTGCCTGCCGCGAGGACAAGAAGGAATTCGTGGACCTGCAATACGATCCCGAGACCTTCGCCACAATGACCACTACTGATGTTTCCACGCTGATATCCGATTCGGGGCTTGTGCGCTACCGCATCGATTCGCCGCTGTGGCTTGTGTTTGACGAGGCGAGGGAACCCAACTGGAAGTTCCCCGACGGCCTTCATATGGAGAAATACGACAATATGATGCGCCGTGAGGCGACCGTGGACTGCGACTCTGCTCTGTTTCTCAAAAACAAACAGCTGTGGCGTCTCGACGGCTATGTGGACATAAAAAACACCGCCGGGGAGAAATTCCTAACCAACCAGCTCTTCTGGGACCAGCGGCACGAGAAAGTGTACAGCGATTCATTCATTCACATAGAGCGCGCCGACCGCATAATCGAGGGCTATGGCTTTGAAAGCAACGACCGTATGACGCAATACCGCGTGCTGAACGTGAGCGGTATTTTTCCCGCTTCGCAGTTTACGGAGCGCGGTGAGGATTATGCCGGAGAGCCGGAAGCCGTTCCTGAACCCGAGGTTGTCGACACCGTATCGTCCGACCGTAAGCCGCGTCAGGCTCCCGACAGGCTTTCGGGCCGTCAGCGCACCCGCCGCACCGCCTCGGCCGACACTGCTTCAGCCGTCGCTGAACAGGAGCTTCCCGCCCGTAAGCCAGAGCAGACTCCGGCAGTAAAGGCACGCCGACCCCTCAAGCCAATGAAACTCGAAGAGTCCGAACGGCCTAAAAAGCTTGAACTCTCCAATCAAAATCCTAAGAAATGACACTCACTACCTGGATAATCCTCGCCGTGGTCTCGCTGATATTCTCGGGACTTTTTTCCGGCACGGAAATAGCGTTCATCACCTCCGACCGCGTGAGAATGGAACTCGATGTGAAATCGGGAGGCTTTCTTGCCAAGACCGTGGGCCGCTTCTATGCCGACCCCAATCTTTTCATCTCCACAATCCTCGTGGGCAATAATGTGATGCTTGTAATCTACGGTATGGGAGCGGCCGCGCTCCTCGACCCCTGGATTGAGAGCTGGTGTACCAACCAGGCCGTGGTGCTGATACTCTCCACCCTCATTTCCACGGCAGTGATTCTGCTCGTGGGAGAGTTTTTCCCTAAGTCGATTTTCCGTATCAACCCCTATACATCGCTCAAGATTTTTGCCATACCTGTGGCGATTTTCTATGTTATTCTCTATCCGGTGTCGATATTCAGCTCGTGGCTTTCAACTGCGCTGATGCGATTGTTTGGCGTGAAGGCCGACAGCGCGCGAGTGCGTATGCTCACCGTCGGCGACCTCAACCAGTATCTGGAGAAGACCATAGATGAGGTGAATCCCGAGAAAAGTCCGGTGGAGACGGAAGTGAAGATATTCCATAATGCCCTTGATTTCTCCACCACCCATCTGCGCGACTGCATGCAGCCCCGCAACGAGATTGTGGCCGTGAACATTTCCACCACCACACGCGAAGAGCTTTCGGCGCTCTTCACATCCTCCGGCCGCAGCAAGATTGTGGTGTATCGCGACGATATCGACGATGTGCTGGGCTATATCCACGTGAGTGAGCTGTTTAATCCTCAGACCGACTGGAAAGACCATATAAAACCGGTGGTGTTCGCACCTGAGTCGCTGCTGGCCAACAAGATGATGCGCCGTCTCCTTGCCGAGAAACGCTCTATGGCCGTGGTGGTTGACGAGTTCGGGGGCACCGCCGGACTGGTGACGCTCGAGGATCTTGTGGAAGAGATATTCGGAGATATCCAGGATGAGCACGACAAAGGCACCGTGATGGTGCGCGAGACCGAGCCGGGTGTTTACGAGTGCTCGGGCCGCGTGGAGATAGAGTATCTGCGCGAGAATTTCCACCTCGACATTCCCGAGGACGACGCCTACCAGACCCTTGCGGGCTACATACTTTATTCCACCGGCAACATTCCGCCCCAGGGCGCTGAACTTACCATCGACGACTATCTCTTCACAATCAAGCGCCGCACCGCCACCCGCCTCGAACTCATCACCATCACCAAGGCGCAGCCTCAGGACGCAGTGTGATCCACGGGGGGTACCATGATCCTACGGATCCTTTTCGCCTGTAAATAAGTCGAAATGTAGGGCTGCTCCATGGAGCAGCCGATAGCAACGCGTCGGTTTTCAGCGGATGCACGAGCGTGCATCCCTACAATTTAGCGGAATCCATCAGTGTTTTCCCAAGCTATCGCCCGTTGCGGCATCGCCCTTCCCAAGCTCGCCGCAAAGAGGCCAGACAGCGGCTTTTCCCGCAGCTGACGCAGCGGGTTTGAAAGAAATCGCACCTCCGGTGCTCCGTCGGGGATATTTTGTGCTTTGCGATGCTTTCCGGGGGATACTCCGTTCCGGGTGGCTGAGCCGGGATGAAACCCTCGTCAGTTCTTGGGGAAGTTGGGGCTGTAGAGGAGGGTGGTGGAGCGGGTCTGCAGTTTGCCGTCGCGCACCCACTCGTCGCCGCGCTCGCTCAGATGGTCGGCAAGCGCGCGGCGCATCTCGGAGGCTTTGGCGGAGTATTTCTTGTCGCCGATCAGATTGGTGGTTTCCTCCGGATCGGCAGTGAGGTCAAATAGCTGTTCCTGGCCGCTGCGGAGGAACCAGATATACTTCATTTTGCCGTCGGTGAGGCCACACCAGTAATTGTTGTCGGAATAGCATGTGGCGTGCTCAAGGTCGATCCAGCGGCGCCAATGAGGATTTTCCCGGGTGATGAGCGAGAGCATCGAGCGACCGTCCATGTCGGCGGGAACTTCCGCTCCGGCCGCGTCGAGGAAGGTAGGGAGGATGTCGCGCAGTTCCACGGGCTGCTCCAGTACGGAGCCTTTGGCATGCACGGCGGCCGTGCTTTCAGGCACCTTCACTATCATCGGGATGGCTGCCGAACCTTCATAAGGATAGGTCTTGCGCCAGGAGTTGTGGTCGCCCATCATGTCGCCGTGGTCGGAGGTGAACACGATCAGTGCGTCGTCATACATTCCTTTTTCCTTTAGCGCCTTAATAATGTCGCCCACCTGTTCGTCGATGAACGTTACCGAGGCATAGTAATGGCGGCGGGTGTTAGCCACATATTCGTCGCTGAACTGCGCATAGGGGGCTGTGGGGTCCTTAGCGGGATCGGTCACCTTGCTTCCCACATCTTTGCTCCACTCGCCGTGGGCGGCCGGAGGAATTTCCATGCCGTCGTACATCGAGAGGATGCGCTGCGGGGGATCGTAGGGGCTATGGGGGCGTGCGAACGATATTTTGAGGAACAGCGGACGGACGGAAGCGGTGTCGAAATGCTCGATGGTACGCACGGCGGTTGTTCCGGTCCATGCCGTGGGGTGAAGCTGTTCTGGGAGCTTGTAGGCGGCCGCTGCGTGGCCGTTCCAGTCAATTCCTGTGGAGTCGGGGTTCACTCCCGGAGCCACAGTCTGAAACCATTTGCGGTAGTCGCTTACGAAATCTGGCGACTCCACGCGTCCGCTCTCATCCACCAGCGTGGCGTGGAAGCCGTGGAGTGCGTTCTGCGGGGTCCAGTGCATTTTTCCTATGCCGAGTGCCAGGTACCCGTTGTCGCGGAGCATCTGAGGCATCTCGTAGCGGTAATGCTCGCCTATGCGGTTGGAGTAGCCCAGAAGTCCGTGGTGCCAGGGCGACATTCCCGTGAGCAATCCCGAACGTGCGGGGGTGCTGCTCGGTGCCGATGAGTAGGCGTTGTTGAAAAAGAAGCCGTCGGAAGCGAGCGAGTCGAGATTAGGGGTCTTTATGGCATATTTTCCGGCGTATCCCAGCGCGTCACCGCGCTGCTGGTCGGTTATAATCAGGATTATATGGGGCTGTTTGCGGGCCTGGGCGTCGTGGGGCATGCACAGCGGCAAAGCCAGACCTGACAGTAATACGGCATGTTTCATATGGTAATGACAGGAATGAGGTATTCGGTGTGGGTGATGATTGAGTGTAGTGCAAATTTAGTAAATTCTCAGGTAGGGAAATGCCGTAAAGACGGTCATTGCGGCCAATGTTTGTAATTTTGAGGTTGAATAATAGTATTGTGCTAAACAATAGTAGAATTATGCATCCTTTTGCCGTGGAAGGAAGCATAACTTTGTATGTAATTATCTTTCAGATCCAATTCCATGTAAAATGAAGTGTAAATCGTTATTTCTTATTATCAGTGCGTTGGTATCGGTTCCGGGCCTGATGGCTTCTCCCCGGCAGCCGGACTATAATGTGAAACCGCTTTTCGGGTATCTGCCCGACGGCACTCCCGGACGAATAGTAGAGCTGACCGTGAATTGCGGCGCCCGCGGAGGCGATATTGAAGTGGAGACATCCTATAAAAAAGAAACTCGGCATTTCCGCCACAAAACAGCCGCGAAGGACACCGTAGCCACGTTTGAGGTGATGCTGCCGGCATCGGTTCCGACTGACCGCAAGTCAACCGCCACGGTGAAGGTGAAATGTAACGGCGAAAGCAGTTCAATGAAGATTCCGGTGACTCCGATGCGCCACTGGACGGTATATCTCTTTAACCACGCCCACGTGGACATAGGTTATACCAACACCCACAAGAATGTGGAGAAACTGCACACCTCAAATGTGGTGGAGGGCATGGCTCTTGGCCGTGAGACGGCGCAATATCCCGAAGGGAGCCGGTATGTGTGGAATCCCGAGGTTACATGGCCGGTGGAGCGTCTGCTGCATTCCCATCCCGAGCGGGAAGGGGAGGTGATTGAAGCGTTGAAAAGCGGTGCCATAGCTGCCGATGCGTCCTATGTCAATCTCAATACCAGCATCTGCGCTGACGAGGAGATGTTTCATGTGTTCCGTTACTCCCGCGAGCTTCAGCGTAAAGCCGGTGTGCCCATCGATGTGTTCCAGCAGTTCGATATACCCGGTATCTCATGGGGCCTGCTTCCGGTGATGGCTCAGGAAGGTGTGAAATATGTGGTATCATGGCCTAATGACGACCGCGGAGGACTGGCTCACCGCTACGACATAGATGGCAAGCCTTTCTGGTGGGTTGGACCCGATGGAAAATCAAAGGTGCTTTTCCTGCAGCCTGGCAAGTATGCCAACAGCGGCAGTATGGACAAGGGCATGACTACCGGCCGTCCGTGGTTCGGACAGCGGGATGCCCGTAAGGTTCCGGCCCGAATCGCCACCGGTGAGGCCAACGTTGATTTTACCTCCACGCTGCAAGAGCTTGAGGATAAAAACTTCCCCTACGATATATGCGTGCTTTCATGGACACTGTGGGACAACTGTCCGTTGGATGCCGATGTGCCCCACGCGGTGAAAGCATGGAATGACCGTTATGCTTTCCCGAAAATCGTGATAAGCGGCGGTCATGAGTTTATGAGCGAATTTGAGCGCCGTTACGGCGACAGTCTGCCGGTGGTGCGCGGTGACTATACCGAGTACTGGACCGACGGTCTCGGCAGCGCCGCGAAATACACATCGATGAACCGCAGCAACAAGGAACGTATGATCCAGGCCGAGACCCTGTGGTCGATGCTCAGCGCAGGTGCCGCCGCTCCCCGAGCGGAGATGGACGAGAGCTGGCGCAATATCCTGATGGGATCGGAGCACACCTGGGACTTTGAGAATCCCTGGGAACCTTATTTCCACGAAGCTCTCTGGGAGTCGAAAAAGGCATATTTTGAAGAAGCGCACAGGGAGTCCACGGCCATGCTCGACGAGGCTCTGGGACATGGCGCCGATAAATCCGACGGCGGTCTCGGCCCGAAAGAAGGCCCTGCAAACGGTGGTGTGACGGTCTATAACACCCACTCCTGGAACACCAATGGTCTTGTGACGCTTGACGCTAAGGAAAGCGCTCTGGGCGACCGTGTGGTTGACGATTCCGGCCGTGGGGTGCCTTCACAGCGACTGTCGGACGGAACTCTGGTGTTCCTTGCGTCTGATGTCCCTGCATTGGGTTCGCGCCATTACCGTGTGTGCGCCGGAGAGTCCGCAACTCCCGAAGTGCCCAGCCGTGCTGACGGTTTCACGCTTGACAACGGCCTTATCGGTGTCACGGTCGATTCCCGTACAGGAAATATTGTGAAGCTTGACCGTAAAGGCGATTCATATAACTACATCGATTCGAAAGTTGACGGAGGAGCCAACAGCTGTTCGTGGCTGCCGGCCAATATCGACAGCCCCGTTGCCGATTCGGTCATATCGGTGACTTTCACCGAGCGCGGCCCTCTGGTAAATGAGATAGCCGTGACTTCGGCCCTCAAGGGATGCCGCGGCGTTACGCGCTGTATCCGTCTTGTGGCCGGGCTGCCGTGGGTCGAGCTGTCCAATACCGTTGATAAGCTCCCTCTTGAAGAAAAGGACGGCATCCACTTCGGCTTCGGTTTCAATGTGGAGAATCCGCATACCACCATCGATATTCCGTGGGGCGTGATGGAGGTGGAGAAAGACCAGTGGCCGCAAGCCAACCGCAACTGGCTGGCCGTGCAGCGATGGGTAAATGTGGCCAACGACGCGCGTGGCGTGGCATTGTGCAGCCTCGATGCGCCTCTCATAGAGCATGGAACCCGCTCTGCCAATATCTCTCTCGGGTGGGGAGGACAGGGTGACTGGACGGAACATCTCGCTCCGTCGGCCACGGTTTACTCATGGGTAATGAACAACCACTGGCATACGAATTTCCCTCTCTCGCAGGATGGTCCCGTGGAGTTCCGTTACCGCCTGATGCCTCACGACGGCATGTCGCTTGCCCGTATCAACCGCTTCGGTCTGGAGCAGTCGCAGCCTTTGCTACATGTCACGTCTGACAGCCATAAGGCAGCCGGACAGCTCGTGGCGCTTGACAATGAAAATGTCTATGTGACCATGATAAAGCCTACGGATAAAGACAATGAATTCGTGGTGCGTCTGCGCTCGCTTTCAGCCAATCCCGAGAGCGTGGGGGTGGCCTTCCCCTCCGCGTCACCAGTTTCGGTGAACTTATGCGCAGTTGAGGAAACCCCCTCTCATCCGTTTGACGGACGTGTAGACATGAATCCCTACGGCATGGTCACTCTTAATGTGAAATTCTGATAGAGAGGCCGTGACAATGAAAATATAAACGAACCTACAGGATAAAGATAAGATATGAACAGGATTTTATATCTGAAAAAGGGCTTCGGGGCCTTTCTGGCCGCAAGTCTGCTCTCAGTCACAGCCGTAGCGCAGACCGTTACGCTAAGTTCGTCAGACCTCACGGTGGGCCTTTCGCCGAAAGGCTTTTATGAATCGGTGAAGGTTGCGGGCGATGAGGTGCTCAGCAGCGGCATGGAATCCCCGCTGGTTACGGCGTGCCGCAAGGGCGCGGTGCTTATGCCCTCGAAGCTCGGCAGGAAGGGCAACGACCTGGTTGTGACTATGACCGATGGAAAAACGATAGTGCTTGAAGTGAAGCAGACGCCGGTATGTATGACTCTGGTGGCCAAGAAGGTGCCGACGGATTATGACGCCGTGACGTTCGGCCCGCTTAAAGTCAACATCCATGAGGTTGTGGGCGAAGTTGTAGGCGTGGTCCAGGGCCGTGGTGTGGCTATCGGATTGCAGGCTCTCAATCCCAAGACCATTCCGGGACTGCCGCAGGAGTATGCGGAGACGTATATTAATAATTATGGAGGCAAGGGTTCGTCTTCAGAACTCTCCGTGGGGACAATCCAGAGCCATCTCCTGGCTGCTACAGAGGTGACCGACGGGGCTGTGTTTCAGTTTGTCAGCCGCAACCGGAGCCGTGAAGAGAAGCGTAAAGTGTTCCAGCTTCAGGATATGGAAGTGCTGCCGGTAAAAGGTGCCGATGCGCTTATAGACGGAGCCGGCGTGGCGATATTCGGATGCCGTGCCGATCAGGCGCTCCAGCGTATAGGAGAGATAGAGGTAGAACAGGGACTCCCTCACCCCATGATAGGGGGAGAGTGGGGCAAGACGGCGCGAAAAGCGATGTGTTCCTATCTGATTACCGATGTGTCTGACCGCGACCTCGATTTCATACTCGACAAGGCCGATATCGCCGGCTTCAAGTATATCTATCATCCCGGCCCGTTTGAAGACTGGGGCCATTTCAACTGGAGCAAGAGTTTCGTTGAAAGCGGCGACGATGCCGGAGTGAAGGCTCTGGTGGACCGTGCGGCTCAGAGAGGAGTGTCGGTGGGCGTGCATACGCTGTCCAACTTCACCACTACCAACGATGCCTATGTGACCCCCATTCCCTCTAAAAACCTCCTCCACCAGGGTACTCTCAGCCTGTTGAGTGATCTCGACGCGTCGCAGAACGAGATAAGGGTAAAGAAATCAGATCTCTTCAGCGTGCCCCTTACGCTGAACGCACTGATGATTGATGACGAGCTGATAACTTTCGGTTCAGCCGAGGATGACGGTGACGCAACGGTGATGAAGAACTGCCAGCGCGGAGCCTTCGGCACCCGCACCGCAAGCCACAAGAAACAAACGCCGCTGTATAAGCTGTGGGATCATCCCTATCGCACCCTGTTTCCCGACATGGAACTTCAGGACGCCTACTCGCAGCGTCTGGCCCGGATATTCAGCACCACCGGCCTCAAGCAGATTTCGTTTGACGGACTGGAAGGATGCACCTATACCGGCCATGAGGAATATGCTCCGGCGTTGTTCGTCGACCAATTCTTTAAGGGCGTGAGTCCTGATGTGATAAACGACGCCAGCCGTCTGGGGCATTATACATGGCATATCCATACCCGCATGAACTGGGGTGAGCCCTGGGGCGAGGCAATGCGCGCCGGCCAGGTGGAGAACCGTATCAAGAACCAGGCTTATTTCAAGCGCAATCTTTTTCCCAGAATGCTCGGATGGTTCCTTATCAGGCTTGCCGACCGAAAGTTTGAGTGTTCGTCGCTGGAAGATCTGGAATGGGCTCTCTCGGAATCGGCCGGTTTCGACGCGGGCTATGCCATGAATATAGGCGTGAACACATTGCGCAATCACGGCCAGATTGACCGTCTGCTCCAGGCAATCCACGACTGGGATATGCTGCGTGAGAATCAGTGCTTCACTCCCGAACAGATGGAGCGGCTCAAGGATCCTGCCACCGAATGGCATCTTGAGCGTGCCGGTGAAGGGAAATACCTGCTGTATCCGCTGGCTATCTCCAAGTATTTCAACTGCATGCTCGGCGAGCTTCAGCCCGGACAGCCCGGCGGAGCTGACTGGTCGGTTACGACTCCTTATGAAGGGGAGTATGCCATACGTCTGAAGGTGGATGGCGATGGTGAAATCCGTAATCCGCGCTTCGTGACCGACCGTTCCACGATAGTGTTCCCGTGTGCCGTAGCTGCCGGACAATATCTGCTTTACGGAATGGACGGCACGGCCTCTGTCACCGACAAGAATTATAATGTGGTGTCAAAGGTGACGCCGCAAGGCAGTGCGGTGATAAATGCCGGCGACAGCCACGTGGCTTTTTCGTGCGAGACGGTCAATGGCACCTCTCCCGACGTTTCGGTGAGATTCATCACCCGTGGCACCCCGGAGGAAATCTACAGCAAGTAATCCCGACGACAAAAATTAAAGGTCAGTGGATACCAATCGCGCGTCCACTGACCTTTTTTCGTGTATTTCGCAGTAGTAAGATATGTGATTACTTTCTATTATAGGATTTGTAATTAATGTCTGCTTTTTATCATGATGATAAAGAAAAGGGTAAAAGACTGCATGAGGTATCCTTATTTTAACGTAGTTTAACAAAATGGTTTTGGCCCATGCTGTCGCATGCTGCGGTATCGCGCCCTCCGGGGCTCGCCGCAGAGAAGGGACGTTGTCCCTCCTCCCGCAGCTTACGCAGCGGGTTGTAAAGAAATCGCCGCTCCGCGGCTCACCTCGCGTTCAAGTGCAGAGCGAAGTTTGAAGGTATTGCAAAAAACAAATTACCGCCTAAATTGTAGGGATGCACGCTCGTGCATCTACTGAGGATATCAACGTATTGAATGCGGCTGCTCCATGAAGCAGCCCTACTTTTCGCGGTTTTGAAACAATACTTTGGTATGCTATGAATAAACGGGATGTCAATCAGTAGGAGAGTGAGGTTCAGGTAGTGTTTCGCTGAGTGTGTCTGAGG
>LUJP01000117.1 GCA_001689535.1 Bacteroidales bacterium M5
ACAGTTGTTATGAAACACCCTCTTATATTATGGAACTGAAACATGATGAGCATTTTGCTCTGCATTTAGGATTTGCAATTGCAAAACTCGCACTTAAGGCAGCAGTTGTAGCAGGTTTATTCTGTATGGCTAAAGAAGCCCATAAGATTCACAAGGCAATTGAACATCGTGAAAGAAAATAAGCAAACACTCACTCTCATTCAGGAGGTCTTTCCATAATCCAAGGAGAGACCTCTTGCTTTATCTGCGGATAACTAAATATATATTAGAATCTTTGACGGATAAAAGAAAGTATGATGTTGGTTCATTCAATTATAAATATTAAATTTGCAACATCAAAAAATGTGAGAACATTACTTTTATTTAACAAGTTATGAATATAACCGCCCAAAATACCGATGCAGTGAGCATGCGTCTGACTGTTACGGTTGATGAAAACGATTACAAAGACAAAGTTACGGAAGACCTCAAGAAGATCGGAAAGACTCACCAGATTCCTGGTTTCCGTAAAGGTCACATCACTCTTCCCGATCTCCGTCGCCGTTTCGGCAAGCAGGTGACAAGTGATGTTATCAATCAGGTAGTTTACGAAGGTGTGATGAAATATATTGAGGATAATAAACTCAATGTACTCGGCCAGCCGATGCCTGTTGAAGTCAAGGAGCTTGACTTCAATAATAAGGAATTCACATTTGAGTATGATCTCGCACTTGCCCCCGACCTCAATATCAAACTCGATAAGGAGACCAAGCTTCCTTATTATGAAATAACCGTTTCGGATGAAATGGTGAAGGAGCAGGACCAGGCATTCCGCAAGCGTTTTGGCGCTCAGGTGCCCGGAGAGACTGTAGAGCCCGATGCTCTTGTAAAGGGCGCTATCATGGAGCTTAATGAGGATGGCAGCGTGAAAGAAGGAGAGGATGCTATTCAGGTTGTAAGCGGCATTGTAGCTCCGATGTACTTCCAGGATAAAGAAGAAGCAGCTAAATTCGAAGGAAAGAAGGTCGGAGACAAGGTTGTGTTCAATCCCCGCAAGGCTTCTGGCGATAATATCACCGAGCTTTCTTCGATGCTCAATATCGATAAAGAGCGTACTGCGGCTGTAAATGGCGATTTTGAAATGGTCATTTCAGAAATAATAGTGGTCCGTCCCGCTGAATTAGGCGAAGAATTTTATACTCAGGTATTCGGAAAGGATAAAGTTCACAATGAAGAAGAGTATCTGGCCGCAGTCAAGGATATGATTGCTCAGGGACTTTCAGGCAACAGCGAGATGATTTTCCGTCTTTGCGCCCGCAAGGAACTTATGGCCAAATACGGCAACATGGAACTTCCCGAAGTTATTCTTAAGAAATGGCTCATAAGCCGTAATGACGAAAAACTCAACGAGGAAAATATCGATGATGAATTCTCAAAAATGCGTCCCGACCTCGAGTGGCAACTCATAAAGGAGGACGTGGCACGCGAGCTCGGTGTTAAGATTGAAGAATCAGATCTTAAATCATTCGCCAAAGCTACTGCAGCCCGTCAGTTCGCTCAATACGGAATGACAAATATGGCCGACGACGTTATTGAGAAGTATGCTGAAAATCTCCTGGAGGACAAGAACTACAGAGGTCGTCTGATTGAAGAGGTTGGCGACATCAAACTCTTTGGAGCAATTCAGAATGCCATAACACTTGACAAGCAGCAGGTATCCATTGATGAGTTCAAGGAAATTGCTTCGAAGCTTTAAATAGTAATCAAAATAAGTCTGATGGACGGGAAGTGGTGTCTGAGACACCTTGCTTTCCGTCCATCTTCTGTCTATACGGGAGAAAATACCAGTGAATAGGCTTTAATGTCTTAACCAGATAGGATTATCTTTGTTGTTTATGTTATTTTTTTTATCTTTGTAGAGAAGGATTTCTGTCTTTTCATATTCCGACATGAAGTCATTCATAGAACAATGCTCTACCTTATTTCAATTCCATTTTTGATAATTTCTTTTGTATGTATACACAACCCATAAATTTATTGTGTGCTTCAACAATAATTCTTCTCTCGTCATGTGCTCACCATCAGGCCAACACTGAAGCGTTTTCCCGAAAAGTAAATCCATTCATTGGCACGGATTATACCGGAAACACATATCCCGGAGCTCAAGCCCCATTCGGTATGGTACAGCTAAGTCCAGATAACGGTCTGCCCGGATGGGACAGAATCGCTGGCTATTTTTACCCCGACAGCACTATTGCCGGATTTTCGCATACTCATCTCTCTGGGACGGGTGCCGGAGATCTTTATGACATATCTTTCATGCCGGTCACGTTGCCTTATAAAGAAGCTCCGCAGCCTTTAGGTATTCATTCCAAATTCTCTCATGATTCGGAGGAGGCTTATGCCGGATATTACAAGGTCACTCTTGATGACTATAAGATTGATGTGGAACTGACGGCCACAGAGCGAACGGGCATTCAGAGGTATACCTTCCCCGGCGGGGAGGCTGCCGTAATTCTGAATCTTGCCAAAGCCATGAATTGGGACGCGACCACCGATGCCGGCCTTGAAATAGTCGATTCTGTAACAATTAAGGGATATAGAATGTCGACAGGCTGGGCGCGCGATCAGAGAGTGTTTTTTGCAAGCCGATTCTCACGACCGTTTGAGTCGGTAGATATCGACACTGTGCCGCTCATGGACGGTAATTGCAACGCTACGGGCGGTAAAGGAATTATAGCGACCTTTAACTATAGGACTATCCCCGGAGAGCAGCTTGTGGTCTCTACCGCGATTTCAGGTGTGGATGAAACCGGAGCTTTAAAAAATCTTATTGCCGAGGCACCCGAAGATAACTTTGACAAGTATCTTGCCGAAACATCAAATAAATGGGATAAAGAACTTGGTACAATTGCAGTGGAGGGTGGAAGTCCCGATGAGCAGACGAGCTTCTATACAGCCCTTTATCACTCGATGTTGGCACCGACTATATATTCGGATGTCGACGGTCGTTATTTCGGCCCTGACAAGAAAATACATACGGCCGACGGGTGGACCAATTATTCAAGCTTCAGCCTCTGGGATACCTATCGTGCCGCTCACCCCCTTTACACGATAATCGACCCGAAAGCTGACGGAGATATGGTTAATTCTTTCCTTGCTTTCTATGATCAGCATGGACGTCTTCCAATCTGGAACTTCTGGGGCGGGGAGACCGACATGATGCTTGGTTATCATTCCGTTCCGGTAATCGTGGACGCCTATCTTAAGGGAATTGGCGGTTTTGACGCTGAAAAAGCTCTTGAGGCCTGCGTGGCTACTGCAAATGATGATGACTACCGGGGAATCGGTCTCTACAAGACTTTGGGCTACGTGCCATATAATGTAGTCGATTCGTACAATTCGGAGAACTGGTCGCTTTCTCGTACACTCGAATATGCATTCGATGATTACTGTATTGCCGTAATGGCCGATAAAATGGGCAAAACGGAACTGGCGAATGAATTCTATAAGCGAAGCCAAAATTACAAGAACACATTCAATCCGGCCACTGGATTTTTTCAGCCACGCGACGACAAAGGCAATTGGCAGCCCGATTTCAAGCCGGAAGAATATACTCCCCATATAAGCGAGAGCAATGCCTGGCATTATTTCTGGTCGGTGCAGCATGACATCCCCGGCCTTATAGCTCTGACCGGTGGAAAGGATGCGTTTTCCGCCAAGCTTGACAGCATGTTCACTGTAGGTCCAAAAGAAAATGAAGAATTACCATTGTTTTCCACTGGTATGATTGGCCAGTATGCTCATGGCAATGAGCCTTCCCATCACGTGATATATCTCTACAATAAGGTTGGACAGCCCTGGAAGGCTGCGAAGTATGCCCATGAGGTTCTTACCAAGCTTTATAAGAATACTCCCGACGGTCTTTGCGGTAACGAAGATATGGGTCAGATGTCGGCATGGTATGTGCTGAGTGCGATGGGATTTTACCCTGTGAATCCGGTCGGCGGTCAGTATGAGATCGGTAGTCCGCTGTTCGATAAAGTAAAGATAAACCTGCCGAATGGCAAAATGTTTACATTGACAGCAAAGAACCTCTCGGACGACAACATATATGTGAAATCTGTTACTATCGACGGGAAGCCCTGGAACAAAAGTTACATCACCCATCAGCAGATAGTTGACGGCGCCTGCGTTGAGCTTGAAATGACATCTGAGGAGGGAAACGTGTGGTTTGATCCGGAATAATCCGTTTGCTTAATTTGACATATATTATTTGCATATTTTGCCAATTGTGCTTAATTTTGAATAAAACATTTTCTGCACCTTGCCATAAGCCAGTTTGGTATATGGTGGCCGTGCAGGCGATGGTAAACAATTGCTATTTATAATATTATGATTATGAATCAAGACTTTAGAAATTTTGCTGTAAAGCATCTCGGAATGAATGGGCTTGCTCTTGACCAGTATGCCGGGAGCATTTCTTCAAGCTATATATCTCCTACCATCATAGAAGAGCGCCAGTTAAATGTGGCTCAGATGGACGTATTTTCACGTCTTATGATGGATCGTGTGATTTTCCTTGGTACTGATGTAAACGACTATACGGCCAATGTGATACAGGCTCAGTTGTTGTATCTCGATTCTGCTGACCCGGGTAAGGACGTAAGTATTTACATCAATTCGCCTGGTGGTTCGGTGTATGCCGGTCTGGGTATTTATGACACCATGCAGTATATTTCCAGCGATGTAGTGACCATCTGTACGGGAATGGCTGCTTCAATGGCCGCCGTTCTGCTTGTATCAGGCGCGGCAGGAAAACGTTTTGCTCTCAAGCATTCCCGCGTGATGATCCATCAGCCCATGGGTGGAGCGCAGGGACAAGCTTCTGATATAGAAATTACCGCCCGAGAGATTCAGAAACTCAAAAAGGAATTATACACTATTATATCAGACCATAGCGGCATGCCCTTCGAAAAGGTTGAAAAAGATTCCGACCGCGACTACTGGATGACGGCTGAGGAAGCCAAACAGTACGGTATGATTGATGATGTTCTTATTAAAGCAAAACACTGAAAGGGAAATTCTATACCATTAGTTTAAATATGGCAAAGAAACAATCAGATCAGAAGGATATCACCTGTGCGTTTTGCGGCTCTCCGGCTGGACCGTCGGATGTCATGGTTCCAAGCCGGTATGAAGGAATTTATATCTGCAGTAATTGCGTCGAGCAGCTTGGTGATATCCTTAAGGATTATATGGATCCGGCGGGGAAGGCGTCAAAGTCTTCTTCCGCTAGCGAGGTAAAGCAGTCTATTCCCAAACCTGCTGAGATCAAAAAATTCCTGGATGATTACGTGATAGGGCAGGATGCAGCAAAACGATTCCTTTCGGTTGCTGTATACAACCATTACAAAAGGCTTTCTCAACCCTCCGACGATGAGGTGGATATTGAGAAAAGCAATATCATAATGGTAGGGCCCACAGGAACAGGCAAGACACTTCTGGCAAAAACAATAGCCAGATTGCTTGATGTCCCTTTCACGATAGTCGATGCCACGGTCCTTACGCAGGCAGGATATGTAGGCGAAGATATAGAGAGCCTGCTTACCCGTTTGCTCCAGGCGGCCGATTACGATGTTGAAAAAGCCCAACGCGGAATCGTGTTTATCGATGAGATAGATAAAATCGGCCGCAAGGGTGATAACCCCTCTATTACACGCGACGTGAGCGGCGAGGGCGTCCAGCAAGGACTCCTTAAGTTACTTGAAGGTTCCATTGTGAATGTTCCGCCACAAGGTGGTCGTAAGCATCCTGAGCAAAGAATGATTCCGGTAGACACCAAGAATATTCTTTTTATTTGTGGCGGAGCTTTTGAGGGTATAGAACGCAAAATCGCCCAGCGTCTGAATTCTCACGTTGTCGGCTATAGCCCTAATGCTCGCAAAGGTGTGAATCGTGATAACTTTCTGCAATATGTAGCTCCGCAGGATCTGCGCTCGTTCGGTCTTATTCCTGAAATAATAGGACGTCTTCCCATTCTGACTCACCTTGAGCCACTTGATGCGGAGGCCCTTAGGAAGGTGCTTACAGAGCCTAAAAATGCCATTGTCCGTCAATATATGAAACTTTTTGCGATGGACGGTGTGAAATTGGAGTTTACTCCCGAGGCCCTTGACAAGATTGTAGAAAAAGCGATAGAATACAAGCTTGGTGCGCGCGGACTCCGCTCCATAGTAGAGACCGTAATGATTGACCCCATGTTTGAAATCCCTTCGACAGAAAAGAAGGAATTTGAGGTAACCGCCGATTTTGTAGTTGAAAAACTCCGCGGTGCAAACTTTGAAGTAAATAACGTATAAATAAGATTCTCACAGATTAAATCACTCCACATCCTCATCTCCCATGACTGACACTTTGCAGATACATGAATCGCTAAAGAAACACTTTGGATTTGATACATTCAAGGGTAACCAGGAATCAATTATCCGGAGTCTTCTCGATGGCAAAGACACGTTTGTGCTAATGCCGACCGGCGGTGGAAAATCATTATGCTATCAGCTCCCTTCCTTGATGATGGAAGGAACCGCCATAGTAATTTCCCCACTTATTGCGCTCATGAAGAATCAGGTTGATGCCATGAGGAACTTCAGTGAAACCGATGGAGTGGCACATTTTCTGAATTCATCTCTGAATAAAGCGGCTATTGATTCGGTTAAATCCGACATACTTTCGGGTGTCACAAAGCTTCTCTATGTGGCACCGGAATCGCTGACTAAGGATGAATATATTGAATTCCTTTCTACTATAAAGATTTCCTTTTATGCGGTAGATGAAGCACACTGCATATCGGAATGGGGACATGACTTCCGCCCCGAATATCGACGCATCCGACCAATAATCAATCAGATCGGCAAGCGTCCGGTGATAGCTCTTACAGCTACTGCAACCCCAAAGGTACAGCATGATATCCAGAAAAATCTGGGTATGCTTGACGCCAATGTGTTCAAGTCATCGTTCAATCGTCATAATCTTTATTATGAGATTCGTCCGAAGACTGAGAATGTGGATAAGGAAATCATCAGGTTTATTAAAGCCAATGAAGGGAAATCCGGTATAGTTTATTGTCTCAGCCGTAAAAAGGTGGAGGAACTGGCCGAACTTCTAACTGTAAATAACATAAAAGCACTTCCTTATCATGCCGGTATGGACAGTGTGACACGTTCAGCCAATCAGGATGCTTTTCTCTATGAGAAAGTGGATGTGATAGTAGCTACTATAGCTTTCGGCATGGGTATCGACAAGCCTGATGTCAGGTTTGTGATTCATTACGATATGCCCAAATCGCTTGAAGGCTATTATCAGGAGACAGGGCGTGCGGGACGCGACGGAGGAGAAGGCCGTTGCATAACCTTCTATTCCTATAAAGACTTAAGGAAAATGGAAAAATTCATTCAGAACAAGCCTTTATCGGAACAGGAGATCGGGCGTCAGCTCCTGAGAGAGACGGCAGCATATGCTGAATCGAGCCTTTGCAGAAGGCTGCTGTTGCTCCATTACTTTGGAGAGAGATACGAGGAGGAAAATTGTGGAAACTGTGACAACTGCTTAAACCCCAGAAAGAAAGTGGAAGCAAAAGACGATTTGTGTGCAGTTATTGAAACTGTTGCTGCTGTAAAGGAAAAATTTAAGCCGGAACATGTTGTAGATATCCTTAAAGGCCGATCCACAACCGATGTGAAATCATATAAGCACGATGAACTTGACGTTTTCGGTTGCGAAGAGGCCCAAGATGAGAAAGTGCTTGGCGCAATTATACGACAGGCCATGATTGCAGGATATCTCGAAAGAGATATTGAAAATTACGGATTACTAAAGATCACAGATAAGGGCCGCGCATTCCTCAAAAAGCCTGTATCCTTCAAGATTGTTGCCGATAAGGAATATGGATCCTCCGACGAGCCTGATATGGTGAAAGGAGCCGGCGGCTGTGCTGCCGATCCCGAGCTGTTTGCAATGCTCAAGGATCTACGAAAGAAGCTTGCGAAGAAATATGATCTGCCGTCTTATGTGATTTTCCAGGATCCATCGCTTGAGGCCATGGCTACCACCTATCCCATCACACAAGAGGAGCTTGCCGGTATTCCGGGCGTAGGAACAAGCAAGGCCAAACGTTATGGAACGGATTTCATAAAGCTCATCAGCCGACATGTAGAGGAAAACGAGATTGAGCGTCCGGAAGACCTGGTGGTACGTGCGGTTCCAAGCAAGAGCAACATCAAGATAGCCATTATCCATGCTATTGACAGGAAAATTCCTCTCGAGGAAATTGCCAAATCAAAGATGATGGAGTTTGACGAGCTACTTGATGAAATAGAGGCTATTGTCAATTCAGGTACAAAAATCAATCTGAATTATTATATTGACGACATACTTGACGACGAACAGCAGGCTGATATCTGTGATTATTTCCGCGAAAGTGAAAGCGGAGATCTCAGTGACGCCTATAAAGAGTTCGGCGATGAATTCCGCGAAGAGGATATCAGGTTGATGCGTATTAAGTTCATGTCCGATATGGGCTGCTAAAATATGGAAACTGTAATAGATTATTCAGATGTAGAACTTCTTCACAAGGAGATGGTGGTTCTCGGCAATGTGAACCTGAAAGTTCACCCCGGAGAGATTGTTTATCTTACGGGAAGAGTCGGAAGCGGAAAGACCACTCTACTGAAGTCGTTTTACGGTGACATTCCGGTTCTGGAAGGTACGGCCAACGTTCTTGGACGAGACATGACGCAGCTTAAGCGTAAGCAGATTCCCTTCTTACGCCGTGAAATCGGAATCATATTCCAGGATTTCCGGCTTCTGACAGACAGGACTGTCGGAGAGAATCTGAAGTTTGTTTTGAAGGCCACCGGATGGAAAGATAAAACGGATATTGAGGACAGGGTAGAGGAGGTGCTTCGCAATGTAGGAATGAGAGGCAAGGCCTACAAGATGATTCATGAACTCTCAGGAGGTGAGCAGCAGCGTACCGTGATAGCACGCGCAATGCTCAACCGCCCCAAACTCATTCTTGCTGACGAACCTACCGGAAATCTCGATTCGGAAACCGGAAGGAAAATCATACAGTTATTGCACGTCATAGCCAATTCGGGCACAGCAGTTGTAATCGCCACTCATAATCACCGCCATATAGAAGATTTCCCCGCCCGACAGATAGTCTGCCAGGACAAACGTGTTGTGGATAACTAAAAATAATGTAATTTTGCAGAATAAATTTTCACCAACACATATACAATGAAAGTTATGAAATTCGGGGGTACTTCTGTTGGAAGTCCCAGCCGTATGAAAGATGTAGTGGAGCTTGTAAAGTCTCGTGGACGAAACATAGTGGTTTTAAGTGCGATGTCTGGCACTACAAACACTCTTGTTACAGTAACGGATTATCTTCGCGGTGGCAACCGCATAGGAGCAGCCGAAACACTGACGTCTCTCAAAAACAAATATTCAGGGGTAATCGAGGAGCTTTTCACCATATCCGCCCAAATGGGAAAAGGAAAAGCGATAGTCGATGGTATTTTCAATGAGTTATATTCCTATACTCCTGAGAACCTGAGCGAAGTAGGTGAAAAAGAGATTCTTTCAAAAGGTGAACTCCTTTCCACCAATCTTGTGACTCTTTATATGGAGGAACAGGGCATAAAGGTAGTTCTCCTTCCTGCACTCTCCTTTATGAAAAAGAATTCAGCCGGAGAGCCTGATGCCGATTATATCAGAAAGAATCTCAATTCCGCTCTCGAGGCAAATCCAGACGCTGAGATTTTTATTACCCAAGGTTTTATCTGCAGGGACGTGGATGGAAACGTTGACAATCTTCAGCGAGGCGGCAGTGACTACACCGCATCTCTGATCGGAGCCGCTATCGATGCCGAAGAGATTGAAATCTGGACCGATATAGACGGTATGCATAACAACGACCCGAGATTTGTTGAAAACACGTCTCCCGTCAGCGAGCTTCATTTCGATGAAGCCGCGGAGCTGGCTTATTTCGGAGCCAAGATTCTACATCCCACATGCGTGCTTCCCGCTAAATATGCAAATATCCCGGTAAGGCTCCTTAACACAATGGAACCGACGGCCCCCGGCACACTGATATTCAATGCCATCCCTAACAGAGCAATCAAAGCCGTCGCTGCGAAAGATGGTATCACTGCGATTAAGATTAAGAGTAGCCGAATGCTCCTTGCCTACGGTTTCCTTCGCAAGATTTTTGAGATATTTGAAGTTTACCATACTTCTATTGACATGATTGTCACTTCGGAGGTGGGTGTCTCCGTAACCATTGACAACGAGCACAAACTGAACGATATTCTTGAGGAGCTAAGGAAGCTGGGAACCGTAACAGTTGACCGCGACATGGTTATTATCTGCGTGGTGGGTGATCTCGAATGGCAGAACCGCGGTTTTGAAGCAGAAGTGGTAAATGCTTTGAAGGATGTGCCCGTGCGAATGATTTCATATGGTGGAAGTAACTACAACATTTCTCTCCTTATCAAGGCTTCCGACAAGGTAAGGGCGCTTAAGCTTCTCAGCAATCATCTGTTCGCAAATAAATAACTATAATCAGAAGAAGGATGAATCATCATTTGTCACTTCAGGAGGCGTTAAGCAAAGTAGGAACACCATTCTATTTCTACGACCTCAATCTTCTTGAAGATACAATAAATAACGTAAAGGAAGCATTAAAGGACCACGACAACTTTTGTGTCCATTATGCTGTAAAAGCGAACTCAAATCCTGAGATTCTGCGACTAATGGCCGACGCCGGATTCGGCGCGGACACGGTAAGCGGGGGAGAGGTATCAGCGGCTGTAGCCGCAGGCTTCTCCCCGAAGGATATACTTTTGGCCGGAGTGGGCAAGACCGACGAGGAAATATATCAGGCTATAACTCTTGGGATAGACAGCCTTAATGTGGAATCTGAGGCAGAGCTTGATGTGATTGAATCCATGGCTATCGAAATCGGGAAACCGGCAAGAGTCTCTCTCCGCCTTAATCCTGAGGTTGATGCCCATACTCATAAAAACATTACTACGGGACTGGCAGAAAATAAATTCGGAATTGCTTTACCGTTGCTGAAAAAGCTGATGGAAAGATGTCGCGATTCCGAATGGCTTGAATTCAGAGGATGGCATTTCCATATCGGTTCGCAATTATTGTCACTTGATCCATATAAAGAGCTTTGCCAAAAAGTAAATGAGCTGCAGGAGGAGTATTCTGATTTTCAGATTCCTGTAATAAACGTGGGGGGCGGTCTTGGTATAGATTATCAATCGCCTAAAAACAATCCTATACCAGATTTTAAGGCTTATTTCAAGGTGTTTGAAGAGAATCTCGCCCTGCGTCCCGGACAGAAATTATATTTTGAACTTGGCCGCTCACTTGTGGCTCAATGTGGTAGTCTTGTCACAAAGACACTTTATGTTAAAGAGGGTTTAAACAAACGTTTTGTTATAGTTGATGCCGGTTTTACCGATTTAATCAGACCTGCATTATATCAGGCCCATCATTTCATTGAGAATATCAGCAGTCACAGTGAAGAAAATACTGATGTTTATGATGTGGTAGGGCCCGTATGTGAGTCAACCGATACTTTTGCTAAAGATGTAAAATTGCCCTCGGACACCCACAGAGGAGATTATCTTGCACTGCGATCGGCCGGCGCTTATGGTGAAGTCATGGCAATGACTTACAATTGCCGCAAACTTCCGGACTCTGTATTTTCAAAATGATATTTAAATTAGCGGGCAATATAAGCTTACGGGAGAGAAGCTTATATTGCCCGCTAATTTCATGTTTTTAATCAACCTTCCTCTGGTTTTCAGTCGAGGAATCTTGAGGTAAGTCCGGAATAAAAATCTATTCGGCGGTCACGCAGGAATGGCCACCAGCGGCGAACATGCTCAGATCGCTTCATATCTACGGTTACGACCTTACATACCTCACGGTCGGCAGGGGCTTTATAAAGGAATTCACCTTGAGGTCCGACCACGAAACTTGAGCCCCAGAAAGTAATTCCGTTGGTTAGCCCAGAGGGGTCAGATTCATGACCGACTCTATTCACCGTAACCACCGGCAAGCCGTTAGCAATGGCATGGCCTCGCTGAACCGTTGTCCAAGCATCAAGCTGACGTTGCTTCTCATCTTCACTATCTGATGATTCCCATCCTATGGCAGTGGGATAAATAAGAATTTCAGCCCCTCTCAGAGCCATCAATCGGGCAGCTTCGGGATACCACTGATCCCAACATACGAGCACTCCCAGAGTGCCTACGGAGGTTTTTATCGATTCAAAGCCCTGATCTCCGGGAGTGAAATAAAACTTTTCATAGTATGCCGGATCATCAGGGATGTGCATTTTACGGAATTTCCCGGCAATACTTCCGTCTCGTTCGAATACCACAGCTGTATTGTGATATAAACCCGGTGCTCTTTTTTCAAACAGCGAAGTGACTATAACTATATCAAGTTCTTTTGCGAGAGACGCATAAAAATCAGTGGATTCAGATGGAATCTCTACTGCGAGATCGCATAATTCCGTGTTTTCAGTCTGGCAGAAGTAAAGTGAATCATGTAGCTCTTGATTTACGACAAGATCTACCTTATCCTTCGATCCATTTACCAGTTTCCGGATCTCGTCGGCAAGACGATTGCGGTTTTCTACCGGATCGGCAACTTTCTTAAGCTGGAGGAGTCCTACATTTATTATTTTATCGTTAGCCATTAAGTCAAAGATTTGTGTTTAACAGAAAGAAAGCGCTCCCTCGGGAATCTGCATTGTGGCGCAGTGAAGAGAGCCGTGTTGGTTGATGAGAGCAGTACAATCCACGCACTCCACGGCCCGTTCATATACTGACTCTAGAATTTTTTTAGCGAGAAGATCGTTTTGAGGCTGTCGGTACGTAGGCATCAAAACCACATCCGGCAAAACAAGATAGTTGGAATATGTCGCGGGTAGACGTTGACCCTCTTGGTCAAAAATGGGTGAGGGTAGAGGCAGTTCCATTAGATTAAATCCATGCCCATTCTTATCCTTCGCCAGCATCAATTCCTTTTTCATTGCCTGAAGGGTATAATAATGCTCGTCGGCCGGGTCGTTACAGCATGTATATACAATGGTATTTGCTGGTGCGAACCTGGCAAGAGTATCTATATGGCTATCGGTATCATCTCCGGCCAGAGCTCCGTTTTCAAGCCAGACCACGTTGTCTGCGCCAAAATCTTTTTTTAGCCGTTCAATAATTTCCACCCTGGACATTGTTGGATTTCGGTTGGGTGAAAGCTGACACGCTGCAGTGGTCATAAGATTGCCTTGTCCATCGCTTTCAATACCTCCGCCTTCAAGTACAAAATCTCTCCTGTCAAATACTTGTAAAGACAATAGCGATTCTTCCTTCATCGCCGAAATAGCAAGATTGTCGAAACAAGCGGGAAATTTCAACCCCCAGCCATTGAATCGGTAATCGGCGAAGGCCTTGTGTTGACCGGCCTCATCTACCAATGTCAGAGGCCCGTAGTCGCGAATCCAGGTGTCATTGGTATGATAGGAAAAATAAAATATCCTGTCGGAGGATATGTGGGATAAACGTTGGCGTACATATTCAATATCCGGAGCGACAATTAGAATGCGTGAGTGTCTGATTATCGCCTCGACCAGGTGGATATAGCATTCTTCTATTTCATCAAGCATGTAATTCCAATCTGTGTCTTTATGTGGCCATGCAATCATAACACAGCCACAGGAATGCCATTCAGCAGGAAGATGTAATTCCATAGTTTTACTCTTCATTTCCGTTATTTCATTCATCATAATCAGTCAGGGAGTCCCAGACTTCGTTCCGGTCGCTGAGATACTGTTCGGCGAAATCGAAAAAACCATTCTTTTCGGAACTTCCCTCATCACTACACCATTGGCGGTATGCAGCTTTTAAGTAAGGGTTTTCATGGATGTTCTTTTTGAATTCCGACTCGGCAATATCCACACTGCCATAATTGTCAAGATATTCAACGAATATTTCTGTAATTGGCTTCATCAAGCTAAAATGAAATAGCTACTAATTATGTAAAACACAAGTTACTCGACATATCACTCTATCATACGCAAGCACTCAAAGTTATGTAAAATAGGTTTCCCTGCCAAATTTTTAAGGAACATTTCATATTTATATATTGTTTTAAGGATATAGATTCTAAAATAAGTTTGTAAAACACATGAAAACAAAAACGTTACTAAGCTTCATCATATTGATTTCGGGACTTGCACTGACATGCTGTAGCCCTTACACCCTCGTAAGCAGTGAAGTCTATAATGGAGCTAACCTGGCTTCCTTCAAGACATTCCGAATCGTCGTGCCTGATGACACAAATAAGCTTCCTCCCACAATGCAGGAAATTACTTATTATAATATAGCCCAGGCCATAAGAACCCAGATGGTTGATCGAGGATTTGTGGAGAATCCCACCTCACCATTGCTGATAAACATCGGCCTCACGGTGCGGCATGAAATCCAGACCGCCCCTCTGGAGCCAAATTACTTCCCTTATTATGGCCCCGGTCCGTTCCCCGGATGCTATCCCTATTTTATATATCCTCGTCAATATTACTGGCCCACATATCCTGCAAATGCACAGGTTATAACGGGTATCTATAAAGAAGGTGTCCTTACAATGGATATGATCAATACTGTCGAGAAGATTCCTGTGTATTCTTCTTCCGTTGCGACCATTATAGGTAATGGTGAAGGAGAACTGAGAAATCTCGAGGGAATTCAAAAGGCAGTAGCCACTTTATTCTCAAAATTCCCTGTACCTTTGCTTCCTCAATATCAAAAAAACGGAAAATGACAGAATGAAAATAATTTGTTTAATTATCAGCATTGCGTCGGCGCTTAGTGTGTCGGCGCAATCTTGGTTTCCCGATATTCTCGGCGTAGGCTACGAAGCATGTAAAATAGACCTTGGAAAGGATTACAGTGGAGAGATTTCATGCACTTTGGTCAGACTAAAAAGTGATTGTGCTAAAAAACGGGCTGTATTATATATCCACGGATTCAATGATTACTTCTTTCAAAAAGAAATGGGCGAGGAATTCAAAGCGAACTGTTATAATTTCTACGCATTGGATTTAAGAAAATATGGAAGGTCGTTGATGCCGGGACAAAATCGTGGCGAACTAAGGAATATGAATGAATACTGTGCGGATATAGACACTGCTTTGAATGTCATAAGGCAAGAAGGGAATGACACTATAATTCTGCTGGGTCATTCCACAGGCGGTCTGGCCGCGACATATTATCTTGCCGAAAACCCGACCGCTCCGGTTGACGCATTAATTCTAAATAGCCCGTTTCTCGACTGGAATCTCGGCAAGCTGGAGTGCTTCATCAATCTAGTAAGTTCGATGGCTGCAGTATTTCCGTCAGTCAAGGTTGAGACCGGTGGAAGCAATACTTACAGTCATAGTCTTCTTAAGAAATACCACGGCGAGTGGGATTATGATACCATATGGAAAAATCCGTCTTCCACTAAAGTCGATCTGAGATGGATAAGGGCCATAAACTCCGCCCAACATAAATTGAGGAATATGAAAGGAAAAATCCATGTGCCGATTCTTGTGCTCCGCTCTCTCAAAAGCGTTATATTAAATGCGTGGACCCCTGAGGCTAATCAGGCTGATGTGGTGCTGGATGTCAAAGATATAACTAAATACGGAAGAATGCTCGGCCCCGATGTGACAATAATTGCATTGAGAGGTGGGCTTCATGACCTTTCGTTATCTTCACCGAAGGTGAGAAACGCTTATTACAACACAATATTCGATTGGCTGGATGACAACCATCTATAATAACTTTAGTTAAATATTATCCTATAGTGAACTTAAACTGAGGGAAGATGTTAGGAATATAGAACCTAAAATAAATCGTAAGATGAAGAATCCTTCCTATATTCAGCCCAAGTTACCTTACGCTCCTGATGCATTAGAGCCCGCTATTTCACAGGAGACCGTGAATTTCCATTATGGAAAGCATGAGAAGGCTTATATCGACAATCTCAATAAACTTATTGAAGGAACAGAGTATGCCGATATGGATCTTGAAGATATAATAATCAAATCGGAAGGGGCATTGTTCAACAATGCATCTCAGGCATGGAACCACATATTCTATTTCTTCTCTTTCTCTCCCGACGGAGGCGGGGAGCCAGCCGGCCGACTACGGAGAGCGATTGATGAACAGTTTGGCTCTTTCGAGAACTTCAAAAACGAATTTATTGAGTCGGGGACAAAGATTTTTGGAAGCGGCTGGATCTGGCTGTCGTCAGACGCTGATGGCAAATTGTTCATTTCTCAGAAATCAAACGCCGGCAACCCTCTTACCGACGGACTTATCCCACTGCTTGTTTTCGATGTATGGGAACATGCCTACTATCTTGACTACCAAAATCGTCGTCAGGATGCATTGAAAGCACTCTGGGACATAGTTGACTGGTCAATAATAGAAAGTCGCTATCAATAACAGAAATTACTAATAGAAACTACTGATATACACTTATAAGCATAATGTGATGAATGGAAGGAGAAGACTTCGTGAGAAGTTTCCTCCTTTTTTCTTTCTTTCAACATAGACAACCATTCTAAATAATCATTACCTTTGTGATAAAAATCAACACCACACTTATGACCCGATCTATCGATATTGATGGTTGCAGACTGCATTATACAAAGGATGGGAACGGAGCCCCGATAATTCTGATGCATGGATGGGGCTGTAACCATACAACGGTTGCGTCAGTAGAGGCTGTTGCCAAAGAGAACCACACAGTCTACAGTGTCGATTTCCCCGGATTCGGAGAATCACCCGAACCGGATGGTGTGTGGGGCGTAGAGGAATATACTTCTTTAATAGAACGTTTTGCCAAAGCCATGGGTATAGAACGTCCGGTCTTGATAGGGCATTCGTTCGGAGGAAGGGTCGGCATCCTGTTTGCCTCCCGCAATCCTGTGGATAAGCTTGTGCTTATAGATTCCGCTGGAATCAAGCCCAAGCGGTCTATCAAGTATTACTTGAAAATATATTCTTTCAAGGCTTATAGGCATACACTTAGCCTACTTCTTGGAAAGGAACGTGCACAAAAAAAGATTGAGGAAAGACGGGCCCGGACGGGGAGTGCCGATTACAGGTCTGCAACCCCGTTGATGAGAAGTATACTCAGCAAGGTTGTCAATGAAGATCTTTCATCCAGGCTTCACCTGATTAAAGCTCCCACTCTGCTGATATGGGGAGAAAATGATACTGCGACGCCTCTTTCCGATGCTAGAAAGATGGAAAGGTTTATTCCAGATGCCGGACTTGTGGCGTTCCCGGGATGTGGTCACTACAGCTTTCTTGACAATCCTCGCCAGTTTGCTGCCGTATTAAAGAGCTTTCTTGCCTCATAATATTAAAAGATATTTATTATGCTATTGATAATTACCGTCAGCTGTATTACGCTCATTACCCTTTTTAATTTTCTTGCCGAACTCAGGCGGGACTTAATGATGATGCAGCAAAACAGCTACAGAAATGAAAGATATACCCGTTGGCTTAAAACAAGTGGGGATACAACATCCTGGCAAAGATTAGCGGCACTATGCGTGCTGCTGATTTCAATGAGTCCGTTTGCCTCGTCTATTGTCTCATTCGGAATAATTGCGGCATTTGCTTTGGGCTCATTTATCTATCTTGCTACTCGAAAATATAAGAAACCATTAGTCTGGACACAGAGGGCCAAAAGGATTTATTCTGTAGGTGTCATTATATCAGCACTTTTGACGCTTGCTATCACACTGTGTAGTCAATCTTCTGGGATATATCCGCTACTATACGTAATTTGCCTCACTTTCCTTGGACTGTATTGCGGTTCGCACATTATCATAATGGTGAGCGTATGGCTTCTTTCTCCCATAGAACGCCATATAAACAATGGGTACAGGAAAGATGCCGCGCGAATCCTTTCATCAATGCCAGGACTGACCGTAATAGGAATAACCGGCAGCTATGGTAAAACCAGTACCAAGCACTATCTTAACCGCATTCTCTCGGAGCAGTTTGAGGTACTGATGACTCCCGGAAGCTATAATACCACCCTGGGAGTTATAAGGACTATCAGGGAACTGATGAAGCCTTATACTGAGATTTTCATCTGTGAAATGGGAGCAAAAAACATCGGCGATATAAAAGATATCTGTGATCTGGTTCATCCTTCCATAGGAATAGTGACAGCTGTGGGGCCACAGCATCTTGAGTCGTTCAAGACCATAGAGAATGTGTGCCGGACCAAATTTGAGCTAATAGATTCGTTGCCTGATGACGGTTTTGCCGTTATTAACAATGACTTTGATCCGATCGCAGAAAAGAAAGTGGAACTTAAGGGGCTTTGCAGATATTCTGTAAGACATGGAAATGCGGATTTCCGTGCTTCACAGATTATATATAGCCCCATGGGCACCTCATTTTCTATTATCGGTAAAGATACCAGCCTTGACTTGCATACCAGGCTGGTAGGGGAGTGCAACGTGTCAAATCTTATTGCAGCCGTGATTGTTGCAATGCATCTCGGAATGTCTTTCGAAAAAATCAAAAGGGCAGTTGAAGCAATCGAACCGGTTGAGCACCGACTGAGTATAAAAAGGACCTCTGGTGGAATCACCATACTCGATGACGCATTCAATTCAAATCCGGCAGGCTCATCCATGGCATTGGATGTGCTGCGTGCCATGACCGGAGGAAAAAGAATAATCATTACCCCAGGAATGATAGAACTTGGTGAAAAACAGAATGAGCTGAATCAGGAATTCGGCAAGAAAATTTCTGTATCGGCAGATATTGCGATAGTCGTAGGCCAATATAACCGCGAGGCAATTCTGGCGGGAATAGCTGCCGGCGAAGGTTCCCCGGAAGTTCACGATGTAGCTACTTTTGCTGATGCACAAAGACTGTTGCAGACGTTTGTGACCAACGGAGATACCATTTTGTATGAAAATGATTTACCTGACACATTTAAATGATTAAACGATACTAACAGAAATGGATATGAAAACTAATATAGGAGTCTTTTTCGGAGGAAGAAGCACTGAGCATGAGATATCTGTAATTTCTGCCAATCAGGCAATGGCCGCTATTGATCGTGAAAAATACGATGTTACACCGGTTTATATCACTAAGGATGGACATTTTTATACCGGAGAGGCTTTGATTGATGTGGCCAACTACAAAGATATAAAGACGTTGCTGAAAAACTGCACCGAAATAACTTTATCATGTTCCTTCGGAGATTATAATTTGTACAGAGTGAAACGATCCCTGTTCGGAAATCCTGTGGTGGCTCATCTTGATGTAGTCATTCCTGTGCTCCACGGCGCAAATGGAGAAGACGGTACATTCGAGGGGCTTCTTGATCTGATAGGAATCCCATATGCCGGTTGTGATGTTCTTGCCTCAGCCAATGGTATGGATAAGATTACTATGAAGATGATACTCCAGGCATGTTCGATTCCGGTGGTTGACTATGTCTGGTTTACTGATAAAGAATGGTTCTCCAAGAGAGAGGAACTTATAGAAAGAATTGAATCAAAACTCGGATATCCGGTAATTGTAAAGCCGGCAAATCTTGGGTCAAGTGTGGGAATCGGTCGCGCTGGAAACAGAGAGCAGTTAATATCCCGTCTTGACGATGCTAAGACATATAGTTCGAGACTCATAGTAGAGCATATGGTGGATAATCTGCATGAGGTGAACTGTTCGGTTCTCGGTGATGCCGATGAATATCAGACTTCCGTATGCGAAGAACCGATAAAGAGCGGAGAGATTCTTTCATATACAGATAAATATATGGGCGGCTCCAAAGGGGCTAAGGGAATGCAGGCCTCCCAGAAAAGGATTCCTGCAGATCTGCCTAAAGAAACCACTGAAAGGATTCGTTTTCTCGCCGGAGAGACATTCAGGGTGCTTTCCTGTCAGGGAGTGGCCCGAGTCGATGTGATCATGGATGAGGATAATGGTCGTATCTATGTGAATGAAATCAACACTATTCCCGGTTCGCTTTCATTCTATCTATGGGAGGCATCCGGAATTCCGTTCAGCGAGCTTATGGACCGGCTGGTCCGTTTGGCGTTAAAGCGAAAACGCGAAGAGAGTATGAAGACCGTGAGCTACGACCAGAATATTTTCGCCATGGGAGGTGGCGTGAAAGGTGGGATAAAGGGCTCAAAATCCTAATGTATATAAATATTATCGGACAAACCAGAGTCCCCGCTTAAATTTTCTCTCTTGCAAGTATGCAAATTTTTCAGTACCTTTGCAGAGAAAAATTTGAAAAGCCGCAATAGCTCAGTTGGTAGAGCATTTCATTCGTAACGAAAAGGTCGTGGGTTCGAGTCCCACTCGCGGCTCAATTTAATAGGAATAAAGTCAGTCTTAATCCGATTGGCTTTATTTTTATAATATGGTAATTGTGATGATGATTTTCCTAGGAGGCTCGGCAAAGTCGCTTGAAATGCTTAACTTTGCATAAGCATTCCATATCCGTAAGAATTAAATCAAATCCATATGCGAATAAAGATATTTATTTTTCTTGCTATTGCTGCTTTGTGCTGCTCTTTGCGCGGATTGGCACAGTCAGCATCTCCAATAGAGTGGCGAGTTTCAGTGAAAATGACCTCAGAGAAGGAGGGTACGCTTATAATGAAGGCCATAATAGAACCGGGGTGGCATCTTTACGGTATGGAACTGCCTGATGGTGGCCCTAAGCCGACTGTATTTGATTTGTCCGGATCCCAAGGCATTCAATTCGAAGGTAATATCACTCCATCTTTTTTACCTAAAGAAGTAAATGACAAAATGTTTGGAATGAAGCTTAACTGGTGGGATAAAACGGTTAGCTTCTCCCGTCGTTTTAAGGTCGTTAATCCCGCCATAGCAAAAGTAAATGGCAAGATAACATATATGTCATGCGATTCACAGACATGTATGCCCCCCAAAACAGAAACTTTTTCCAAATCGGCCAAGTATTATAAAAAATGAAAAGATACCTTTTAGCGATTATTGCTACTCTTGCAGTTATTTCTGGAATTCAGGCACAGATTCTGAAGCCTGTCACATGGAGCTCATCCGTGGAAATGAACGACGAACGTAACGGCCGTCTGATTTTCAAAGCAAGTATCGATGAAGGATGGCATCTGTATGGAATTGATTTGCCCGACGGCGGTCCGAATCCTACAACGTTTACCTTTGATAAGGTAGAGGGAATGACTCTGAATGGTGATATCACACCTTCACGCAAGCCCCATGAGCAGGTCGACATGGTTTTCCATCTCAAACTCAACTGGTGGGAAGACAAAGTGGACTTCTATCAGGATTTTACCCTAAACGAGCCAAATGGAGCCTATCTTCTTGAGGCATCGGTAAGATTCCAGGGTTGTAATGACGGTAGCTGTATTCCTCCTTCAACCGAGACTTTTGATTTCAAGGGCGGAAAAGTGGCGTCGGGAAATACGCCTTCGGAAGAAACACTTCAAACAGACAACAAAGCATTAAGCGCACCTACTCACCAGAAGTCTTCTGCAAATAAATGGTGGAATCCGGTTGTATTTACCGATGATGCTTCCGATAATACTGCTTCCATTGCTGAATCATCATGGTGGTATATATTTATATGGGGATTCATCGGCGGTCTTGTCGCACTGCTTACGCCCTGCGTATGGCCCATGATACCTCTTACGGTAAGTTTCTTCCTCAAGAAGAGTAATTCGAGGCGGCGCTCTATCGCGGATGCTTTCACATACGGTTGCGCCATTGTGGTGATTTATCTCGTGCTCGGACTCGCTATAACACTTATTTTCGGAGCAAGCAAGCTAAATGATTTAGCCACAAATGCAGTATTCAATCTTCTTTTCTTCCTTTTGCTTGTAGTTTTCGCCATATCCTTCTTTGGCGCATTCGACATCAAATTGCCCTCAAAGTGGAGCAACAGTGTGGATAGTAAAGCAGAACGCACCACTGGTATGCTTTCTGTTTTCTTCATGGCATTCACTTTGGTTCTTGTTTCATTTTCCTGCACCGGTCCCATAATCGGAACCCTTCTGGTTGAAGCTGCATCGGTAGGAGATATTACCGGACCAGCCATAGGAATGGGAGCCTTCGCCCTTGCCCTCGCAATTCCATTTACTTTATTCGCCATTTTCCCTTCATGGCTTAAAGAAATGCCTCGCTCGGGTGGCTGGCTCAATTCGGTAAAGGTTGTGCTAGGCTTCCTTGAACTTGCACTTTCTCTTAAATTCCTCTCGGTTGCTGACCTCGCATACGGCTGGGGGATTCTCGACCGTGAAGTATTTGTCTCCCTTTGGGTGATAATCTTTATTCTCCTTGGAATGTATCTGCTTGGTAAAATTCGTTTCAGCCATGACGCGCCATTAGATCATGTACCGGTAGGACGCTTCTTCCTTTCGCTTATCTCACTGGCATTCGCAGTTTATCTGATTCCGGGCCTGTGGGGTGCGCCCCTCAAGAGCGTCAGTGCCTTCGTTCCGCCTCTGTATACCCAAGATTTCAATCTGTATGAGGGTGGAAACTTCAAAGTATTCCACGATTTCGATGAAGGCATGGCTTACGCAAACGAGAACAATCGTCCTGTTCTTGTGGACTTCTCCGGATATGGCTGCGTAAACTGCCGTAAGATGGAAGGAGCAGTATTTGACACTCAGGAAGTAAGTTCGATTATAAAGGAGAATTTCGTACTCATTACTCTCATGGTTGATGACAAGACATCTCTTGAAAAGCCCATTGAAGTTAATGAAAACGGCAAAACAGTGATGCTTAAGACTATCGGTGACAAATGGAGTTATCTCCAGCGTTCGAAGTTTGCAGCCAACAGCCAGCCGTATTATGTGATGCTCGACAACGAAGGCAAGCCTCTTGCGTCTCCCTATTATTATGATGAGAATGTGGCTAAGTTTGTAGAATGGCTTAACAGCGGGCTCAAATCCTATTCTTCTGAAGTAAAACTATAATTTGCATAAAATGCATAGCAGAGATGAAAAAATCGAGGCTATCGGTCGAGTGATTGATACACTCGACCGCCTTCGCGTGGAGTGCCCGTGGGATAGGAAACAGACCAACGAGTCGCTGAGGCCAAACACCATAGAAGAAGTCTATGAGCTTTGCGACGCACTCTTAAAAGAAGATGATGCCAATATCCGCAAGGAGCTGGGCGATGTGCTGCTCCATGTGCTTTTCTATGCCAAAATCGGTGAAGAAAAAGGGGCTTTTGATATTGCCGATGTGGCCGATGCTCTGAATGCAAAACTTATTTTCAGGCATCCCCATATCTTTGGTGATACCAAAGTGAATGATGCCCATGACGTAGAGCTAAACTGGGAGCAGATAAAGCTCAAGGAAAAGGGAGGTAATAAAACAGTCCTTTCCGGAGTACCTGCGGCTCTTCCTTCTATTATCAAAAGCTACCGTATTCAGGAAAAGGCGTCCAATATTGGATTTGATTGGGAAAACAAAGAGGATGCCTGGAATAAGGTCCGGGAAGAGATTTCAGAGTTTGAAAAAGAGGCTAAATCAGGAAATATATCTGACATGGAACAGGAAATGGGCGATGTGTTTTTCAGCCTCGTCAATATTTCAAGGCTATATGGTATAAATCCGGAGAATGCCATTGAGAAAACCAATTCCAAGTTTATTAGACGTTTCAATTACATTGAGAAGAAGGCTTCGGAGAATGGTAAAAAACTGGCGGAAATGACGCTTGCAGAGATGGATGAGCTCTGGGAGGATGCCAAAAAATCAGAGTCATGACAAGAAAAATTCTCACTTCTATTCTTTTGATCTCAGCTTCTTTGTGCCTTGAGGCAAAAACGCTGCGTACCCTTAATGCCGATTGTTCAGGTAGTATCGGATTTATTGCCGACAGTATCGAATACAGGGCGGATGTGACCCGTCTTTATGGCAAAATCAAGGGACGTCCCCATACGGCAAACCGGATTGATACTCTTTACGGCACATTTGGGAAAATAAAATACTCCTCAACTGATATTGACGGAGTGGATATGAAAAGATATTTTCAATGGGAGAATAGCGGATTGATTCCAGTGGAAATAGATTTTCCGGTGGTCCGTACACAGACATCGTTTGTTCTTACCCTGGATGGACCCCGGGGTGAAAGCACCTGGAATATCCGTTCATCGAATGGCAAATAATCCTCAACTCTTGAATTACGCGAATCCGCGGCTTAGATAACAATCAAAGACATTTGTGAAAGTCTGTATTACTGAGAAACCTAGCGTTGCAAAAGACATAGCAGCTATACTTGGAGCCAATGATCGGCGGGATGGTTTTTACGAAGGAAACGGCTACCGTGTGACCTGGACCTATGGACATTTATGCTGTCTGAAAGAGCCTTCGGATTATACTGAATGCTGGAAACGTTGGAGCCTGTCCGTGTTGCCGATGATTCCGCCTCGGTTTGGCATTAAGCTGATAGATCAGCAGAGCATAAAGCGGCAATTTGACGTTATAAAGAAATTGGTTTCCGAGGCGGATCTTGTGATAAACTGTGGTGATGCCGGACAGGAAGGAGAGCTTATCCAGCGTTGGGTTATGCAGAAGGCGGGGATTAAATGTCCTGTTGAACGCCTTTGGATCTCCTCACTCACAGACGACGCTATAAAAGAAGGTTTTAAAGACCTCAAACCGGAATCGGATTACAAAAATCTTTACCTTGCAGGCTTATCAAGGGCCATCGGCGATTGGATTTTGGGAATGAATGCCACCCGTCTTTATTCCATAAAATATTCCGAACCGGGCAAGGTATTGTCCGTAGGAAGGGTTCAGACGCCCACGCTTGCCATGGTTGTGCAGCGAGAACTTGAGATCCGTAATTTCAAGCCCGAAAATTATTGGGAGATAAAGACAGCGTACCGTGATGTCACATTCAATTCTTCCAAAGGTCGGTATGACAACGAGGAGCAGGCAAAAGCAGTACTGGAGGAAATAAAAGCCATGCCGCTTGAAATCACGGATGTATCCCAGAAAGACGGCCGTGAGGCTCCTCCAAGATTGTTTGATCTCACATCTCTGCAAGTTGAATGCAACAAGAGATGGGGGTGGACGGCGGAAGAATCTCTAGCTCTTATTCAAAGACTGTACGAAAAAAAGGTCACAACATATCCTCGAGTAGATACGACATACCTTACGGATGATATCTATCCTAAGGTTCCTGAAATACTTAGGAAACTGACTCCGTATTCCAATCTTACCGCCCCCATATTAACCAAGAAAATTTTAAAAAGGAAGAAGGTTTTTGATAACTCAAAAGTAACCGATCATCATGCAATCATTCCCACAGGTCAGTCACCAGAAATTCTTCAGGGCAATGAGAAACGGATGTTTCACCTTATAGCCTTACGATTCATCGCAGCCTTTTATCCAGACTGCATCTTTTCCACCACAACTGTAATGGCCAAGGTAGGCAAATTTGAATTCAAGGCCACCGGAAAGGTTATCAAGGAACCCGGGTGGAGAGCGCTCTTCACCAACGAGAAAGCCGCCGTTGGCGAAGATGGAGAAGAATCGATTATGCCTGATTTCAAGAAAGGGGAGAGTGGACCTCATTCTCCTGCATTGCTCACACGTCAGACTCAGCCTCCGAAATTCTTCACGGAAGGTACGCTACTTAGGGCAATGGAAAGTGCGGGGAAAACAGTTGACGATGAAGAACTTCGTGATGCCTTGAAAGAAAATGGAATCGGACGCCCGTCTACCCGAGCTGCAATCATAGAGACTCTGTTCAAACGAGGCTATCTGATACGAGAAAAAAAGAATATTCATGCCAGTAATGCCGGTATTGCACTTATATCCCTTATTAAGGAGGAACTTCTTAAGAGCGCTAAATTGACCGGTCTCTGGGAGAACAAACTGAGAAAGATTGAACGAGGCGAATATAATGCCGAAGAGTTTTTAGATGAGCTCAAAAGTATGATTGAAATAATTGTACATGACGTTATGTCCGACCCTGAAAACAGAAGAATCATCACACGCACTCCAATTTCAGAACCGGCACCGGAAAACTCTAAGAAGGCCAAAAGCGTTAAACCAAAGGCCGAAAAGCCCAAGACCCCAAGAATTACAAAACTTGAACAAGTCAAATGCCCGAAATGTGGAGAGGGTCATATATTAAAAGGGCGGAAAGCCTTCGGGTGCAGCCGTTATGCACAAGGATGTTCAATGACTCTTCCTTTTGAGTTATATCCTGCCAATCTTTCTCCCACCAGACTAAATACTCTTATAAAAAAACAGTATAAGGCATGAAAACAGAAGAAGAGATGCTTCCTGTATTGGATGAAGAAGGCAATGTTACGGGAAAAGCTCCGAGAAGTTTGTGCCATTCCCGTAGCGGAATTCTTCATCCTGTAGTGCATCTTCATATAATCAAAAGCGACCGAAGCGGTCTGTTGCTTCAAAAAAGAGCATTAACGAAACTGATTCAACCTGGGAAATGGGACACCTCAGTTGGCGGTCATGTAAGCTTCGGAGAAGAGATTGCAGAAGCATTAAGGCGAGAAGCTGCTGAAGAAGCTTCTCTTACCTCATTTAATCCTCTTTCCCTGACGTCCTATAAATTTGAAAGCGATATCGAGAGAGAACTTATAAACTGTTTTGCATGCATTGCTCCGATAGATTATGTCCCGGTAGCCGAAAAAGGAGAGGCCGATTCCCTTAGATTCTGGCCATGGCAGGAAATAGAGGAAGCTTTAGGCAAAGATATTTTTACGCCTAATTTTGAACAGGAATATCAAAAGATTCAGCATCTCTTAAAGGATATTTAGCCATGGTGTTTTGTTCTTTAGATATCAATGATATCCTTCAGGGTGGGGGTGTAATTCTTGCTTTAGCCTTATGTATTGGCTGGATAGTTAGAAAAGTATTTTTAAGCAAAAATAAAAAAGGGAGCTGTTGCTCTGACGAAAAATACCAGAAAGAAGATGACGGCTGCAATGGCTGTCCTCTTTCAGACAATTGCGGAAAACATTAATCGGTGAATTTATGGCTAAGAAGGAATATGTAGAAGCAAATAGGCGATGGTTAGAGGATAAAGCCAAAGAAGCTGGTGTCAAGCCGTTGGATAAAGGCATTCTTTACAAAGTTATCAAGAAGGGAAATGCGTTATCGCAAAAGCCGAACCGGGGAAGTGTTGTAACAGTACACTACACTGGAAAAACAATAAATGGCCGATCTTTTGATTCAAGCCGTGGCGGAGTAGCTCCTGCTTTTCGGCTCAGGGACCTTATTCCCGGATGGATAATAGCGTTGCAGCAGATGTGTCCTGGCGACAGATGGGAAGTCTATATCCCGGCTGAACAAGGATATGGAAAGAGTAATCAACCCGGAATTCCAGGCGGTTCAACTCTTATTTTTGACATTGAATTATTAGCTGTTAACTAAGGTCGGCATTAAAAAGCATGAGTGGCTGTGTCGTAATTCGGTTTCTACGGCGCAGCCTCTTTTTATAAGCTGCTGTAAAACACAAAACAAAGCCCTGA